>CAYUFU010000019.1:23585-40139 GCA_964444145.1 uncultured Chitinophagales bacterium
CGCTCGAAGATCGGCGGCAGTTGCGTGACGATATTCTCGATGTAGTGAAACTCTTCGTACATTTTCGCGCCGCAGTTCTCACAGTACCACATGAACCCGTCGAGTTCTTTTGCAGCCCGCTTGTGCTCGATGACGAGTCCGACGGTATTCGGTCCGCGCTGCGGCGAGTGCGGCGTGCGCGGGGGTAGCAAGAAGATTTCACCCTGACGAATGGGAATGTCCTTCGGCTTTCCTTCGTCAACAACTTTGAGTACGATGTCACCTTCGATCTGGTAGAAGAATTCCTCTCCTTCATTGAAGTGGTAATCCTTCCTCGCATTCGGGCCACCGACAACCATAACGATTGTCCCCGCGTCCTCGTACACACATTTGTTGCCCACGGGGGGTTTGAGGAGATGACGGTTTTCGTCAATCCATTTTTTGAAGTTGATGGGTGATGCAAGCGACATAGAAGCCTCCAATAATTAATCTGTTTGGTCTGTTGGGTTGTGTAATCAAGTTCGAATTACTGCCGAAGATATTTGATGAATCCCGCAATGAGCCTTGCAGCCTCTGAACTTCGATTGTAGAGTTCTTGGCATTGGGGTTCATCGCGATATAATGCTGGTCCAATGCGATGACTAACCCGTAGCAATCACTTTCAATTCTATCGCAATCGGCGTCGGCAGCGCGCCAACTTCTACGGTGGTACGGCACGGCTGATTCTCCGCGAAGTATTGAGCGTAAATTCGGTTGTACGTTGCAAAATCTTGTTTCATGTTTGTGAGAAATACCGTCACATCAACAATCTTATCCCAACTCGAGCCTGCGTCTTCGAGAATTGCTTTGACGTTTTTGAACACGGCATGACATTGCGCTTCAATGTCGTAGGAAATGATGTTGCCCTGCTCGTCGAGTTCAACCCCGGGAATTTTGTTGGTGCTACGTTCACGCGGTCCAACGCCCGAGAGAAAAAGCAAATTGCCCACGCGTCGCGCGTGAGGATAGAGACCCACGGGTTCGGGAGCGTTTGAGGATACAATCCTGCCTTGGTTTTTCTCGACTGACATTCGGTCGCTCCTGCTGCGCTCGTGAAAACCTGCGTGAACGTTGTTTCTATAAATAGGTCGTCCCCACGGGACTGCGCTTAACTCGACAAACTCTATAAACTCTACGAACTAAGCAAGCGTCAGGATCCTTCGCTCCACTCACGGTTGAAGGTCAATACAAACATTCTTCGCCTCAGTAAAAAACCGCAGCGCTTCAAGACCACCCTCGCGCCCAAGCCCGGAGTGCTTCATCCCACCGAAGGGCGTTCGCAAGTCGCGCAGCATCCAGCAATTTACCCACACAATTCCTGTTTCAATGTTCGCCGCGAGGCGGTGCGCCCGCGACACATCCGATGTCCACATCGTTGCTGCAAGCCCGTACCGCGTGCTGTTTGCATACAGCATCACTTCGTCTTCCGTATCGAACGGCGTCAGCGTTACGACGGGACCAAAGATTTCTTCCTGATTTGTCCGGCAATCATAGCGCAAACCTTCGAGCACTGTCGGTTCCATGAACCAGCCGTATTTGCATCTACCGTGGAGATGAACCCGATTGCCGCCGCAGAGAATCGTTCCGCCTTCCGCTTGCGCGAGCGTAATGTACGAGAGGATTTTTTGAAGATGCTGCAGCGAGTTGATGGCACCGATGCTTGTCGCCTCGTCAAGCGGGTCACCGATGCGTAGGGCTTTCGTTCGCGCAACGAATTCTTCTTTGAATTGCCCGAATATGGGTCGCTCCACAAAAATGCGCGAGCCGCACAGACAAATCTCTCCCTGATTCCGAAACGCTGATTGCACCGTCGTCTCCATCATCTTTTCAAAATCACAATCGGCGAAGATGATCGTTGGATTCTTCCCCCCCATTTCGAGGGAAAGTTTCTTGAACATCGGAGCCGCAGCTTTGGCAATTTCTGCGCCGGTCTCTGTTCCACCGGTGAAAGTGATAACCGGAATCTGTGGGTGAGCAGAAATCGCAGCGCCGACCTTGTGCCCGTAACCGTGAACAATGTTGAGCACGCCGGCCGGCAGTCCCGCCTCGATGCAAAGGTCCGAGAGCATGAATGCTGTCATCGGCGTGAGTTCTGATGGTTTGCCAATCACGCAATTGCCTGCTGCAAGCGCCGGAGCGATTTTCCACGTGAACAAATACAGCGGCAAGTTCCACGGCGAAATCGCTCCAACAATGCCCATCGGTTGACGCAACGTATAGTTGAGCGCCGCGTCCTCCATCGGATGCGCCTCGCTGGCGAAGGCGACGATGGTGTTCGCAAAGAATCGGAAGTTTGCTGCCGCGCGAGGAATATCAACACTCTTTGCAAGCCAAACAGGTTTGCCCTGGTCAATGCTCTCCGCCAGAGCGAGCTTGTCTCTCTCGCGTTCAATCAACTCTGCGATACGAAGGAGAATGCGCGAACGCGTTTCCGTTGGTGTTTTTGACCAGGGCGGAAATGCGCTGCGCGCCGCATCAACAGCACGCTGGATGTCGCGTTCATCCGAATCGGGCAGATGCGAATACACTTCGCCCGTCGCGGGATTGTAGTTATCAATGTACAACCCCGAAACCGGCGCAAGGTGAGTGCCGTTTATGTAGTTGGAGATTCTTTGCATACTCCATCTCAAAGTGACGACGTCCGTCCCCCATCAACAGGAAGATTGATGCCATTGATGTAACTCGCTGCGGGTGTCGCGAGAAACGCGACCGCCGCGGCGAATTCTTCGGGTACTGCAAATCGTCCCGCGGGGATTTCCGCAATCATTTCGTTCGTAATCTGCTCGATAGATTTACCACTCTTCTCCGCTTTCGCTTTGATGAGCGCGTCGAGTCGTCCTGTCTTGGTCATGCCGGGCAGGACATTGTTGACTGTAATGCCGAAGGGCGCAAGCTCACCCGCAAGAGTTTTCGCCCAGGACGCAACGGCGCCGCGCACGGTATTCGAAACACCAAGGCCCGCAATCGGCTGTTTGACGGACGTCGAAACGATGTTGATGATGCGACCGTAGCCTTCGGCTTTCATACCACCGACAACTGCTTGAACCAGAATATGATTGCACAGGAGATGGCTTGAGAACGCCCTCGTGAATTCCTGTAACTCGGCGTCAACAATCGGTCCGCCTCTCGGTCCGCCGGTGTTGTTGACGAGAATATGAATCGGCGGAGTGTTCTTGACGAATTCCGTCACTCGCTGTTGGACTTGATTCACATCGGAAAAGTCGGCAACGATGAAGCTGTGGTGCTGGTTGTTGCTCGTATCGAGTTCGGATCGTGTTCGTTTCAGCGATTCCTCGTTGCGAGCAACAAGCGTGATACTGGCACCGAGGAGTGCGAGTTCGAGCGCGCATGCTTTTCCAAGTCCTTGCGTGCTTCCGCACACCAACGCCCGCTTTCCGAGAAGGCTCATATTCATGAGCGACTCGCCTGCTTCGAATAAAAAAATCCGAGACTTTCTTTCAGCGATGCAGGAAGCTTTGGAAGCTCAGATCGGGGGATCAAGTAATTGGAAATCGTCAACAGATCCGAGAAGACTTTGTGCCGTTCCAATGTGCCTTTCAGATAGTCATACCCCGATGAACCACCTGTGCCGATTTTCGTTCCGATCATGCGCTGCACCATCAACGCATGACGATACCGCCACTCGGTGAACAATTCATCCATTTCCACAAGCGCCGTCAAGAGCTGAAACGGCGGATGGAGGATCGGCTCATCATGATAAAGCGAGATGAACAACGCCGCGACCATTGCACGGTGCGAGAGCCGCCGCTTATCCTCTTGCTGGAGTGCCTTGTGTGCCGCTGGATCAAGCATTGCACGGAGATCTTCTTCGCTCACCCGGAGGTGCTGATGAGAACGACGGACCGTTCTCTCATACTCTCCTAGAAAGTCGAAACTGTGAAACGTCAAGAACGGTGTGCGCTCCAGCCACTCCTGAATCACATCGAACAAGGATGGCTGAGCTTCCGAATGAACTACGAGTTGCTGATGTTGCGCAGAGAGATTCGCGTAATATGGTTGAGAAGGATTGTACAGATGACGATGCGTCGGACGGACGCCGATCCTGTTTTCGACCAGGCGAAATTGAAAGCTCTGAAAGCCGGATGCGGGATAGAGAAGATCGCGGAAGTCCAGAAAGTCCGACGCTGTCATCGTTTCTAACACTTTGATTTGGTCAATGAGAAGTTTCTGGATTTCCGCGATGCGGCGGAGGCGATGAACTGCGATGTGGACTTCCGTTTCATCAACGGCGTTCGTGCGGAACGCATGGATCACGGCTTCGAGCTCGAAGAGAATTTGCTTGAACCACAACTCGTACACTTGGTGCACGATAATAAACAGCATCTCGTCGTGCGCATGGAGTCCGTGCTTCACGCTTTCAGGATCCTGGCTATCGAGCAACCGGTTGAGCTGGAGGTAATCGCCGTAATACAGAGTACCGTTAGATTGGTTCATACTTCAATTGAAAGTGAGCCTGGGAATGACGATTGAAGAATCGGGAAGCTTCTCCGCTGAAGCAATGTGAGGAATTCTTCCGACAAAGAAAAGGGACTCTCGCGAGTCCCTTGCAAAAAAAGATGACAGGCTGCGGTTATTTGAGAAGCGTCAACTTTCTCGTTTCCACAAAATTCCCTGCCTGGAGTCTGTACATATACACCCCCGCGGCAAGGTTCTGCCCGTTCAATTTCACCTTATAGGTACCCGCGCTCAAGTTTTCTGAAACCAGAGTCTGCACTTCACGACCGAGCAAGTCGTAGACCTTAAGCTGAACAAACTCATTCTTCGGGATTCCGAACTCAATAGCAGTTGTCGGATTGAATGGATTGGGATAGTTTTGCTTCAGAATATATGCTGCCGGCAAGCCGCTGCCCATTTGCTGAACGCTTGTCGCCGGTGCATTGTAGCGATCGTAATATACTGCACGCTGAGTGCCATTGAGCCCGACCCAAATGACGCCAACTTCGGCCCCACTATCGTAATACTCAAAAACCGTCGGTTGGTATCTCGTCGACGACACAACAGGATTGCCGCTGATGCGCTCAAGTGCAACAAGTGTGCTGGGCGCCGATCGTCGGAGAAACGCGTACATCATTCGATCGTTCGTCGTGCCAGCGCTATCAACTTGGTACACAAAATCAAGTCCACCATCACTAATGGTATAGTTTTGCAAATCAAACCATGATTCATCGACACTTGGCAACGCTGCAACATTGGAGGCCGCACCGAATGTCACTCCAGCGTCTGTGCTCACTCGAAGTTGAATGTCCTGCGATCCTACACCGCCGCGCGTGTTGAAGAACCAGACCACATTGCCAATTTTTGCGGAGCCATACTGGGGCCTCGCAACGGCAGTATCCGTATTGACATCAATGAAGCTGGCGGCAGCAAGATTCCCCGTTGCCACCTCGCGGTAGCGTGCTTGTCGAATCACTGACCGGAGGGTGTCGTCGGCACGCACAGGTCCGTAGTAGTTTAGCACCAGTGTATCCAAAGCTTGATTGTTCATGAAGATTCGAGGAAACGAGCCGGCTGTAGTCACGGTTGCCACCTGAGGCCATGTTGCGCCGTAGTCTGCCGAGGCCGCGCGAGAAATCGAATTGTTGGCAGCCAAGTCGTAGAAGAGATATGTGCCGCCGGTGCTCGACATCGCAACATCGAAGTCGCGAATGCCGGTGACAGGATACTGCCCACCTGAAAACACATTCTCAATGTTCCTATATATGATCACGCCTTCTTCGAGGGTGAACATATAGATCGAATCGTTAGCACCACGCAGCATCTTCACCTTGTCAACAATTCGCTGAGGCGGGCCGAACGTTGTCCACCCGGACCACGTCTGGCCGAAATTGGTGGTTTTATATGTCGTAAGATTACGGTTGAACGCAGTATCGGGAACTGCGATGTACGCTGTCCCGTTGCTTCTGCCCGCTGCCGACGGACGACCCACCGGCTCACGATTATGGATCAACACATCGTTCCCCCACTGCGGAGAAAGTGGCTGAAACTCCGAAGGAATGCGCGTTACCTTTATCGGTTGCGCAATTGCACTCGTAACCACGACAACCACTATAAGTTGTGCAACTGATAGAAACTTGATCATACTACTACCTTTTGTTTAGTGAGACAAGAGTTTTTGACCGAGAAGCACACCTAAGTGCGACTCGACGCTGCGCGCAAGCGCATCAAGATGATAACCACCTTCCAAAACAGAAACAATCGGTGCGATGCCGTTTATGAGCGCTGTCATCTTCGCAAACGATTGCTCGCTCAGCAACATTCCTCCGAGCGGGTCATCTCGGTGCGCATCGAATCCTGCTGAGATAGCCAGAAGCTCGGGCTGGAACTTATACAGCGCTGGCACAACTTCTTCCGTGAATGCTTCAATGTACCGCTCTTCCCCCGTTCCCGCAGGAAGCGGAATATTGAGCGTGAAGCCTTTGCCGTCACCCGTTCCCTTTTCGCCTCTTGTACCCGTCCCTGGATAGAAGCGATACTGGTGAAGCGAAATGTACAATACCGAGGCGTCGTCTTCAAAAATGTGCTGCGTCCCGTTGCCGTGGTGAACGTCCCAATCGAGAATGGCAACGCGCTGAACACCGTGCCGCCGCTGCGCATACCGCGCACCGACGGCAACATTATTGAAAAGGCAAAAGCCCATCGGGCGATTTTTTTCAGCGTGATGTCCAGGCGGACGTACGGCGCAGAACGCAGCATCAACTCTACTGCTGAGCACTGAGTCAATCGCGGTGCAGACTGCGCCCGCCGCGAGCATCGCGACATCGAATGATTCGCTCACGGCGTGCGTATCGCCTTCATCCAACATGCCTCCGCCACGTGCGCAGACACTCTTGATAAAGTGAAAATGTTCCTTCGAGTGGATGGCAAGAATGGCGCGCTCCGTTGCCGCAACGGGCAAAATGTGAACCAGCTCGTTCCACAACGGCAGTTGCTTAAGATGCGCAATCGCTTGCTTCAGCCGCTCAGGACGCTCGGGATGACCCGAAGGTGGAGCGTGAAGCAAGAAACGCTCATCATAAAGAAAACCGACTCGATGCACTACCAAATCCTTTCCGCTGAGCATGTTGAATCTCGAACACACGACGATGAACGGTGCATCGTTGCTTCGAGGAACCCGGACTCGCGCGCCCTGCAAAATCTAACAATTTATTTCCGTGAAAGGAGCTTGGGCCGTACCGCTCTTCCGCGGGTTCACAGGAAAGGCTTTCAACTTCGCGCGAAGTTCGTTATCATGCTCCATGAAACAAATCGCCCGCTACCTGCACGATTACTTCCAAGAGCAACGAAGCCGTGCACTCTTTGTCGCTGTCAGCGCTCTCCTCGCCGTGAGTTTCATTGTCAATTACGGAATTCTGTCAGAGACGACAATGCTCAAACGCTTCGCGCATCCCGCCGAGCAGTTTGTGTTCTACTGTTTGTTTTTCGGCATCCCGTATTGCATCACGCTCGCTCTGCAGGCGCAGGCTAACAATGCGTGGCACTTGTTCAAGGAATCTCGCTTTCTCTTCCTCACGACATTTGCTATCGCAATCGTCGCTGCATATATCATGCTGCACAACACACCAATGTACTTGTACACAACCTTTCCTTCCCTTTTCGATTGGGCACCCAAGGCATACCATTGGTATATTGTTCGGTATGCAAGCAATATTGCGCCGGGGCTTGCCCTCGTTCCTCTCCTTTGGTATTGGTACGCACGCGACAGAGAAGGCTCACGTCTATACGGCTTCAGCTCGTCGAACATCAACCTCAAGACCTACTTCACAATCATTGCGTTGCTTGCCCCGCTCATTCTTGCAGCGTCATACACGGCAGATTTCCAGTCGGCATACCCACGGTACAAATTCGGCTTACCGCAGACCGACGCGGCTCGGCAATGGATGCTCATCGGCGGATTCGAGTTGTGTTATGGTGTTGATTTCATTTTTGTCGAATTCCTGTTTCGCGGTTTCATGGTGATGGCAATGGGACGCTACTTAAAAACCGATGCGATTCTGCCTATGGTCGTCGTGTATGCGTTCATCCATTTCCAAAAGCCGATAGGCGAAGCTTTGAGTTCCATTCTTGGTGGATTGGTGCTCGGAGTAATTTCGTATCGGACAAAATCAATTTATGGCGGGATTATTCTCCATCTCGGCGTCGCGTATATGATGGAGATTGCTGGAGGAGTGCAGCGGAGTATCGGGTAGGCGGCGGGTTCTTGGTTGAATTGTGTACGACGCAGCGATGGTCACAATTATGTCATCACGTGGACCACCTTGGCACGGGAAATACAAGAATGCTCCGCGGAGAACAACGAGTACGATTCAGCGTCATCTCGAACTTTGCTCTGCTTGTAGTTGCTTCGCAACCTGTTCCACGTGCGCCCAGACGCGCAGGGTATTTTCTCCGCAAATTTTTCGGATGTCGTTCTCCGAGTAGCCCGCTTTCATCAACTCGTAAATCAAATTCGGAAAGTACGACACATCTTTCAAGCCCGTCGGCAGCGAGTCCCCGACACCATCGAAGTCGGAACCGAGACCGACATGGTCAACCCCGACGAGTTTCACGACGTGATTGATGTGTGTGATAACATCGGCAATGTCGGCATACGGCGTGGGATGAGCAGCCCGATAAGCGCTGACGAGGGAGTCGACTTCGGCTTTAGGTTTCTTGTCTTTGTACAGCGCACGAATGGAATCCGTTGCTAACCATTCGCGCTCGCTTTGTTTCTGAATATCTTCACGCAGAAACGCCGAACCGAAATTGATGTGAATGATGCCGCCTTTACTCGCCATCAACTGAATCATCTCGTCGCTCATGTTCCGTTCCCAGCCGGGCGTAAAATATCTACACGACGAATGCGACGCGATGACGGGCGCTTTTGAAATCCTTATCACGTCGTAGAACGCGCTGTCGGTAATATGCGAGACATCTATCATGATGCCGAGCCGATTCATTTCCGCAATCACTTGTTCACCGAACGGACTCACGCCATTCCATTTGCGGTTGGGGTCGTACGAGGAATCGCAGATGTGATTGCTTTTGCTGTGGGCGAGGGTGATGTAGCGGATGCCGCGGTCGTAGAAATATTTCAGGTTCTTCAAATCACCTTCGATGGGCGCACCGTTCTCCATGCCCATCGGAAACGCAATAATGCCGTCGGTCGCATACTCGCGGACATCGGCAACAGAGAATGCAACGGCAAACTTTCGCTGCGATTTTTCGACGATGCTATCCACCATGTTGATGAGATAGTCGGCGAATTCTTTCGCTCCGCCGTTCTCTTCATAGCTTGCGGGCACGTATATGGACATGAACGGCGCATCCAAGCCGCCGACAACGGCGCGGACATAGTCGAAATCGCCTCCCATGGTCCGAACCGTGACATCCTCCATTTTCTCCGTCAGCCGATACGGAAGGTCAACGTGCGTATCAACGATGATGAACTCACGGGCGAGCTCTTCGGCACGCAGCTTCCAGTTGACCGGCGGCTCGGGCTTCTGCACGCGCTCCGACGACGCGCAAAAGAACGCAACGTGCGCAAACACAAGTAAACCGGAAACTCGAATAAGCAATTTCATTCCCCCCAGAATGAATTCCACAAGTTGGAATCGCATTGTAGGTGTATGTAAGACTGATCAAGGTACGACTTTTTTGACAATTCTTGAAATTACGCCACGAGGTTTCGTACGACGAACAATCAGCTCCAACGACACCAATTCGATCAGGAGTCACGAAGAAAATGCCCTTCGAGGTGTTTTGTTTTCCGTTTGGGAAAATATTTTCTCAGAGACCTCTTGACAGTGAGGCTCCGTTGTACTATATTGTGTTCAGTAAGTGAACAGTGTTTAGTCAATGGGTATCAGAGAACGAAAAGAGCGCGATAAGCAGGAGATGCGGGAGCTCATTCTCAAAGCGGCGAAGAAACTGTTTCTCAAGCAAGGGTTTGAGAACGTCTCGCTCCGCAACATCGCGGATGAGATTGAATACAGTCCCGCAACTGTGTACTTATACTTCAAAGACAAGGCGGAGATTTTCTTTGCACTTCACAAGCAGGGGTTCGACGAGTTGAATCGGCGGCAACTCGAAACTGCATCGGTAAAAGACCCGCTGAAACGTTTGCGCAAGTTAGGAGAAGTCTACATCAAGTTTGCGTTGGAAAATCCTGAGTACTACGAACTCATGTTTATCATGAGAACGACGGGAAAACTGATCGAAGAGTGTAAGGAATGGGATGCAGGTGAGCGAGCATACAATACGCTGCGTCAGACTGTGCAGGCATGCATTGATGCAGGATATCTAAAGGGAAACGTCGAAACGGCATCGTTCGCAATGTGGTCTCTTGTGCATGGCATCGTTTCACTCGATATTCGAAAACGAACTGTGATGTTTCCTGCTGAACATCTCAACGCAATAATTCACGGCACGTTGGATTTTTTCGTCGCGAATGTTCAACACAAGAAGTAGATCCATTTTTTTTGCAATTGCACTAAACGGTGTTCACTTAACTATTACTGTTCACCAATTCACTCAAAACACACAAGGGAATACGTCATGAAAAACCGAAGTATTGTTGCGTTCAATCATCTCAAAGATGTTTGCTTCGCCGCTCTCATGGTGGTTACAGTTTCTGGAATCGCCTTGGGCGGGGAGGTCGGCTCCATCCGGGGAAGGGTAATTGACAAGATTACTAAGCAGCCGATTATTGGGGCAAATGTTTTGGTCGTCGGTTCAGCCCTCGGCTCATCAACAGGCGTCAATGGGAACTTCACCATCTCGCCTGTGAACGAGGGAATCTACAAATTGCGCGCTACATTCGTCGGCCACACGCCATTCTTGAAAACCGATGTGCGAGTTGTCCGAGACAAGACGACAAATGTCGAAATCGAGTTGTCCGAGGACTACATCGAAAGTGAGGAAGTTTCTGTCTCGGCAAATCCGTTTGCCATCAATAAAGAAGCACCCGTATCAAACTACACCTACTCCAAGGAGGAAATCAACCGCAGCCCGGGCGCGGCGGGCGATATCTTTCGCGCAATTGAAACGTTACCCGGCGTCAGTTCAAGCGGCGGTGAGTTCTCTTCGTTCAGCGTGCGCGGCGGTAGTCCGAAAGACAATATCGTGTTGGTAGATAATATTCCGGTGGACCGAGTCTCGCACTTCACCGGCGGGAGCGAGGAGCAAGAAGCGCAAGGCGGACGGTTCAGTATTTTCGCGCCGAACCTCATTCAAGAAGCGAATTTTCAGGCGGGCGGCTTTGGCGCTCGCTACGGCGGAAAGAATGCATCGTTCGTTGATTTGAAAATCAAAGACGGCAATCGCGACAACTTCACCATGAACGGAACATTTGATGTGCTTGGCTGGGAATTCAATTACGACGGCCCAAGTTACATTCTGCCAACGACGAGTCTCATCCTCTCCGCTCGCCATCAGGATTTCCGAACCGTGTTGAAGCTCACGGGACAAACGGATTTGGGCGACCCGGATTTCACCGACATCATCTTGAAAACAACGACTGCCATTGACGCAAAGAATTCGCTTTCCATTCTTGGAATTTACTCACCTGAGAAATTCGAACGGAACATCAATCACGTGTATGAGAGCAAAGATTTGTTCCAAACGGAACTGTACGATGTTGATGAGACGAAATCTGTCGCAGGAGTAAACTGGCGGTTGCTTGCAAGTGAGTCGAGTCTGTTGCAGACGACGCTGTATTACAAAGGGAGGGAGGCTCAGCAACGCTATGGTCGAGCCTTTACGGACAGTTTCAATGGGGTGATTCCGTCAAAGGAACAAGCTGCGCAACGCAAGTGGATTTACGACGAAAGCACGACAGAGAGCGATTTTGGAGCAAAGGTATCATTTACCTCTATCATCAGGAAAAACGTTACGACGACGAGCGGCGTTGAGGTCAGCAATCTCAAACTGGATTTCACCGCCGTGCAAAACGGCGTTGACACCATCTACACATTCGATGCGAATGATTATCGCCCCGACGCGGCGCACAAGTTCCTTCTTCGACAAGCTGAGGCTGTGAACTCTACGGTCAACGTTTCGAAGCTGAGTGTTGCAGCATATACTGATGTTTCCATCACCTTGTCGGATGTTCTCGTGATCAATCCGGGGGTTCGATTTGAGCGAAGTGAATTCAACAACAGAAACTACGTGTCGCCTCGCTTGAGTGCAAGCTATGCGTTCAGCCCAACGACCAGGCTGAATGTTGCAGGCGGCATTTTCTATCAGACTCCCGAGTTAGGGATCATCACCGCCGACCCGAAGAACAACCTCTCCCTAAAAAATGAGAGAGCCATCCATGCAATCCTTGGACTGACGGATTACTTCAGCGACGACGTGAGATTCACGGTGGAGGCGTATTATAAGAAGTTCGACGACCTTGTCGTGTGGCTGGACAGAACCCGTTTCCTTGCCGTGAATGCCGGCGACGGGTGGGCAACGGGCGCAGACTTCAGCCTAGTGAAACGATTCACGGACAAGTGGTATGGACAGGTGAATTACTCCTATGCCCAAAGCAAACGCGATGACCACGACAACAAGGGTGAGTACAATTCCGATTTCAATCAGCCACATATCTTCAACATCCTCTTTGGCTATGAAGTAAACGAAGAATGGTCGTTTGCTGCGAAGTGGAAATACGCAACCGGTCGTCCTACCGATGCGTACATTGTTCACGCAAATGTTCACAACAACCCGAATTATCTTCGCTACTCAAAAGAGATCACCGCCAACAACGGACGGAGACTCGATGATTTTCATACGTTCAATCTTCGCGTTGATTACCGAAAACAATTAGGCCGCTTTGCGTTGGTGAGTTTTATTGACGTGCTCAATGTCTATAATCGCTTGAATGTGAATGAGGAACGTTTCCTTGAACGAAGCGGCGGCGTGAGCAAGGAGGGATTTGAAATCATTCCAACCATCGGCATAAAGTTGGAGTACTAACACGATAAGCGGTGCTGCGCAAAACCGACAACGCGTACGTGTGCAGTACGAATGAATGCCGAGGGAGTCGGTAGCGATGTTGTATCAGTATGAGATCTGATTTCGTCTTCAATAGGGAGAACCCGTATGGAACTCCCTAACTGTTCAACCGAGGGTATGCTTGCACAGCCGAGGGCGTTCGATACTACCATAGGGCGGGGTAACGCTCCGATACCTGAACATCGAACGCTTCAGAGCTCCACTCTTGCGCAGCGTCAGTGAGTTCTTTCGCTTGCACTTCTTCTGTATTTCTCTGAGATTCTTGTCAGACAGTTCCTTCCATGCTCACCGACGGCTATCTCCAACTCTACAATCGTCTTGCCTCGACGATCCCTGCCGATCGTCTGATCCACGACGACCTTCGCACGCTTGCGTTCGGCACCGATGCAAGCTTTTATCGCCTCATTCCAAAACTTGTCGTGAAGGTTGAAAACGAGGATGATGTGGCATGCGTCCTGCGTGCATGCCGCGAGCTTCATCTCCCTCTCACCTTTCGTGCCGCCGGCACAAGTCTTTCAGGACAAGCAATTTCGGATTCCGTTCTCGTCATGCTCGGACCGTCGTGGAACAAGTTTACGATCGAGCATCACGGGGAACGCATTCGCTTGCAACCCGGCGTTATCGGCGGGCATGCAAACGTTTATCTGTCGCCCTACGGAAAGAAAATCGGACCCGATCCCGCCTCGATCAACGCGTGCATGATCGGCGGGATTGCGGCGAACAATGCGAGCGGCATGTGCTGCGGCACCGCGCAGAACAGCTACAACACGCTCGCTTCGATGAGAATAGTTTTCGCCGACGGCAGCGTGCTTGACACGAGGGATGAAGCAAGCACGATGCGATTCAAACAATCGCATAACGAGATGCTTGCGCGCATTTCTGCATTGTCGCAGCGGGTCAGATCGAACACGCCGCTTGCCGAACGCATTCGCCGCAAATTCAAAATGAAGAACACCACAGGCTACAGCCTGAACGCTCTGGTGGATTTCGACGATCCCATTGACGTGATCCAGCATTTGATGATCGGTTCGGAAGGGACCCTCGGTTTCATTTCCGAAATCACCTACAACACCGTGCCCGAACATCCGCACAAAGCCACCGCGCTCATTCTCTATCCCGATATTGAAACGGCATGCCTTGCCGTGACGCTTCTGAAAGATTGCAACGTCAGCGCAGTAGAACTGATGGACCGGGCATCACTCCGGTCGGTGCAAGACAAGAAAGCAATGCCGGAGTACTTGAAGACACTCCACGATGGAGTTGCAGCGCTCCTAGTCGAGACGCGCGCGGCGGACAAAGACACATTGCAGCATCAAATAGCCGACATTGAGGAAGCGATTCGGGCGCTCCCTGTCGTACGCCCGATCGCGTTCACGTCGGAACCGATCGAAACTGCTCGTCTGTGGAATATCCGCAAGGGTCTCTTCCCTTCCGTCGGCGCGATGCGGGAAACGGGAACAACGGTAATTATCGAGGACGTCGCGTTTCCCGTTCCGCGGCTTGCCGAGGCAACGCTTGAGCTTCAGTCGCTGTTCAAGAAGCTCGGCTACAACGAAGCGATTATTTTCGGGCACGCGCTCGAAGGAAATCTGCATTTCGTCTTTGCCCAAAGCTTCAACGCCCGGTCGGAAGTGGACCGCTACGCCGCGTTCATGGACGATCTTGCAGAGATGGTCGTGAAGAAATACGACGGCTCCCTGAAAGCCGAGCACGGCACGGGACGCAATATGGCGCCCTACGTCGAGCTGGAATGGGGCGCCCAAGCGTACTCGCTGATGAAGGAGATCAAAAGCATTTTCGATCCGGAAAATCTTCTCAACCCCGGAGTCATTCTCAATCTCGACAAGCAAATTCATATCAAGAACCTCAAGCCGCTTCCCTCGGCGCATCCTCTCGTGGACAAATGCATCGAGTGCGGCTTCTGTGAGGTGCACTGTCCATCAAAGAACCTCACGATCACGCCGAGGCAACGCATCGTCGCGTTCCGCGAAATCTCTCGCCTTATCGCCGAACGTAGTGATGGCACTCGTCTCGCCTCGCTGCGACATCAGTTTCAATATCAGGGCGACCACACATGCGCAACCGACGGGCTTTGTGCGACGAGCTGCCCTGTGGAAATTGATACGGGGAAGCTGATCAAAGAGCTGCGCTTCCTGCATCATTCGCCGTTTGAGAATCGCGTCGCCGATATTGTTGCAGAACATTTTTCGTTAGTGTCGGGCGCGATACGATTCGGCTTGAACGTCGCCGACGCAATGCACAGGGTGCTCGGCACTTCAACCATGGATGTGCTGTCGAGATTCCTTCGCCGCGTTTCGCACAACAACCTTCCACAATGGACCGCCGCAATGCCGAAAGGCGCGGACAGAATCATCCGGCAGAATCTGCCTACGCGAGCAGAGCAACCCGTCGTCTATTTTCCGACGTGCATCAATCGCACACTGGGCTGCACAACGGGAACGAACGAACCATCGCTCACGACTCTCATTCACAGGCTATTGAACATTGCCGGCTTCACGGTCATCTATCCCGACAGCCTCGGTACTCTTTGTTGCGGCATGGCATTCGCCAGCAAAGGTTTTGTCCGTCAAGGCGATCGCAAAGCGCGTGAATTGGAAGCCGCACTGGCAACGGCATCGAACAACGGCGCGTTGCCGATTCTCGTTGATATGAGTCCGTGCGCGCTGCGCATGAAGGAAACATGCTCTTCATCGCTCAGGATCTTCGAACAAGTCGAATTTGTAAAGGCGTTTCTTCTCGATCGTCTTCCCATCACCAAGAACAAGGATACGATTGCCATTCATCATACGTGTAGTGCGCGCAAGATGGGACTTGAAGCGGGGCTTATGCAATTGGCTCAACGGTGCGCAGACAACATCGTGGTGCCCGATGGGATCGGCTGTTGCGGCTGGGCTGGCGACAGAGGGTTTTTCCAACCGGAGTTGACGCAATCCGCTCTAAGAGGTTTGCGAGCGGGGTTGCCTTCAAACTGCATGGAAGGTTATTCGACGAGCCGAACATGCGAGATCGGACTGTCGCTGCAGTCGGGGATCGCATACCGTTCTACCTTTCATCTCATAAGCGACTGCATCGCGCATCAAGAATAAAGGAGCAAAACTCACACTCCTCAAAAAGATTCAAACCCTCGCTTGACATTCACTTTTGTTCACCTTACTTTACTTGTGATAGAGGGGAGGTTTAGCTCTGTCTCCCTGTGTCTACTACGGGGAACCCAACCTGCACACTCAACTAAGTATAAGAACCGCGTGGCAACTGTTCTTTGCCAGATACGCTCACATACTCACTTCATTCACTTACTCAAGCATAGGAGAACTCTATGAGGCTCTTTACTACCCTGTTGCTGATGGGAATGCTGCTCATCCAAGCGCAGGCGATCGGCGCAGCGAACTACACACTATCGGTAACGACCGGACCCGTCACCATCGCCACGGGCGGCAACACGTTCGCGTGGAGGGGAACATCCGATGACGGCTGGACAGCACCGGTCAATATTTTTCCAGGCGGCGAATCGTTCAC
>CAYUFU010000019.1:40239-46661 GCA_964444145.1 uncultured Chitinophagales bacterium
AATGTAAAGTGGAGGTACCTTGAACCAACGCCGAACGCTGAATTCCAAGTATTGCTCTACGAAACAACGAACCTGATTGATTTTCAGTACGGGACGATCACGGCATCGACCACGACACCTACCGCCTCAATTGGCTTAACAGATAACACCCCAATCCAATCGTCAAACCAAGCCACGGGGACATTTCTCAGTCTCAACATCGGGGGAACAGCAGGCTCTCGCGTGTATCACCAAACGATGGGACTCCCGTTTACGGGCATCGCGGTTCCGCCGGATGCGGGAACAACATTGAGATTTACTCCTGTCACTGTTATAGCACCGCTCAGTGGTACGTACACAGTCGGCGGAATCGGTGCCAACTTTCCGACCGTGAGCAGCGCCGCAATGGCGTTGAATATTCATGGCGTGAGTGGACCCGTAACGATGAACATCAACGACGGCACGTACGACGACATCTTCCACATCATCAACGTTGCCGGAACCTCAAGCACGAACACGATCACAGTCAAGTCGGCAACCGCGACATCTCCTGTCGGCGGTAACGCGGTACTTTCGCCTCTCAACGGCAACACCTCCACAACCGCACCATCGGCTACTACCGGAGATGCCATCATACGAATCGAAGGAGCCGACTATGTGACAATACGGAACCTGGATATCGTCGACAATGTGGCAAACACAACGGCGACCACGAAGTTTGACATGGGTATTTTTGTCGGCAACTCCATTCAGAACCGTGCCGTTGGAGATACGGCTCGCTCCGGCGCGCGCTTCAACACGCTCAGCAATTTGTTCATCAACATGAACACACTCGCCACGACGACGGGCATCACCGGCATCCGCTTCGGTACCAACGGATCCGCGGGTACTGATACCTCGTTAGGAAACAGTTACAATACTATTCAAGATGTAGACGTTCGTGGCGTATTTCGTGCGGCAATTCGTTTCTTCGGCTTTTCCACCACCGTGCGCGATATCGGTAACAAGGTTACAGCAGTCATCGGACGGAACACGATCGGTAATTCCACCGCCGCGTCAGGCTCCGACATGCGCATGTTCGAGATTGACTTGCAGCAGGATTTCCTCGTCGAGAAAACCGACATCGTGAACGTTTCGAACTCGGCGCTCACCTCGAACAATATCTATGGCATGTGGTACAACCCTGCCTCCTCCTCGACTGCAACGAATGCGGGAACCTTGACGGTGAGGAATTGCACAATCTCCAATCTGTTAAGCACGAATGTCTCTCATACGGGAACGATCACCGGCATTCAATTCAACTTGCCTGCCAACAGTACGACAATAGAGGTTTACAACAATCGGCTGTACAACTTCGCGAACGGGACAACTTCGACTGGGCTTGCAAAGGGTATCGTGATAGCAACAGGCTCGGCAACCGGAACCACTGCAAACCTGTACAACAACATGATAGCAGACCTTCGCGTTCCTGGTGGTACCTCCTCAGGAACAACAGTCAACGTACGAGGGATCGAGGTCAATCAAGTAATCACCGCAAACCTCACCTACAATACCGTCTATTTAGAGAACTCATCCCCGGTTACAGGTACAACGCACCAAAGCACCTGCCTTTATGGAGCGAACCTCAGTGCATCAACGCTCGCCGTCAAGAACAATATCTTCGTCAATTTGATGGGTGTGGGGACAGGGACCTCGCGCGCATGTGCGGTGTACTTCACATCGGCAGCCAATGCAGATAAGATGAAAACAGCAGCTTCCGATTATAATCTTGTGTTCGCCGGAACTCCAACGGCACAGAATCTTCTGTCGTATGATGTAACGAATTCGAGCCAAACGCTGGCAGACTACCAAACGCGCTACGCGCCGGGCGAGGTCAATGCGAAATCAAAGGCGGTAACCTTTGTCTCCGTCCAAGATCCTCATCTCGCAGGAGCCTCCCTCGGAGATCAAGATTTGGCAGGACTGCCGGTCGCAATCACGACAGACATTGACGGTCAAACACGAGATACCCAAGCGCCCTATCGAGGTGCGGACGAGGGCTCTCCCTCCCTGCCTATTACGCTTTCCTACTTCCATGCGACGTATCAACGCGCAAGCAACAGCGTTCTCTTGCGGTGGGAAACCATCTCGGAAATCAACAACTACGGTTTCGAAGTCCAGAAACGCCTCGGTTCCGCGGGAGAATTTGCAACGATCGCGAACAGTTTCATCCCCGGACATGGTACAACGAACGAGCGACATACGTACAGTTATGAAGATCGCAACGTCTCGCCCGGTATGTGGTACTATCGCCTGAAACAGATTGATTTGGATGGAACTGTCAACTACGTTGAGCCGGTCCAGGTCCGAGTCCTGACAAGCGTGGGTGAGAATGTACCAACCGAATTCTCACTCTCACAGAATTATCCGAACCCATTCAATCCGGAAACGAGAATTCGTTTCGCGCTTCCGGAAGCATCGGTCGTGACGCTGACCGTATTCAACGTGGCGGGACAAGAGATAACAACGCTGCTTGCGGATGAGAAAGCGGCAGGCTATCACGAGGTGGTATGGAAAGGCACAGCGCAGAACGGCACGACAGTGGCGAGCGGATTGTATTTTTATCGCTTGACTGCACGCAGCGTGAACGGCGTGCAGGTGTTCACCGATCTGAAGAAAATGATGCTTGTGAAGTAAGGTCGCGGCTCACAGGAGACGAACGCAAAACCCCGGCGCTACCGACCGGGGTTTTGTGTTTGGAGAAGGCTCAGAAATTCACACTGAACCCCAGCGACGGAAAGAGGGGAATCCCATACGTAACACGCCGCGCCAGCGCGCCCTCGCGGTTGACATAGAAGTTCACAAACTGTTCGTTCTCATGATTGTAGATATTCTGCACGTCGAGATACACGCTCCAATTCAATCCCCACCAGCTTGGATATGTCGTCAAGCGAACGTCGAGTGTGTGGTAGAGATTCATCCGCCCTGAAAACGCATCGCGCTCATACTCCACATCCAGCAGCACTTTCCCCTCGCTGTTTGTTTGAATTGTCGGGTACTCGACGCCGTTCAGGTAGCCGACAATGACGCGCGGTTTCACACCGAGCGCTTCCGCGTAAGGTCTGCCGGAGCGGAGCGTGAAGAGCACTCCGACATCCCACTTCTCCGCAAATTTGTAATTGCCGACAACGTTCATTGCATGACGTTGGTCGAAGAGGAACGGCGTCGTGATACCGTCGCGGTCGCGCAGCGAATACGACAGTGCATAGCTCACCCACCCGGTGAACCTGTCCGTCGGCAATGTGCGAATTTTTTGCAGCATCACCTCGAAGCCGTACGAGCGCCCTGTTGCATCATTGACTGGGACGTTGGTCAACGAATCGCTGGGTACGCGCACCGGCGTGTTCCAACTCCTCGGCGAGTAAATGCTATCCTGTCTCGTTCGTGTTGAAACCCAACGCGAGCCTTGCAACTTCTCTGCGGCAATCACGTTGCTGAAATCTTTGTAGTACGTTTCCACTTTGAACTGCCACGATGGATTCACCATTCTGTCGTATCCGAGGATGTAGTGTACGGCTCGTTCCGCATCGAGCGAGGCCATCGTTGCACGGCTGAACGTGATGCGATTGCGGAAATCTTCTTTCTCCATTCCCGGCGATTGGTAGTACACGCCGACTGCGCTCCGCAGTGTCGAGATGTCGTTGAGCTTGTAGGAAATATTCATCCGCGGCGCAACGTAGAATTTCTTTTTGAGGAAGGGATAAAAGTCCGCTCGAACACTTGGCTGAACGAACAACTGTTCATCGAACGAAATCCTATCCTGCACAAAGGCGTGATAGCGATTGAAGCGGACAGTCTGCGTCTCACTCGTCGGCACAACGAAACCGCGCTGCGAGATGAAATTCTTCAGCGCCTGATCTATCTCAAAGTAACGCGTGAAATCCGTTCGGAGGAAATCAACGCCGAGTCCGGTCTCTAAGGTGTGCTCGGCGCGGTTCAACACCCACCGCTGCGCCAGCGACGTCTTTTCATAGATGTACGAGTAGTCCACCGCGAAACTCACGAACTGAATGCCGATGGTATCCTCGCGCCCGATTTTGCCTGGGTTCTGCGACGGGTCAACGAAGGTACCGTCGAAACTGCCGAGTCCCGTGTTGCGATACCATGATGCCTGCGTCGTCATGAAGACGTCCTTCGACGGCGTGAACTGCCAGGAAGCGCCAAGCATCGTGTTGAGCGCTTCGTCCGAGATGTTGATGCTATCCGCGCGATCGCGCTCTCTTCCGGAAACGACGGCAACCCCGTCGCGCGACGTCAAGGCGTTGAACGACAGTTTGTGCTCGTCGGTAATCGGGATTGACGATTTGAATTGTAGGTCGCGGAAGTTGGGAAGCGCAACATCTCCCTCGATGAGTTTTCTCGCCTTGAGAACGGGACCGAGCACAAGATCGTAATACGTGCGGCGAAGCGAGAGCAAATAGGATGAGCCTTCAAACGGCAAGCCGCCTTCGAAAATCAGATTCATGTTCGTGAGACTGAAGTTGAGCTTCGCATTGAACGGCACGTCAATACGGCCGTCACGATTTGTCACATCAATCACGGCGGAGAGGCGATCGCCGTAGCGCGCATCGAAGCCGCCCGTTTGCAAGCTGATGTCGCTCACCGTTTCAGGATTGAACATCGACACGAATCCATACAAGCGGTACGGATTGATCACCTCGAAGCCGTCAATCATGATGATATTCTGATCGGGACCCGAGCCGCGCACGATAAGCTGCGACGAGAAATCATTCACACTCGTTACGCCGGGCAACGCTTGCAAGCTACGCAAGACGTCTTCTGCGGCGCCCGGAAGAATTTTCGATTCCCGCGGCGTCATGGTTGTCACGCTGGGACGCGTGTCGCTTGCTTCCTGCCGTCGCGTTCCCGTGACGAGAATCTGGCTCATCTCAATTTCGTTTTCACGCAGCACAAGCGCAACGCGCACGGTGTCGTTGGCTCTCACTCGCACAGTCGGCATCTCGCTTTGCTCATAGCCGACAAGCCGAACGGCTACGTTGTACGTCCCAACCGGAACGTCGTCAATCACGAACGAACCGTCCCCCTTTGCCGACGCGCCCAACTTCGTCCCCCCCAGCATCACCGCGGCATTCGTCGCAGGCTCACCATCGGGCAGCATCACACTGCCTGCGACGGTGCCCGTTTGCGCGATGAGGTGTTGTGAAAGAAGAAGGGTTGCCAGAATTATACGATATGATATCATGGATGTTTGTGCGTGCTACTCAGACCAACAGCCTTGGGGATGGAAGAAGTTCCGCTTACGGAACGAACGGTTCAGACCTGTAGTGAATCTGCAAAAAGAGTGGGTGAAATGAAAGAATGCTTCGTCACACCTGACATGAAATGCTTGGCGACGGCTCGCGCAAATGCGGCATGCCCGCGTCCATCCCTGCAGTGGATTGCGGGAGCAGTGCGGGGGAGGCGGCTGACCTCAACACGAAGAAGACTGCTTTCCTGCGGCGCAGTAGAATAGCTGGACGATGTAGCGCGTCTGCAGCCCCAAAAAATTCTCATGGGTAAACAAATGTACTTCATCGGCTGTCACGGTCTACGACTCGTAGAGCAACCCGTATCATCGGCGCGCCGTGATAGTTTCTGAGCCGTCAATGGCGTCAGGCGCCGACAGCAACCTTGAATCCGCCGTAGACCATACGCTTGACGTCGAACGGCATCTCCTTTGACATCTCTATGCTTCCCATTTCTTTCAGGACCTGGGCATTGACGCGATCGCGATGCGTCCGCGACTTGAAGACGACGTACGAGAAAACCACTGTCTCGCCGGGCTTCAATTTCATCATGTGCGTGAACGGGGTTCCCCACTTCACTTTGAGATCGTCGCCAACACATTCTTTGTAGTCGAGCGCTCCGTGTTTTAGCCACATTTTCTTTCCAAGCCGAGCCATGCTCATGTAGGCGCTCAGCTTCTTTTTGGATACGGGTAAGACATATCCGTCAACGTATCGCATGTGAACCTCCGTGGATTGATTAGAATGAGTGTTGATGAAGTCCCGCCGACCGGCTACCCACCCGCAATCGCCCCCACAATCATAAACGGCTCGCGCCCCGTGGCAACCGCATCGGGCAACGTCACATCCAGCGAGTCATGAGAAATGTCCTCCGAGCATGTGAAGAAGCGCAGAAACGGTCGTCGCTGCTGGGTCGCGTGGTCGCGAATCGTTCCGGCTAACATGGGGTAGCGAATCTCAAGCGCGTCGAGAATCGCTCGCGGCGTGACAGCGCCTTCAACCTCGACAGTTACTTCACTCCCGACGCCTGCAAGCGTTCTTAAATGATGAGGAAGCATTACTCGTATCATATCGAAATTCCAAGTCTCAAATCACTACTCACTGACGTTAGGCAAGGCGAGCACAACGACTCTCAGCGAAAACATCATTGAACCCTTT
>CAYUFU010000020.1:0-43536 GCA_964444145.1 uncultured Chitinophagales bacterium
TATATGAGTAAACGTTTCGAAATTGCCAACCTTTTCGTAACGTGTCTCGCAGTGTGCTTCTTTGCATCCGATGCCTTTGCGCAGTGGCCCGCAGCCACTCCTGCACCCCCAGGCGGAAGAGCAGGCTCGCGAGACAAGTACGCGAGGGTTTCTGTCGTTCCCACTCCGTTTCAGATCGGTCACGTCTTTGCAGCCGTGGGTGGTGGAAGATACTTCCATTACAACGGTAGTGGGGTCTTGTTGGATACATTAGTCACAGGCCTCGGCGGATTCACCACAGGGATGGCGTTTGATGCCGCCGGGAATTTTTATGGGACGAATTTTTCCAGCAGCAATATTTCAAAATTCACCGGGCCTGGACTGCCACACACGCACTCTGTGTTTGCCACAAACGACGCTGGCGCGGCAAACGAATCCATCGTCTTTGACGCGGCGGGCAACATGTACGTTGGCCAGGCTGATGGGACACGGGATATCATTAAGCGCAGTTCGACAGGCACGTTCCTTCAACGGTTCAACGTCCCAACTGGGAGCAGGGGTTCGGACTGGATTGATCTTGCTCTCGATCAGCGGACAATGTTTTACACGTCTGAGGGGAATATTTTGTATCGGTACGATCTTGTAACAGATCTTCCGCTTGCAAACTTCAGTACGGCGCTCACTGGCGGGCCTTCCTACGCGTTCAGGATTCTTCCTGGAGGCGCAGGCGTACTCGTTGCGAACACGACCGATATCAAACGCTTGAACTCGAGCGGAGCGGTCGTGCAAACCTACGACGCGACTGCCGTCAACCAATGGTTTGCACTCAACCTCGACCCGGACGGAACATCATTTTGGAGCGGCTCGTTCGACAACAACGCGTTCTACAAGTTTGATATTGCGAGCGGCGCGTTGCTTCTGGGTCCGATTGCAACAGGCGGCCAGTTGTTCGGCTTGGCAGTGTTTGGTGAGTTGACTGTCGGCGTGTGCGGGGGGAATATCGCACCCCAATTTGTCTCGCCAACGCCAACCTGCGGCTCCACGTTACAGGCAACGGTTGGAACACCATTCACGTTCACCGTCAGAGGAACTGATGAAAACACTTCCAATGTTGTAACGATGACTGCCACGGGCATTCCAGCGGGAGCGACGATGACGCCGCCTCTTCCCACGAATGGCAATCCGGTGCAGAGCGTTTTCAACTGGACACCGACCTCAGCAGACTTGGGTCTGCGAACGATCGTGTACAGACTTGCCGACGCCTGCACCACAATTTCTTGCACGTTGAACGTCAACGTAACGGCGGCGCAAGGAAATCTCCCGCCCGAATTCGTTACCCCAACGCCGACATGCGGCACTACCCTCACGGCTAATACGGGCCAAGCCTTCACGTTCACCGTGCGTGCCTCCGATCCGAATACGGGGAATAGCGTCACACTGACAAGCACGACGCTTCCGACGGGCGCCACGATGACACCGACATTACCCACGAGTGGCAATCCCGTCCAAAGTATCTTCAACTGGACGCCGGGCACTGGACAAACGGGGTTATTCACGATCATTTTCACGGCGACGGATAACGCAACGCCGCCCGCATCGGTCCAGTGTACGTTACGAGTCAATGTCGGCAGCGCCGACGTGACCGCACCAAGCTGTGCTGTTACGGAGATCATTCCCGGTCCGCCGAAGCAGATTCGAGTCACAACGCAAGATTTGCAAAGCGGCTTGGCTTCGATCGTTGTGGTAACAGCAGACAACGCGACTGTTTCTATTCCTTCGTTCACCGTTGGCACTACGAGTCCCGTTGTGGTAACCGCAACGAAGGTTAATCAGAGCCTCCCGTCAACGGTTGTACTGCGGGTAAGAGACGTAGCCGGTAACGAGACGGTGTGCGATCCGGTGTACACGACGATCTCTTCGCAAGTTCCGAATGCGTTCGCGCTCGGAACGAATTACCCGAATCCATTCAACCCCGCGACGAAGATCAAGTTCAGCGTCGCAAAAACCGAAGCGCCAACAGTTGTTACGCTGACCGTGTACGACCTCCTCGGACGCGAAGTGAAACAACTCGTCAACGAGCCGATGCAAGCGGGAGAATATTTTGTGGAGTGGGATGGTACGGATGCGCAAGGCAAGGCAGTCACGAGCGGCGTGTATATCACGCGCATGACGGCGGGCGACTTCGTTGCCACACAACGCATGGCATTGATGAAGTAAATCAAGTTTTGTAGTACGAGTCTTCAGACTCGTGACTTGATGCGGGACGGAGTCCCGCGCTACAAAGTGAATGGGCAGGGCTTTGGCTCTGCCCATTTTCTTTTCCCTTGCCTCGAACCATTGCAGACCACGGAGTCCATCTGCACTTTCCTGTTTCGACCCATTTCGATATATTGAAGCGCACAATTCACGAACTCCTCACACATTCCTCATGAGTCCACCAATCTCAGTCCAGATTACGCGTGTGAACAGCGCTGCAGCGGATCTCGCTTTGCCGATCTACGCCACTGATCATGCCGCTGGTATGGATTTATGCGCTGCGATTGATGGCGAGATGCTTCTCAAAGCAGGAGAGACAGCGCTCGTGCCGACAGGTTTCGCCATTGCGCTGCCCGAGGGCTATGAAGCACAAGTGCGACCGCGCAGCGGACTGGCAATCAAACACCAAGTGACGGTCTTGAACTCCCCCGGCACGATCGACGCGGACTATCGCGGGGAAGTGAAGGTAATTCTCACCAACTTCGGCAAGGACGACTTCGTCATCAAGCGGGGCGAGCGGATCGCGCAACTGGTCATTGCGAAATACGCGCGAATCCAATGGGAAGAGGCGGAGGCTCTGAGCGAAACACGGCGCGGTGCCGGCGGATTCGGGCACACTGGACGATGATCTTGCCATCATGATCACCGAGAAATTGACCAACATCTCTGCAGCGTTTGCCATTCTTGCCGCAGCAGTGCTTCTGCTTGCCTTCGGCTACAGCGTCAAAGATATTCTCTCCCCGTTTCTTCTCATCATCGCGTTGACCTATGTTCTGTATCCCTTTCGCGAACAGGAAGTCGTTCGTCGTGTGCTTTGGCTTGCGGGTGGTGTATTCGTGCTCTGGTTGCTGTATTCTCTTGCAGGGTTGCTTGCCCCCGTCATCGTTGCCTTGCTGCTCGCGTACGTGTTCAATCCACTGGTGAATCGTATCGCGCAGCGCTTGCCTCGTTGGGCATCCTCGTTGATCGTGACAATCGGTGCACTCGGTGTTATCGTCGGCGTCATGGTGTTTGTGCTGCCGATTGCCATTCGTCAGCTCGAGGGCTTAATCGGGATTGCGGGAGCGCTGGCGCAGAACGCCATGGAGTGGCTCAAGTCGGGAAAGCTGTTCGATGCCCTCGCAGAGGTCGGCATTCCCGTGGACGACGCCCGTGAGTTCGTTGTACGCGAGCTCTCGCCCAAATTGCAAAAGATTCTCGGCGGGTTGTTCAGCGGAATGTTCGGATTCGTTACGGGCGTTACCTCGCTCATTCTGCAAATCATCAACATCATCATCATTCCGTTTTTGTTCTTCTATCTCTCGAAAGATTTCCCTGAGCTCAAGCGCGCTCTTTTGGACATACTGCCGGACCGCCTGCACGTAAGGACGGAAAGCATGCTCACGACAGTTGATGAAATCCTCGGCAAGTACTTGCGGGGAGCGATACTGGTCGCGATCATCCAAGGAACGATTTCCGCCGTCGTTCTCGCGTTGATCGGTGTCTCGTATCCGCTCGTCCTCGGCATTATGACGGCAGTGCTGAATTTCATTCCGTACGTTGGCTTGATTACGAGTCTTGTGGTTGCGTGCATTGTCGCGCTGTTCAGCGGCGAGCCGGTATTGGCAAAAGTTGTCGGGGTGATTATCCTCTATCTCTCACAAAAACTCCTGGAAGCAACCGTGCTTGGCCCGAAGATCGTAGGTGCGAAGGTCGGCTTGCATCCCGTTGTGCTGATTCTCTCGCTACTTGTGTTTGGGTATTTTTTGGGATTCATCGGGATGTTGATTGCGGTGCCCGCAAGTGCCTTGCTGATCGTTATGCACAAAGAATGGAGGGCTAAACAGGATACTCACTCGATACCGCAGGTCGCCGAGAGGGAGCTATGAAAGGAACGCTCTATCTCGTCGCGACTCCTATCGGGAATTACGATGACATCACGTTTCGCGCGTTGCGTGTCTTGAAAAGCGTTGACATTATCGCTTGTGAAGAGCGGAAAGAAGGGGAGCGGCTGCTGAAGCACTTTCAAATTCAGAAACCGCTCGAGTCGCTGAACGAGCACAACGAGTTGGCAGCATCGCAAACGATTCTGGCGCAATTGAACAGTGGCAAGTCCATAGCGCTTGTTTCCGATTGCGGAACCCCGGTCTTCTCCGATCCCGGTCAATTTCTCGTTCGCAAGGCCGTCGAGCACCAAATCACAATCGTCCCGATTCCCGGCGCCTCGTCATTGATGCCTGCATTGACGGTGTCGGGTTTTTCGATTGATCAGTTTCTTTTTTATGGCTGGCTCTCACCGAAGAAAGAACGGCGCCGTGCCGAACTGAAACGGCTCTATGACGAACGCCGCACGATTGTTTTGATGGATACGCCCTACCGGCTGTTGTCGCTGCTGCGGGATTTGGCAGACACTTTCGGACCCACGCGGCGCGTGTGTATCGCCTTCAACCTCACCATGCCGGATGAGCAGTTCTTCTACGGCAACGCCGTCGAGTTGCTCAAGCAATTCTCCTCAAAAGAAATGAAAGGAGAATTCGTGATCGTGATTGAAGGTAGACCCACGGAACGAAATGGGCCCAGGGGGATATGATCGGTACGCTTGCTCTTATCTTCTCCACGATCGCGTCGCGGGCGGATGTTGCCTCCGGCGACGCGGCGTTTCTTCAGATTGACTATCCAGCGGCAATCGTTGCGTACGAAGAACAGTTACAGCGATTTCCGAACGATCCCGAACTCCTCTGGCGCCTCGCACGAGTTCATGTGTGTGCGGGAGAAGTGAAGGAGAATGGCGAAGGTGAGCCGCTCTTTCACAAAGCCGAGGGGTATGCTCGTCGCTGCATTCAGCTTGATTCGGCAAACGCCGAGGGACACACATGGCTCGCGGCAGCTCTTGGCTATCGGGCATTGAACGCCGGCATGAAAGACCAAGTGCGCCTCACGAATGAAATGCACGACGAAATCCAAACGGCGCTCGCGCTCGATCCTTCCAATGATGCGGCATATTCGATGCGCGGTTCGTTGTTTCGCGCACTCGGAAATCTCGGATGGGTGAAGCGTACCCTCGCTTCGATCTTCGTCGGAAGTGTGCCGGATGGAGATTTCGTGAAGGCGGAAGAGGCGCTCAAGAAAGCAATCGCTCTTGCACCCGACGTGATGCGTCATCATTATGAGCTTGGGGTGCTCTATCTCGATTGGGGCAGAGTGGTAGAGGCACGGCAGGTGTTGCTTCATGCGGCGAAACTGCCGATCCGTGTTGCGATTGACCGACAACGGGTCGAGAAAATTAGAGAGCTGCTGGCGGAGTTCTAAATGGCACTAAATCTACGAACGCGCAAATTCCTCCTGTTGTTGCCAATTGTTGCAGCGCTTGCGTACGGCTCGCTGGTCGGTTGGTTCATCATCAAAGAAGACTCGCTGGCGTTTCTCCCGCGCAAAGGCTTGCGCAACGCCGATAGCTTGCAACTCCGTATCGAGCGCGTCGAGTTGACGACGCCCGACTCCATCAGGCTCATCTCTTGGGTCATCCCATGTGTTACCCCCGAGAGCACGAGTGTCTGGTTCCTCTACCTCCATGGCAACGGCGGCAACATCTCGTCGCGAACATACCTCTCGCATTACAAGGTATTTCGACAACAGGGCATCACTACCTTTGCGCTTGGCTATCGCGGGTATGGCGAGAGTGAGGGCACGCCAACTGAGCAGGGGCTTTACACCGATGCAGTGACCGCGTTCAGCTACCTGACGAGTGTTCGGCGCATTCCTCCGGACAAGATTTTTGTCTTCGGATACTCGCTTGGCTCCGCCATCGCTATTGAGCTTGCGAAACGTGTCGATGCTGCAGGCGTGATCGTCCAAGGGGCATTCACGAGCGCGCCCGATGTCGCAAGTGAATGGTACCCGTTTCTTCCCGTTCGGTTGACCATGAAAAACAAATTCGACTCGATCGGCAAGATTGCCTCGATGGACGAACCAATACTCATCTTGCACGCGACTCGCGATGCGATCATTCCCTTTCACCATGGGCAAGCGCTTTTCGATCGTGCGCGCCAGCCGAAGACATTCATCCCAACAGGCGGCAACCACAACGATGCCCATATAGTTGATTCGACAACGTTCTATAACCAGCTCTTGCTGTTTCTCGACCAAACGCAACGAACATCACGGGCACTCTAAACACGTGTAGCGAGCGAATCCTCAGTAAAAACGACAACATCATTCATCTCATAGTCTCGGAGCATCATGCATGGAGTGGCTAACGAATCCAGAATCGTGGATTGCACTATTGACACTGACAGTGCTGGAGATTGTTCTCGGCATTGACAACATCATTTTCATTTCGATACTGTCCGGTAAGCTGCCGGCGGAGCAGCAGCAGAGGGCGAGGACGGTGGGGCTTTCGCTTGCGACGATTACGCGCGTCCTCTTGCTCCTCTCCCTGACGTGGGTGATGAGCTTGACGGAACCGCTGTTTTCAATCTTCAGCCACGACGTCAGCGGCCGTGATTTGATTCTGATCCTCGGCGGACTGTTTTTGATTTTCAAGAGTACGAAAGAGATTCACGAAAAGTTGGAGGGAGAAGAAGGGCACGCCTCCGTGAAAGTGAAACCGAAGTTTTCTGGCATCATTTTTCAGATTCTCTTGCTCGACATCGTCTTCTCGCTCGATTCCGTGATCACGGCAGTCGGGATGGCACAACACATCGAGATCATGATTGCTGCCGTTGTTATTGCCGTTGGCGTCATGATTGTCGCCTCGGGTGCGATCAGCCGATTTGTCGAAGCGCATCCGACGGTGAAAATGCTGGCGCTCAGTTTCCTCTTGCTGATTGGTGTCAATCTCATCGCCGAAGGATTCCATCAACACATTCCAAAGGGGTATGTCTATTTCGCGATGGCATTCTCGGTCTTCGTGGAAATGTTGAACCTGAGAATGCGCACGAAGAAATCCGCACCGGTCAAGTTGCATTCGGCGTATACGGAAAAATAGTACGCTGGAGTGCGAGAGTAATACAGCGGTGCAAGCATGAAGACACGGATGGAGTGATGAACCTCGGATTGCACGATCCATCATGAGTTCCGTCGAGCAACTGTAGCTCGAAGTGCGTATCATTCAAAAAAAGAGGAGATGACCATGCGCCCATGCAGTGTTCTCTTCGCACTGGTTCTTGGGGAATTCATGCTTGCATTTGCTCAGCCGGGGCAATGGTTCTCCCGCGCTCCTATGCCGACGCCTCGTCAGGAAACGACGCCCGCTGTGCTGAACGGCAGAATCTATCTCCCCGGTGGATTCAATGCGAGCGCGCAAGCTGTTACGACGGTCGAAGCATACGATCCTGCAACCAACACCTGGTCAACTCTTCCGCCTCTTCCTGAAATTCTGCATCACTACGGACTCGCGACCGTCGGCAAGAGAATGTATTTGCTCGGCGGTTACACGGGCAACTCCTTCACACCGACCAACCGCGCGTATGTGTTTATTTCCGACTCAAATCGTTGGCGGCGCATCGCGAATATGCCCGTTGCGCGTGGCGCGCATTCGGCGGTGGAATTCAACGGACGCATTTATCTCTTCGGAGGCATCACAAGCTTGGGCGATTCGCGACGCACGGACATGTACAATCCGCAAACCGACACGTACACCAATCTCGCTCAAATGCCGACGCCGCGCGAGCATCTTGCCGCCGCGAGAATTGATTCGCTGATTTATGTCGTTGGCGGAAGAATTGGCGCAACGAACAACAACGTGCTCGAAGCATACTCGCCGGTGACCAATCAGTGGTACACCAAAACGCCGATGCCGACTGCGCGCGGCGGACTCGCCGCCTCTGCGATGCGCGGGCGCTTGTATGTATGCGGCGGCGAAATCCCAGGCGTGTTTCCTCAAAACGAAGAATATGATCCGGCGACGAACACCTGGCGCACGATGCGTCCGATGCTGACGCCGCGCCACGGCACGGGCGCGGTCACCGTTGGTGATTCGGTGTACGTCATCGGCGGTGCGACCCTACAAGGGTTTGGCGTGAGCGGCGCAAATGAGTTCTTCACACTTGCAAGTACTTCCCAGGTGGACGACGATCGGACACAGCCAAGCTCCTTCGTACTCCAGCAGAACTTCCCCAACCCCTTCAATTCCTCAACCACGATCGAATATGAGTTGCCGCGTGCCACGCCGGTCAAACTTACGGTCGTCAACCTGCTCGGTCATGAAGTGAGGACGCTTCTCAACGCGGAGCAAAGCGCTGGAAGGTATCGAGTACCTTTCGATGCTGATGAGTTGCCGAGCGGAATGTATCTCTACAGGATTCACACCCGGAACTTTACATCGAGCCGCAAAATGCTTTTGTTACGATGAAGGCAGTCAGTCGGAATTCAACGTAATATGGAAGCCTGAACCGTGCACCGAATCTACCTTGATCATACCGCCACCACTCCTCTCGACGACCGTGTCTTCGAAGCGATGCGCCCGTATTTTTCCACGGTATTCGGCAACGCGTCGTCCGTCCACTCGTTCGGGCGTGAGGCGAAGAGGGCGCTCGAAGAATCGCGCGCAATACTCGCGAAGGCTATCGGCGCGCACAGCGGGGAGATTTTTTTTACAAGCGGTGGAACGGAGAGCGATAACTTTGCTCTTCGCGGCGTTGCTCATGCTGGGCGCTTGAAGGGGAAGCGCCACATCGTCACTGCTGCGGCGGAACATCACGCGGTGCTCGAGCAGTGTGAACAGTTGCAGAAGGAAGGATTCGACATAACAATTCTTCCTGTTGATTCAAACGGTATGGTGTCGCCGGAGCAAGTGCGTGACGCAATCACCGACAGAACAGGCCTCGTTTCGATCATGCATGCAAACAACGAAGTCGGAACGATCAATCCACTCAAACACATCGCAGAGGCGGCGCACCCACGAGGGGTTCTTGTTCATAGCGACGCAGTGCAATCGCTTGGCAAGATTCCCCTGAACGTGAACGAGCTGGGTCTTGACCTTATCACGATGTCCGCACACAAACTCTACGGACCGAAGGGCATCGGGGCGCTCTATGTCCGTCGCGGCGTCGAGATTGACTCGCTGCTTTTCGGCGGCGGGCAGGAGCGAGGAAGACGCGCTGGAACCGAGAATGTTCCCCTTGCCGTTGGCTTCGCGAAAGCAGTCGAACTTGCACTTAGCGAAATGCAGGAGGAAATGCGGCGCGTGAGCGCGCTGCGCGACAATCTCGAATCGCGGATCACTCATCACTTTCCTGCGGTCATCGTCAATGGACACCCGACGGAACGGCTCCCCAATGTCCTCAGCATCTCATTCGATAGCAGCAAGATTCAGTTGGAAGGGGAGATGCTGGTGATGAATATGGATTTACACGGCATCGCGGTGTCGAGCGGTTCAGCCTGCACCTCGGGAAGCATCCAGCCGTCGCATGTCTTGCTTGCAATGGGGCGCGACGTCAAGACGGCGAAGGCATCGCTCCGCTTCGCGTTTGGAAAAAGCAACACAAGCGAAGATGTTGATTCAGTCGTGGACAGTTTGCATCACGTGATCAACCAAATGATGCATCGGCATTGAGAGCAGGAGGTTGTCCCATGAGGCAACCAGAGTTCGAACGTGCACAGAGGGGAACTTCGGACTTGCCACTTTCTATCCCGTGAAGTATATTGAACCACGCATTGTGGGAATGCGAGTCTGTCATTTCGATCCCAACGCTTCATGAAACGCACGTGTCGCCTATTCGCAGCCTCTCTAACAATTCTCTCGAAAGATTCTGAAAAAGCAAATCGTGTAAATCCGTGAAATTCGTGATTCTGAAAACTGTGGCTCATATGCTCTTTGTTGTTGCGCTGGCAGTGTGGTCTGCTTTTGCACAGACCGTCCCGGAAAAAACGCGCCGTGCGCTTCTCGTCGCGCAAGACATGCGCGACGCAAAAGCCATAGCAAAATTCCTTCTTGACAAGAACCCTGCGGTGAAAGCACATGCAGCGTTTGCCTGCGGCTCGCTACAGGACACGACGCACACCCCGATCCTCATTGCGCTTCTTTCGGATAGCCATTTCAACGTCCGGGCATCGGCGGCATTCGCCCTCGGACAGTTGAACTCCGTTGTTGATTCCATACAGCGCGCGCTTGTCTCCCAAGCCTTGACGAAGCGGCTCAGCGTCGAGCAAAGCCGCCTTGTTGCGTTGCACGTGGTCGAAGCACTTGGCAAAGTTGGGGACGCCTGGAGTTTGAGCACGCTCGCCGCGGCAGGGGAGAGTTCACCGTATGAAGGTGTGAAGTACGAGGCTGCTCTCTCTATTGGTCGCTATGCCTATCGCAACATCAAGAACAAGGCCGCAACACAGTTCGCCGCAGGGATTCTCGACTTGAAAAACCAAGGCGAGGAATGGAAAGCCGCCTATGCCTTGATGCGTATTGCAGACTCGACACTGCTTGCTCCCTATCTCGAGATCATGCTGCGAGCGGCTGCGGGTACGAGCGCGGATATCCGCATGTTCATTGCCACGGCACTGGGACGGAGCGGATCGGCGCGCGAAGTCACGAATGGGCTTCTCTCACTCGCACTCGGCGATGCCGACTGGCGCGTACGGGTGAATGCCATTCGAGGATTGGTAAGGGTATCTTCCCACGCACATGCGCGTGTGCTGCCCGCACTGGTTCCTCTCATCGCGGATTCGAATGAACACATCTCACTCGCAACGCTCACGACGTTGGGCGACATGAACTTATCCCGATCGCCGTTCGCCGTGGAATGCCGCAAGGCGTTGGTCGAGACAATGACCGCACCGACATACTCGCAGCGGCAAAAGAGGGAAGCTTCGATTGCGTTGGGAAAACTTCTGCGCGAAGAAGCGTTTCTGATTCTCAACTCGCAATTCGTGATGGGCAATATTTCCAGGGAGAGTTTTGCGGCATCGCTCGCCCATGTGCCGACGCGGGACGCCATGTATCGGCTTACCATGTTTGCGAGGGACTCGAACGTTGTGCTTCGTCGCATCGCGATGGAATCCATGATGAGCGCGGCGAAATCCGCTCATCGAGATTCCGATCTTGTCGAGATAGCGAAACCGGCATTGCTTGGAGGATTGAGAGAAAAGGACATGACATTGATTGCGACAGCCGCGGGGGCAGTAGCGGATTCGGTTTTTGCCGACGATGAATCCGCCGCGCAACTTCTCGCCGCGCTGAAGCGCTTGAAAAGCCCGCACGACACCGAAGCGATGCAATCCGTTATCCAGGCTCTCGGCACCCTGAAGGCATCTATCGCTATTGCGCCGCTCGAATCGTTACTGAACGACCCCGACCACACAGTCGCAAGCGAAGCCGCTTCCTCACTGAAAAAAATTACGGGGAAGTCGTACGATCGCTTTCTCAAGCCGCATTCGACACCCACACACAAGAATTTTGATTGGAAATTGTTGGAGAGGATCAAGAAGAATCCTCTGGTGAACGTCGTTACATCGCAAGGAACGTTTACCTTCAAGCTTTTGCCTGACGAGTCGCCGTTTACATGTATCAACTTCGCAACACTCATCAGAAACGGATTCTTCGATGGACTTTCCTTTCACCGCGTGGTGCCGAACTTCGTCATTCAGGGGGGCGATCCCCGCGGCGACGGCTGGGGCGGACCTGGCTACTCGATCAGGTCGGAGTTCGGCAGCGAGCACTACGACGAAGGGACGGTTGGCGTCGCAAGTTCGGGAAAGGATACGGAAGGCTGCCAGTGGTTCGTCACGCACTCGAAAACGCCGCACCTCGATGGGCGCTACACGATCTTCGGAAACATCGTTTCGGGAATGGAGGTCGTGAATAAGATTCAGGTAGGAGACAAGATTCTGAAGATGAGGTTGTCACTGTGAATAACGTGACAACTTAGCTGCGACATGAGACGGCGCTTGTTGGTTCCAGCTTCAGCAAAAGCATGGCACCCTGAAACGCGCAAGCAGACTCACTTCCGCTTCTTTCGATACTCCTCGTATGTCGTCTGATGCGCGACGTCAATAGCAGCGAGGTCAACGTACACCTTCGGATCGTAGCCGACGAACAACTCGGCAAGCTCCTGGAACTTTACATCGAAGAAGGCTTTGATGATTTGACTGCGCGGGTCGGCGTTTTTCCGAACCTCGCCGATCATGAGAATAGCGTCGTGGATATTTTTCAATGCCCGCGTGCGCGATATCGCGAGCGAATCGAGTCCGCTGAAATGATACTTGAACGACGCGACGCGCACGGGTGCGAATTTTGAGTTCAAGAGTTCGTCAATCAACTGAATGCGGCTGTACCCCGTTTTCGTCGGTTGCCACCCTTTACCGCCCGTCGCTCGTCCGAGGTTGGCAATGTCTGCCGCCTTCTGAAAGAACTGCGTTCCCGCGAGTTTCTCGTACGTATCGTAATCGTAGCCGAGAATGAGGTAGGCATAGAAATCTAAAAAGCTTGCGAGGTCGTTGAACGAGTATGGAGTATGAACGATCGGACGGCCCTTGACATACGTAAACTCCCACGCGTCATCCTTCAGACGCAACACGCCCTTCGTGCCGCCGTCGTTGAACACCGAGCGCTGGCTTCCGATGAACACCTCCGCCGAGTACCGATCACCCGACGCATTGCGGATAAAAATATCTACCATGCATTTGACTTTTTCATCGAGATCGTCGTTGCCCCACTTATAGTTGTTCATATACTCGCGAACATCTGCGTCGAAGTTCACGAGCAAATCCTTGTTCGTTGTCGAGACGCCCTCGTAGTTGACCTTGACGGTGCAGTCGAGCTCTTGCGCGTTCGAAGGATGCGACATGACGATACAGGCGAGGATCGCCGCAAGAGCGACCGGCATTCGTTTATGCATTCGGATTTCCTATTGGTTCGACGGAAGCAATATAAATGAATCGCGCACGGAGAACAATAAGCATAACAAAGGAGGGATTATGAAACAGGTTGTGGTGTTCTTGCTGTTGGTTGCCGCCTCAACAGCCGACGCGGCATTTGAGCGCACAGTTCAGGGCAGCCGTTGCGCTGCGATGGGCGGCGCGTGTGCTGCCGTCGGCAGCAATGAATGGGCGGCGTTCACGAATCCTGCTGCACTCAGGACAATTGGCGCACGGTCGCTGGCGCTCTTCTACGCGCCGCAGATCTTTGAGATAAAAGAACTCTCGAACGCTGCGGCGAGCTACATTGAGCCGACATCGTTCGGCACGCTGGCGCTCTCCGCCTCGCGCTTCGGGCTTGATCTCTACAGAGAATCCCGCGCAGCGCTTTCCTATGGTGATGCAATCGCAGAGGGCGTCAGCTTCGGCGTCACGCTCAACTACTATTCGTTGAGCATTCAGAATTACGGCAGCGCGGGTACGTTCGGCGTGGACGTCGGCGCGCTGGTGGATGTTTCGGACAACGTGCAGTGGGGATTCGTCGCGTTCAATCTGAACGCCGCGAAAATCGGCGCAGAGAAAGAAAAGCTCCCTCAAGTCTTTTCTACCGGCGTTGCCTACTCGCCATTCGGCGAGGCGACGCTTGCCGTAGGCATTCGCAAAGACCTTCGTTTTCCCGTTGAGGTGCACGTCGGCGTCGAATACGAATTCATCAAGATGATTGCACTGCGCGCAGGAACAGCGTCCGAACCTTCGATGATGAATGCAGGCGTCGGCATTCGCTACGACTTCTTCCGTCTCGACTACGCGTTCAGTTCGCACGCCGAGCTGGGCATCACTCACCTGTTTTCACTCGCCTTGAACGTGGGAGAATTCTGATGCGTACCTCTCGAATGCTCTTTTCGAGGGGGACCATCGCTTGCTTGTTACTCACTGCACCGCTGTTCTCACACACCCGTGCGCAGACCATCTCAGACTCGTCCGATGTGATTGCGGAATCACTGCTTGAACAGATCGAAACCGAGTCGGACAACTCCGCCCAGCTCGATCGGCTGCAATGGCTGGAAGAACATCCATTCGATCTCAACACGGTAAGCCGCGAAGAGCTTGCTACGATTCCGCGTGTGACCGCGGCGGAGATTTCCTCCGTCCTCAATTTGCGAAAGCGGCTCAAGAGATTTTCTTCCGTCAATCAACTGGAGTTGATCGAAGGGACCGGCGACATTGTTCTTGAAAAGCTCCGACCATATGTTGTTGTCGCTGTAGAGGAGGAAGCATCGAAGTCAATAGGTGTTAGCTTTACATCGCGGACTCAGCGCGACTTGCAACCCCGCGCAGGGTTTCGAGATGCGAGCTTCGTTGGGTCTTCACTTAAACACTATCATCGGATCATCGTCACTCAACCTGAACAGGCCGAAGCCTGTCTTGTGCTCGAAAAAGATGCAGGCGAGCGCATCGCCGATAGCCATCTTGCAGGCTATGTTGCGTTGAGCAACCTCGCGTTTCTTTCGCACATCATTGTCGGCGATTTTGTGGTGGAGGCGGGGCAAGGTCTCGCCCTTTGGCGGGGAAGTGCATTCGGCAAAGGAAGCGAAGCAGTCACCGTCTTGAAAAAAACCGGACTCGGCGCGCAGCCGTATCGCTCGGTGGATGAATTCAACTTCCTTCGCGGCGTTGCCGCCTCATCGGCAATACACGTCGGGGAGCATTCACTTGTGGCAACGCTGTTCTCCTCGCGTCGCTCGCTCAGCGCATCGTCGGATGAGCATGGCGTTTCGAGTTTTTACGAAGAGGGGTTGTTCCGAACAGAAAGTGAACTGCGGCGCCGCGGCAGCGTCGTTGAAACGATGGTGGGAGGGAGGCTTCAATTCCTCTCCTCCAATGACTGGCGCATCGGCTCGACGTTCTATCGAACAACATTCAGCAAACCCATTGTGGCTAACAGTCTATTCGAGTTTGCAGGCAGGTCTGCTACGCTCATTGCCGTTGATGGCGAACTGAATGTCGGGTGGCTCTCGCCACAGCTGTTGCAGCTTACACTCTTCGGTGAGCTGGCACGGAGCGGTGATCATGCTATCGCGGGCATGATCGGCTCTCTTTTTCATTTCACCCGCAGGGTGAGCGTCGCGCTCGGGTATCGCGAGTATTCGCCGCGATTCGCATCGCTCCATGCGGCAGGTTTTGGCGAGCGAGGCGAAACGAACAACGAACGCGGCTTCTATCTCGGTGCGGAAGCACAGGCGACTCACTGGCTTCGCATCACAGGCTACCTCGATCATTTCACGTTTCCATGGCGGACGTTTTTCAATCCGCTTCCATCTGCGGGACGCGACCTGTTGGTACAGGCGGACGTATCGCCGTTTCCGAAGTTGGAAATCTCGACTCGCTATTCCGACAAGAAAAGCGAAAACATCGAAGCGAGGTTAGATGCATTTGGGCGCGACACTCGCTTGCCGGTTGATCGCCTCCAACAAAAACTACGACTGACGGCAACCTACACGGCAAACAAGCGTTTGCGCCTGCGTGGGCGCATCGAGCACATCTTTGTTGATTATGACTTTCTGAAGAGAGGCGAGCGGGGCATGCTCTTGTATTACGAAATGCGCTACGGAGTTTTACCAAACCTTACTGCTGAAGCGCGCATCATTGTATTCGACACCGATTCATACGACTCGCGCGTGTACGAATTCGAAAACGATGTACGAGGAGTCTTCTCTAATCCCGCCCTCTACGGCAAAGGTCGGCGCTGGTATCTGCTCGCACGATGGAAACCGACGGAGACAATTGTACTCTCGGCAAAATATAGCGAGACGCTCTTCGATGGCGTGAAAGCCATCGGCTCAGGTCTGTCGGAGATTCAAGGCGAGGTTGATAATCGCGTGGCGCTCCAACTGGATGTGAAGTTTTGAGCGAAACATGTTTCGCACAATTGTCGTACATTGTTCCCGAAGAACATCCGCCGCCGCTCACTTCGATTCGAACGAGACAAGCTCAGGACAAATCTCGCTGAGCCAACCAACGCGCGGGAAACAACCCAAATCCAAACATTCAAAACACATGAGGTACACGTGAAATTCGTTGTAATTCTTCTCGCAGTGACATGCGCTGCGATTGCGGGCGATCTCAAGCCTGCCGACAATCTCGTTGTTGACGGGATTCCGAACATCCCTTCTGCCATCGTTGACGGCGTTGGGCGATACACGGAATTTCGCTCGGCGGGCTTCAGCGGCTGGCACCCAAAGAAATTAGAGATGCTCATCTCGACACGCTTCGGCGACGTTAATCAACTCCATTACGTCAAAATGCCGGGCGGCGCGCGAACTCAACTGACGTTTTTCCCCGAGCGCGTCGGTGGCGGTTCGTTTCAGCCAATCCACGGCGAGTACTTCGTCTTCTCGAAGGACATTGGCGGCGGCGAATGGTTCCAGAATTTTCGCTACGATATCGCAACGGGGCATGTGATGTTGCTGACCGACGGCAAGTCGCGCAACTCCTTGGGTGCATGGTCTACAAAAGGCGATCGCATGGCGTACACCTCGACGCGACGCAACGGCAAAGACGCTGACATCTACATCATTGATCCGATGAATCCGTCGTCTAACAGAATGCTTGCGCAGTTGGACGAAGGGGAAGCCTGGGGAGTCGTTGACTGGTCGCCTGACGATAAATGGATTCTTGCCGAACGGGGCGTTTCGATCAACGAGTCGTATCTCTATCTCTTCAGCGTTGAGACAGGTGAAAAGACACTCCTGACGCCGAAAGGCGAAGGCGAACCGGTCGCGTATGGGCGAGCCGAGTTTACCAAAGATGGAAAAGGGTTGTACGTTACAACGGATCGCGAAAGCGAGTTTCTGCGGCTTGCGTATCTCGATCTCGCAACGAAGAAGCACACGTACCTCACCGACCACATCAAATGGGATGTGAGTGACTTCGAACTCTCTCCCGATGGAAAACGTATCGCATTTGTGACGAACGAAGACGGCATGAGTGTTCTGCGCGTCATCAATGCTGTGACGCGGAAAGAAGAACGCCTGCCCAAAATTCCCGTCGGCGTGTTGGGAGGAATTCAATGGCACGAAAACAATAGGCACATCGGATTCAGCCTGAGTTCGGCGCGTTCGTCGCAGGATGTGTATTCGATTGATGTGAAAGCAGGCAAGTTGGAACGGTGGACGTTCAGCGAGACGGGCGGCTTGAATGTCGAGAATTTTTCCGAGCCGGAGCTTGTGAAGTGGAAGTCGTTCGACGGTATGATGATTTCAGGCTTTCTGTATCGTCCGCCGCGATCGTTTACGGGCAAGCGTCCCGTTCTCCTTTCGATTCACGGAGGACCGGAAGCGCAGTTTCGCCCGACGTTTTTGGGACGGAACAATTATTACATCAATGAACTTGGGGTTGCAATCATCTGCCCGAACATTCGCGGCTCCTCCGGCTACGGGAAGACATTTTTGAAACTCGACAACGGCTATAAACGCGAAGATTCATATAAGGATATCGAAGCGTTGCTCGAATGGATAAAACAGCAGCCCGATCTCGACGGTGAACGCATCATGGTGACGGGGGGCAGTTACGGCGGGCATATGACGTTCGCGATTTCGACGTTCTATTCCGACAAGATTCGTTGTTCGCTTCCGGTCGTGGGGATGTCGAACCTTGTGACGTTTCTCGAACGTACCGAAGCGTATCGTCGCGACCTGCGGAGGGTGGAATACGGTGACGAACGCGATTCTTCGATGCGCGCGTTTCTGAATCGCATTGCGCCGTTGAACAACGCGGAGAAAATCAAGAAGCCGATGTTCATCGTGCAAGGGTTGAACGATCCGCGCGTGCCCGCAAGTGAGGCGGAGCAGATTCTCAAGACGTTGAAGAAGAGCAACACGCCTGTGTGGTTCTTGATGGCGAAAGATGAAGGGCATGGGTTCGCGAAAAAGAAGAATCAAGATTTTCAGTTTTATGCGACCGTCTTGTTCGTGCAGGAGTATTTGTTGAAGTGAGTAAGGTGTAAAGGCTCGCGTGGAGGCGGAAGGAGCGTGGGCACGCCGCAGGACTGACCACGAAGCAGCCCGTTGGTGTGCGGCCAAGAATGCTCTTCGGACGTTGTAGGTCGTCTGCAGCCCCAAAAAAACATTCAAGGGCATGCGTGCGGCGCGTGTCCGTTGAACTGCATGTGCATCCATCGTATATTTGAGCGGTGGTGATCTGATGGAGGAACGAGCCGTTCATTGACACACGGCGTTGGTGCGAAGGTTGCTTCGCGGCTGACGCCGTTTTCTTTTTTAACAACGATAGCGAAAGGAGAATGCCATGAAACCAGAAGAGAGGAGTTGCATGCAGTACTTGGGGGAGCTGTTGAGCGTCATGAAAGCGAGTAACCAATACGAGCAGACGCTTCACTTGATCGTTGACCGAATCGTGCGGCTGTTCAATTGTCAGACGTGTGCGGTTGTGCTGATTGATCCGAAGACGGAGTATTTGAACATCGAGAACAGTATCGGTCTCTCGTACACCTTCTGTAAGGAGTTCAGGCGGAAGTTGGCGACGGGGGCGATTGGTGAAGTACTGTGGACGGGAAAGCCGGTGCTGATTACGTCGTACGACGACGAGCCGACGAAGGCGGCTGAGCTTCAGCTTGAGAATCGGTTCGAATCATGTGTCTGTGTGCAAATAGCAGTTGACCAACGCACGGTCGGCTATCTGCATGTGGACAGCGTGATGCCGCGCGCTTTCACCGGCGATGATGTGCACACGTTCCAGACTTTTGCCGATCTCGCGGGCGTCGCGATCAACAAAGCGCGACTGCACGACGAGAATCTGCGGCTCGATACGATTGATCGCGATACCGGGCTGGAAAAATATTCATCGTTCGTTCAGAAGCTTCAGGTGGTGATGGAACGAGCGATACGGTTCGACGAACAGTTTGCTCTGCTGCTTCTTGATGTGGACAATTTCAAGCTGATACTTGGAACGCACGGGCATGATGCCGCAATCAAGTTTTTGGGCGAGCTGGGCGCCGTCGTGAAAGCGGACCTGCGCGCCATTGATGCGTCGGGGCGGTACGGCTTCGACGAGTTCATTGTGATGCTCGCGAACACCGATCTCGAGAAGGCTGTGGATTTCGCCCAGACGATCTGCCGAAAAATCGAGAGCACACCGTTCGTTGGTAACACAATTCAGACGACGGTGAGTATTGGCGTTGCCGCGTATCCGCAGAATGGGAAAACGAAGGACGATTTGATTCTCACGGCAAAGCAGGCGTTGTTCGAAGCACAGCGTGCCGGAAGGAATAACGTGTTCTTTTATCCTGCGGAGTGGTTCTCGAGTGAGAGTGTGATGCATTAGGCGGGTTGGCGCGCCGCAACGGGAAACGGGAGTTCTGCAAGTGCAACTCCGTTGTTTTTGTCAAGAAAGTAATTCACTGCCCACTCGCCGGGGAAGAGGATAGCGAGCTGTCCATGTGAGTCTTCTGCGAGCGCGGCGCCGCTGGGAATGAGAAGTCCCTTGACGGTCTCTTCCGCTATCTCAGGAGAGAGCCAGCGCAAGAACTTCCATTCTGTTAGCTCCATGCGCGAGGGCGCGCCGTATTCGTGTTCCAATCTGTACTGGACGACTTCAAATTGTAACGGTCCGACGGCGGCGAGTATCGGAATGTGCGAGCCTGCATTCATGCGGTAGAATACTTGCACGACCCCTTCTTGTGTCAGTTGCTCGATGCCGTCGCGAAATTTTTTGTAGTTCGCCGGGCTTGGATTATGCAGCATCACGAAATGCTCCGGCGGGAAGCGCGGAATCTCGTCGTACACAATCGCGGGGTCTTCCGTCAGCGTGTCGCCGATGCGGAACTCGGATTGTCCGATGAAGCCGACGATGTCGCCGGCAAACGCGTGGTCAACGGTTTCGCGGGATTGCCCGAACATTTTTTGTGAGTTGGCAAGGCGTACGGTCTTACCCGTTCGAACGTGGGTCACAGACATGTCGCGCGTGAATTGGCCCGAGCAGACTCGCACGAAGGCGATGCGGTCGCGATGGCGCGGGTCCATATTCGCTTGAATCTTGAAGATGAATCCGCTGAATGCTTCATGGTCCGGTGGAATGATCTGCTCGCCCGACACGTGCGGCGCCGGCGGCGCAGCACGCGCAAGAAATCCATCCAGTAGCAACCGCACCCCGAAATTGTTTCTTGCGCTCCCGAAAAACACGGGCGTGATTCTTCCATTCAGGACCGCGCTCGCATCGTAGGTCGAGCCTGCTATATTGAGCATTTCGATCTCTTCGATCAAGCGTGCGTGGGTTTCCGTGCTGAGTTTCTCCTTCACGCTTGCATCGTGGAGCGAGGCGACTACTTCCGGTGCACGATACATGCCGCCGACCGTGCGCTCGTAGAAATGCACCTCCTGCGTTTGTCTATCGTACACGCCGCGAAATTCCTCTCCCGTGCCGAGTGGATAGTTCATCGCGAATGCGCCGATGCCGAGCACTTCCTCAACTTCGTCAAGCAATGCAAGCGGATCGAGCGTCGGCCGGTCGCATTTGTTCATGAATGTGAAAATCGGAATATGCCGACGGCGGCAGACTTCGAACAGTTTTTTCGTCTGGCTTTCGATTCCCTTGCCTGCGTCAATGACCATGATAACGCCGTCAACAGCGGTCAGCACGCGATAGGTGTCTTCTGAAAAATCCTGGTGACCCGGTGTGTCGAGCAGGTTGATTGTATAGCCGTTGTATTCGAACTGCAGCACCGTAGAGCTGATAGAGATGCCGCGCTTGCGTTCAAGCTCCATCCAATCGCTCGTCGTTTGCCGTTGCTGCTTCTTCGCCGTCACAGACCCGGCGAGTTGCACCGCACCGCCGTACAAGAGAAACTTTTCCGTGAGCGTCGTCTTTCCTGCATCGGGGTGAGAGATGATGGCAAATGTTCTGCGCTTGAGGACTTCTTCTTTGATGCCCATTGAGGTCGTTCGAGGTTGAGAGAAAAAAATTGCCTCAAAGGCACAAAGGGCACGAATGGCTCACAACGTGTGTTCGTTGTGACATCGTGGTGTTCTTTGAACCTTAGTGGCGAAAAAAGATACGGAAAAACAAAAGCCGAACAAATACGAGTGTACCCATAGAGTCTTTTGGGGCTGCAGACGCTCTACAACGTCCAATCCCGACAAAGTCGGGACTGTGCCGCGGAAGCAGTCCACTTCTCCGACCCGAAGGGTTCCTTCGGAAAGGAGTGCATTGGACGTGGAAAGGTCGAGCGCCCCAGCCGCACATGCCCCCTTCAGACGACGCACGCGTGCCTTCCAGCTTCACATAACCTTAACACGACGCGGATGAACTTACGCGAACAAATGATTGAATTGAATGCAAAATTTGCTGACATTGATGCCACCTCGTTGTCGTGTCAAACTGGCTGTGTAACGTTCATGCTCAACATCCCTCAACTCCTTTCGACTGAACTTAAACTCGATCCTCAGCACATCGCTAACGCGCTTGCGCTTCATGCGGAAGGCGGCACTGTTCCATTCATCGCTCGCTACCGGAAAGAACGTACGGGCGAAATGAATGAAGTTGTGTTGCGCAAGCTGTTCGATCGGTTCGCCTATCTCACCGAACTCGAAAACCGAAAAGCGACAGTGCTCAAGACCATCGCCGAGCAAGGTAAGCTCACCGATGAGTTGAAGGCAAAGATCGAGGCCTGTTTGGAAAAGACAGCGCTCGAGGATGTGTACCTGCCCTACAAACCCAAAAAGCGCACCCGTGCAACAGACGCCAAAGAAAAAGGACTTACACCCCTTGCCGAATTCATCAAGTCGTTGAACGTGCCTGAGTCGCCGAGCGCGGTGCTGGAAGAGGAAGCGGCGAAGTATGTTTCCGAAGAGAAGAAGGTGGCGAATATCGAAGAAGCGTTGGCGGGTGCGTCCGACATTCTCGCCGAGGAGGTCGCTGAACGAGCGGACTTGCGTTCGCATCTTCGCGACTACTTCGTGAGGGAGGGAGTGTTCGTTTCGAAGATCAATGACAAGCACCCTCCCGGCTCGACGAAATATGAAATGTATCGCGACTACAAGGTGAAGGTAAAGGAGATTCATCCACATAACATCCTTGCGCTGCACCGTGCAAAGAAAGAGGGAGTCTTGACGTTCGAGTTGCAGTTTGACGATGCGAAGGTGATGAGCTACCTGGAGAGCGAAGTCATCCGCACTGGCGCGCCGCATGTTGCCGCGTTCTACAAGACGATGGTCAGGGACGCGTTCGATCGTCTCATGAAAGGCTCACTCCAAAACGATGTTCTCGCCGAGAAAAAGTTATATGCCGATCAGGAATCTATTAAGACCTTCGAGGCAAACGTGCGCGACTTACTGCTTGCCAGCCCCGCAGGCATGAAGCCCACGATGGGAATTGACCCGGGCATTCGTACCGGCTGCAAGGTTTCGATCATTGATGAGACAGGGAAATTCCTGCACTTCGAGACGTTGCATCTGAAAACCGAGAAGCAGAAAGCGCAAGCAGGAGAGCTCGTTCGCAATCTTATCAGTCAATACCACATCGAGATGATCGCCATCGGCAATGGAACGGCGGGACGTGAGACCGATGAGTTCATCACCCAGGCAATTGCTCACCTCGACCCGAAGCCAATCAAAGTGATGGTGAGTGAGGCGGGAGCCTCCGTCTATTCAGCGAGTCATGTAGCGCGGGAAGAATTTCCAAAGCTCGATGTCACGGTGCGCGGGGCGATCAGCATCGGACGACGGTTGCAGGATCCGCTCTCCGAGCTTGTCAAGATTGATCCGAAAGCCATCGGTGTCGGCCAATACCAACACGATGTTGACCAGAAACTGCTCAAAAAGAAATTAGAAGAGACCGTCGAGAGCTGTGTGAATTATGTCGGCGTTGAGGTAAATCTTGCATCGGTCGAATTGTTGAAATATGTTGCCGGCTTAAACAAAGCTGCGGCGAAGAACATCGTGAAGTATCGCGAAGATCATGGCGCATTTCGCAACCGCGCGCAATTGAAAGAAGTACCGCAGTTGGGACCGAAAGCATTCGAGCAAGCAGCTGGCTTCTTGCGCATTCGCGGCGGCGACAATCCGCTGGATAACTCCGCTGTTCATCCCGAGAGCTATGCGGTCGCACTGCAGCTCCTGAACGATGCGGGGGTGGCGATTGATCAGGCACCGCACGCGGCGGATAAGCTCAAGGCACTCGATCTCAAGAAATATGTGAACGAGACCATCGGCGAGCCGACGCTGCGCGATATTATCGCGGAGTTGCAGAAACCCGGACGCGACCCCCGCGCCGAATTCAAATACGCAACGTTCGATGCCGCCATCAAAGACCTGAAAGACCTTAAGCCCGGCATGCAGCTCGAGGGCATCGTGACAAACGTTGCCAACTTCGGGGCGTTCGTCAATATCGGCTTGCATCAGGATGGGCTTGTGCACATTTCGCAACTCGCAAATCGCTATGTGGATGATCCGCACAAAGTTGTGAAAGTAGGCCAGATCGTCAACGTGCGTGTACTCGAAGTGAACGAAACATTGAAACGTATCGCACTGACGATGAAAACGCCTGAGGTTGCCCAAGCGCCGAAGCAGAAAGTCGAAAAGAGGGACGCCGGAAAACGTCCCGAGGGAAAAACTCGCAAGCAGGAGTTCCGCAAAGCTCGGCCGCCACAACAACCACAGCCGAAAAAAGCCGAAGGACCAAAGGAGACCGAAAAACATTACTCGCTCGAAGACTTGAAGGCGAAGTTCAACGCGCGATGAGTTTCTTCGAACGACACTCCAAGGCGGGAACGGCATTCCTTGTCTCATTTGTCGTTCTTCTTTCGCTTGCACTCTTCGAACTCGTTCTGCGTGTTGGGTTTGGATTAGGCGACCCCGTATTGTATCGTTCCAGTCCGTTGTTCGGCTATCGCTTGCAGCCCAACCAGCTTGTTCATCGTCGCGGTGCAGAGATCAAAGTCAACAACCTCGCATTGCGCGCAGACCGCGATTGGGACTCGAACATCGAAAACAAGATTCTGTTTCTCGGCAACTCCGTCACCTACGGTGGAACGACCATCTCCAACCATCAACTCTTTTCACATCTCGCAGCGCAAACACTCAAAGGCTACCTTGGAGGCAACGCGGGCGTCAACGGCTGGGGAATCGAGAATATTGCGGCTCTCGTGATTGACGACGAATTTCTTCCCGCGCGTACATATGTGAGCGTACTGCAAGAAATGGATTTCTATCGCGGGCTGTCAAAACTTGCAGGAAAGCCGTTCTGGTCGCACAAGCCGCAGTTCGCAATTCAGGAACTGCTCGCTGCCTTTCATCACGATCGGTTGCATGCGATTTATGAAGGGCATGATGCGGTTGTCAGCGAGAGGGAGAAAGAACAAACGGTCGCCCGCGCTTGCGCGCGGTTGAAGGAGCTTGACACTCTGCTCAAGCAGCGCGGCTACCGTCATCTCATCTATATGTCAACGAATACGAAGCAGTTGTTCGAGAACGAGCCTGCCGATTCGCTCGTGGCGAGGTACTTGAACGAGAACGATGTTCACCCGATTCTCATCAAGGAGCGGGATGAAGTCAGAGCACTGAAGCGGGAGGACCTGAAGCGAATGTTCTACGACTGGAACCATCTGACGGTTGAAGGGCATGCGCTGTGGGCGAGGATCATCGGCAACGATTTGCAAAAGATTCTTCCACAACTGACTGAAAGAAAATAACCCCATGGCAACGAAACCGCCGCTCGAAGAAACATTCTATCCGCCGTTCGATGGCTTCCCGAGGTCGGGAATTGACTTTCTTCGCAAACTCAAGAAGAACAACAACCGTGAGTGGTTTCATAAGCACAAAGAGGAGTACGAGGAGAACGTCAAGTTCCCCATGCAATGCCTGATCGCGACCCTGAGGGAAAAAATGCACGACGCGGCGCCGGACTTCGATTTCAATCCGAAGAAATCCATTTTTCGCATTCATCGCGACGTACGCTTCAGTAAGAACAAAGCGCCGTATAAAACAAATATCGCGGCGGCGTTCGACATGCGAGGAAAAAAGTCGCCGACGGAAACGCCGGGCTTGTACGTCGGCATCGAGCCGGGCAGCCTGTTCATCGGGGGTGGATTGTATATGCCGATGGGCGATCAGCTCAAAGCGATTCGTAAGTCCATCGTTGAAAAGCCGCAGGAGTTTCTCACTGTCATCAACGACAAGAAATTCAAAAGGCAGTTCGGCGGTATCATGGGCGAGAGGCTTTCCAGGCCACCGATGGGATTCCCGAAGGATCATGCGATGATCGAGCATCTCAAACACAAGCAGTTCTTCGTCGGCGTCGAATCAGAGGACGAGTCACAGTGCTACTCGAAAAAATTTGCCGATACGGTCGCCGGCGTGTTTGCGGACTGCATGCCGCTTGTTCGGTGGCTTATCGCAGCATTGGACTGAACGTCGGTCGTGCAACTTCTCGTCATCGCTGTCGTTGCGTTTCTTACTTCCGGGCTTACTCTCTTTTCCGGCTTTGGTCTGGGCACGTTACTACTCCCTGCGTTTCTTCTTTTCTTTCCTGCGGACATTTCGGTTGCGATGACCGCGATCGTGCACTTTGCGAACAACCTTTTCAAACTCGCACTGCTTGGGCAACACGCGAATCGTGCAGTCGTTCTTCGATTCGGCATGCCGGCTATTGTTGCAGCGTTTCTCGGCGCGCACGTACTGCTTACCTTTTCAGCCAGCGAGCCGTTGACGAGCTATTCTCTCTTGAACAACACATTTCAGATTACGGCGGTCAAGCTGGTGATGGGCGCGCTCATCGTCCTGTTCGCGTTGCTCGAAGCCGTTCCTTCACTACGTCAGTTCGAGTTCGACAAGAAATACTTGCCGCTCGGCGGTGCGCTCAGTGGTTTTTTCGGCGGGCTATCGGGGCACCAAGGCGCTCTGCGAAGCGCGTTCCTTGTTCGTGCGGGCCTTTCCAAAGAGAGTTTCATTGCGACGGGGGTTGTTATTGCGTGTCTGGTTGATGTAACGCGGCTTGGCATCTATGTGCAGCATTTTGCTGTTGGCGGCATTCGAGAAAACGTTATGCTCATTGTTGGGGCAACGTTGAGCGCTTTCGCGGGCGCATTCGTCGGAAGCCGTTTGCTCAAGAAAACAACATGGGCGACCCTCCACGCAATCGTTACAGTTCTCCTCCTGATGATCGGCGCATTGCTTTGCCTCGGTATAGTGTGAAGTTGACAACGCGATTCTCTCGCCGTACATTTGTAGAGCGATTTGCTGAATCGGGTAACGGTAAACGAAAAACCGTTCGCCATGTTCACGAAGGAGGAGGTAGCTATGTTCACACTCGAGTGTCTATCGTACAACGACAAACAAGACATTCCGACCAAATACGCACACACGTCGGTGGTTGGAGGAAGAAACATCTCGCCTGGATTTCAATGGAGCGATCCACCGGTCGCGACGAAGTCCTTCGCACTTACCATCGTTGACCCCCATCCCGTTGCCAAGAATTGGGTGCACTGGATGGTCGTCAACATTCCCTTCAACGAGCGTAAGCTTGTCGAAGGTGCATCGCGGAGCAACAGCCTACCTGCCGGTGCAAAGGAACTGATTAACAGCTACAATGAAATCGGCTACGGGGGACCTGCGCCGCCGCGCGGCTCGGGTGCTCATCCTTACGTCGCGACGCTCTACGCGCTGAACGTCGAATCGCTCAAACTTGGTGTTTCGACGTCGCTGAAGCAATTCCTCAATACGATCGAAGGGAAGGTGATCGCAGAGGTTTCGATGACGGGAATGTATGAACGGAAGTGAGACCTCGGGCTTCGTGCCTGCACGCCGAAGCGAAGAGGAGATTCGTCGCTCCGAACCTACAAGAGGCTCGCAACAAACTTCGCAATCGCCGGACTCGCCGTCAGTCCCGGTGAATCAATACCGATGAGATTGATGAAGCCGCTCAGCCCTCGATCCGTTTCGTGGTGGATGATGAAATCGCGAGGCGGCTCGCCTTTGGCTTGCAGTTTTGCCCGGATGCCGCTGTAGTCGGGGGACAAATCTTCGTCGGTGATTGATGGAACGATGCGTCGAATCGAATCGCCGAACGTATGTAGCTTCCGCTCGTCAACCGTGTAATCGTAGGAGCGCGTTGAGAGATACTCGACATCGGGACCGAATTTCAGTCGTCCTGCCAAATCAACCAGTGCGTGGACACCGAGCGATTCTCTCGGCGGAATCGGATAGATGAGGCGCGTGAGGAGTTTGGCTTTTGGTCCGTTCACCGCGAAGTAGTTTCCTTTGCAATGGTGGAGGCGATAGCCCGCCGCGTCAATATCAATGCCCGCATAGGCAGCAATCGTATCGCTCTCCAAGCCCGCCGCGTTGATGACGATTTCCGATGTGAATGAACTCCGCTGCTTCGCCTCTTGAATTGCAACCTCGTAGTTGGCATTCGTCTTCTGTATGCCGACAACCTCGCAGTGCGTTTGCACCACGGCGCCGTTGGCTTGTGCCTCATGAACAAAATAATCCATCAGTGCGTGCGCGCTGATGATGCCGGTCGACGGTGAGAGAATTCCCCCGAGCGATCTAATGTTCGGTTCCAGGTCATGAACTTGGCGTGCCGTCAGCATGCTCAACTCGACGCCGTTGTCGCGTCCATGGTGGTAGAGCTTTTCGAGTTGCGGTAGTTCGTCGTTCGAGCAGGCAGTGATGATTTTGGTGATGCGCTTGAAGGGGATGTCGTGCTGCTTACACAACTCATACAGCAACAGCTTGCCTTCAACGCAGAGTCGGGCTTTGAGAGAGCCGTGCGGATAGTAGATGCCCGCGTGAATCACTTCGCTGTTGCGGCTGGAGGTTTCCGTTCCGTACTTCGCTCTGCGTTCAAGAAGAAAGAGAGGAGTGTAGCGTTTCGACAGTTCCGCTGCAATGGCGAGTCCAACAACGCCACCGCCGAGGATGGTGACGGCAGCGTCAGCCATTGCTTGGCGCTGTTGTTGGCAAAGCATCCTCGACCAAGCGCGGCTGCATCTCCGCCGCGAGGAGAGTCGGCTTTTCGATCACCACCCACGAGTCATCTTGGTGAATATGGGCTTCCTTGAAAAACGTGTAGGAGTTTTCCATACGGGAATTGATGAGGACTTTCACATCGGTGGCATACGTGAAGAGCGCGGAGTCGTACACGGAATCGCTCACGACGATTGTCGGCTTCATGGGCGTAAATTGTCGCACGGTGTCGACTTTGCCTTCAAGGACTGGCACGGGGAGATTGACCTTCGGCAAGAAACTGCCGCCCGCCGATTGGAGGTCAATGCCGATGATTCGCTCGCGCGGAACGCCGAGTGGTTCGAATACCGCTTGTACGCTCCACGTATTGCTTCCAGAGATTGCCCAAATCTCGCATCCGCGCTTCTGCAATGCTCTAAGCAACGCAACGGATTCGGCAATGTAGCGAATGCCGTGCGGAATCGAGTGCTTGCCGATTGTCCGGAGTCCTATCGGCGCGGCAAGTTCATCGGTGAGAGTCGCACGCGCAAGCTGCTGAACTTCGCTCTCTGAAAATCGCGCAAAAAGTCGCACGATATCACTGCATGCCTTTTCCGTTTTTCCGGCGGCAAGCTGATCGAAGTACCATTCGAGCATCATCTCCACGAACGAAACAAAACGTCGGTCGGCGTTCCTTTTGTCCGGCGGAAGCGATGCGAGTGCCGTGTACAGTGTGTCTAATTCCTCGCGTCGCGGATGATCGAGCCAGACGTTTGCAGGGTTGACGCGCAAGCGGAAATTCTGCACTTGGCGGTAGAACATCGCTTCGCCGATGTCGCCGTGAATAATCGTGCCGTCGCAATCGAAGACGACGAGCGGCGGCGGGAAAGTCGCTCTGCCGTCGAGACGAATGAGCACGCTATTCAATCCAGGGAAAACCATTCCAGAGCTTGGTGAAATACAGGTCGGTAAAACCGCTACAAGATAGTGATTTGATCCATGAACAGAAAGACTCCTCGGCAAGTCGCCGTGCGGCTTGTGTTTCTCCAAAAACATTTCTACTCTACTGCTGTGAGACAACCATCGTTTCTCAAACATAGCGTTCTCGCATTCTTCATTGCGCCACTCCTGCTTGCTCAAACGACGAATCTTAAGTTCAGCCACATCACGCTGGAACAAGGCTTGTCGCAATCAACGGTGAATGCCATTGTTCAGGACGCGCGAGGGTTCATATGGTTTGGTACGCAAGATGGGCTGAACCGATACGATGGATACGCAGTGACGGTGTTCAAGCAGAGCGCCGCCGACACAAACTCGCTTTCGGACAATAGCATCTGGTGTTTGTTGAACGATGCGCGCGGCGACCTCTGGGTCGGAACACTACGCGGCGGCGCAAACCGTTACATTCTCTCGGAAAACCGATTTATCCATTACCGCAGCTCGCCGACGAAGGCTACCTCACTGAGTGAGGACAACGTGACGTCGTTGTTTGAAGATTCTCGCGGTAACGTGTGGCTCGGCACTTTGAACGGCGGTGTGAACCGCTACGACGGCACTACCCATCGTTTCACTCGCTTCCTGCATGATGAAGCCGATCAGACGAGTCTGGCGAACAACACGGTCTGGTCAATGGCGGAAGATCATCACCGCAACTTGTACGTCGCAACGTGGCGCGGCTTGTCCAGACTGAATTTGGATGACCAGAAGAAGGGCTTTGTGTCGTTTCATCACTATCCATCCGACTCAAGAAGTTTGGCGGGTGAGAATATACGCGTCGCCTACGTTGACCGGCGTGGAACGCTGTGGATCGGCACATGGGGAAACGGCCTTGATCGGTTTGATGACCGAACGCAATCGTTTCAGCATTTTGTACACGACCCAAGAAACATCCACAGCATATCCAGCAATCACATCCTATCGATCTTCGAGGACTCGAAGGGAAATCTGTGGATTGGAACGAACAACGCCGGATTGAATCTCTTCAATCCCCAGACTGAAACGTTCATACGGTTTCGCACGGACCGGCAGAATCCGTCGTCGTTGAACAACGATCAAGTGAGTGCGATCTGCGAAGATAACGCTGGAGCACTGTGGATCGGGACTGGTGCCGGTGGGGTCAATGTACACGATTGGCGCAAGAATAGATTTACACTGTACCGCGATATTCTCACCCAGCCACACGATGGAAAAGGAAACGACGTATGGGCAATTCTCGAAGATCGCAATGACGAATTGTGGGTCGGAACGTATGGGACGGGGTTGAGCCGCTTCGATCGGAATCGCCGACTTCTCGCAAGCTATCGGTTCGATGCGAAGAACTCGCGAAGCTTGAGTCATGACAATGTGCTCTCGCTTTGTGAAAGTGCCGACGAAACGATTTGGATTGGAACCGAGGGGGGTGGTCTCAACCGCTTCGATCGGAAGACGACTTCCTTCCAACGATTCAAGCATGATCCCAAGAACCCGAACAGTATTTCTCTCAACGAAATTACCGCGCTGCACGAAGATCGCAAGCGTCAACTCTGGATTGGAACGAATGGAGGACGCGTTGACCGCCTCGATGTTGCGGTGGGGAGATTTCACCACTATGTGCCCGACGAAAAAAATCCACGCGCGCTGAAAGGCACTTCCGTGATGGAGATTTTCGAGGATAGTCGCGGCACGATCTGGTTTGGCGCACTTGGCGGTGGACTACTCTCGTATGATCCTGAGACGGATAGTTTCCGACGTTACTCGCACTCAGCAGATCTCAGCAGCAGTACTGTTCTTTCCATCGGCGAAGATAAGAACGGAATCCTTTGGGTCGGCACCTACGGTGGGGGGGTGCATCGGTTTGATCGGACGACAGGAGAGGTTATGCACTTCACAGAAGAGGACGGCTTGCCGAACAATGTTGTGTATGGGATTCTCCCCGACAATCGCAACAACTTGTGGTTGAGCACGAACAAGGGCATATCGCGGTTCGATCCCGAGCGACGCACCTTTCGCAATTACGACGCAACCGACGGGCTGCAAGGAAATGAATTCAACCAAGGCGCATTCTTTCGCAGTCGCAAAGGCGAGTTGTTTTTTGGGGGCATCAACGGACTGAACTCGTTCTTCCCAGACAGCATCAAGGACAACGACTTTGTGCCGCCGATATTTCTGACGAGCTTCAAAGTGTTCGACAGGCCGTTGAACCTCACCGGAACGCAGCACATCACACTTGCACACGATCAGAATTTTTTTTCGTTCGAGTTTGTCGCGCTCAATTTCACGTCGCCCGAGAAAAATCAGTATGCCTACATGCTCGAGGGCCTCGACAAGAATTGGATCTCAGCCTCGGCGGCGCGGCGCTACGCAAGCTATACGAACCTCGACCCCGGCGAGTACACCCTGCGCGTCAAAGGCTCGAACAACGACGGCTTGTGGAACGAAGCCGGAGCGACGCTCGGCATTTCGATTACGCCTCCCTACTGGAGAACATGGTGGTTTCGCTTGTTGGCTGCGCTTGCACTTGGCGGAATCTTGTTCGCCATGTACCGCTACCGCGTCAACAAGTTGCTCGAAATCGAGCGTATCCGCTCCTCGATTGCAACAGATTTACACGACGACATCGGCTCGACGCTGACGGAAATCGCGCTCTACAGCGATGTGAGCTTGCGAGAACTCAGGGCGAACAAGTTCGAACAGAAACTCGACGGCGATTTCAGGAAAATCGAATCGCACTTGGAAGAAATAGGGACGACCGCGCGCGGTTTGATTGACGCAATGAACGACATCGTCTGGGCGGTGGATCCCAAGAACGACTCGTTCGAGTTTTTGCTGCTGAGAATGAAAACTCATGCTGCGCGCATGTTCGACGCGAAGGGCATCAATTATGAAATAGATATTCCCGAAGAACTTTCACACCTCCGGTTGCCGCTCGGTTTTCGCAGACGGTTCTATCTGATTTTCAAGGAGGCGATCAACAATATTGTTCGGCACGCGCGTCCGTCGAAAGTGTCATTGAACATTCGGAAGGAGGGGAGATCATTGATCATGACGATTGTTGATGACGGCGTGGGCTTTGATGTGGAGAACGTCAACGAGGGGAATGGCCTGACGAACATGAGAAAACGCTCGGAATCCTTGAGCGGCAGTCTCTCAATACGGTCGGCTCCGATGAAAGGAACGACTGTAAAACTGCGTGCCGCAATACCCTAAGTCAAATCGGGAGAATAGCTGTTATGGCAAAAAAAGAGACCCACGAGCCTACACTAACTGTTGCCATCGTCGAGGACCGGGGCCGCATCCGCGACACGATTGTGGACATCATCAACGGCACTGCCGGGTTGAAGTGCATCGGCGCGTACAATTCGGTCGAGTCGGCAATGAAGAAGTTGGATGACAGTGTGCCGGACGTTTTGCTGATGGATATTGGGCTGCCGGGCATGAGCGGTATTGAGGGGGTGAAAGTCGTCAAGGCGAAGTTTCCCAAAGTTGATGTTCTCATGCACACCGTGTACGACGATGATGATAAGATATTCCAATCCATTTGCGCGGGTGCATCGGGCTATGTGTTGAAGAATGCCGAGTCTGCCGAGTTGATTCGCGCCATCAAGGAAATTCGCATCGGTGCGCCGATGAGCGCCTCGATTGCACGGCGCTTGCTCACGATGGTGCGCGGCGAGCCGACGCCTACCGCGGCTGATATGAATCTCTCCCCGCGTGAAATGGATATCCTCCAATGGCTTGTGGAAGGATACAGCTACAAGCGCATCGCAGAAAAACTCTTCATCAGTCCCCTAACGGTACAATCTCATATCAAACGCGTGTATGAGAAACTGCAGGTGCATTCGAAGTCGGCGGCGGTATCGAAGGCGCTCAAGTATCGGCTCTTTAGCTGATGCTTGCTCTAGTGTATTGATGGGATTGCGGTTGGCATGACACATACGGCGCATAAAGGGGGTTTTTTCCAATTACCATATTTATGGTATTGAGAGAGATTAGTATTTTGCCGTTCTTTTTGATAGCCGTTATGCATTCTCGTGTTCTAATTCATTATCCAAAACCAAAACAAAGGGGGTCTTCATGACTCGTTTCTTCTCAACCCTTTTCGCTGGGTTGTTCTTTGCCGGCGCGGTATATGCGCAAACTCCGCCGACTCCGACGGATTTACGCGTCTCGGCCTACGGCAGTGGTAACACGCGCATAGGCGCGTTCCTGACGTGGAGTGCACCATCAGGAACGCATCAGTATCGGATCTATCGCTCGTCGAACGACTCTTCGAACTTTGCCGCAATCGGCACGTCAACGCAACGTTCGTATTTCGATTCGACGATCGTGCGCGGCACGCGTTACTATTATTATGTGAAGTCATTCATCGGAACGACAGAAAGCAATCGCAGCAACATCGCGAACATTCTCATCCCGATTCCGCCGCCGCTTCCGAATCCGTCGCCGCTGACTGCGGTGAACGCGCCGTCGGGATTCAATCCCGCAGTCCGCTTGACCTGGCGCGGTGGTCGCAGTAGTCAGTGGTTCTACAAAATCTATCGTGCCACCAATAACGCGAATAACTTCCGCTCGTACGCCAGCACCTCGGATACAACGTATCGTGATTACGGTGTACGCGGCGACAGCACGTATTACTACTACGTTCGTCCAACATATTCCGGCGACACGACCGGCACGCCGCGCAGCAACACGGCAAGCGTTCTCGTTGTTACACCGCCTCGTCCGCGCGGCACAATTCGCGGAACGGTGCTCGCCGATTCGACCGCAACACCGATTCGGAACGTCAGCATGTCGTTCTATCGCATGGGCACAACGGGGGGAGGCAATCATGGCGGTTACTACAACGCCCACGTGACGACAGATTCCCTTGGACGCTATACCGCGTTGCTCGATACCGGGCGCTACATCATTCGCGCGAACCCGCCGCACTCTCATCGCGACTCCATTCGTTACGTTGGGGAGTACTTTGATAATTGTGCGACGCCAAGTTGCGCCACAGTCGTGAACGTCGGCGAGAACACGACATTCACCGCGAACTTCGGTCTCGCGCGCTACGTGCCGCCGACCTACAACACCATTAGCGGCGTCGTGCGCGATACACTCAACAATCCGCTGCGCAATGCGCGTGTTTCGATCATTCGCACACTGCAGGAAATGAACTTCCTCGCTTCACTCGGTTACGTACCGGGCATTGGGCCTGAGGCGTTCGATTTCGAGGAGATCGGTCATTGCCGAGGCGTTGTGTGGCATGGTCGAACAGACTCGCTGGGTCGCTACAGTGCGCGCGTCATCTCGAATCAAAACTATATTGCGATGGCATCCAAGGAAGGCTATTTGCCTGAGTATTGGAATAACCGGCCGACGCCGGAGCTTGCTGACATCATCCGGCTGGGCAATCGCGACACCAGCGGCATTGACTTCTCGCTCGCGGTCCGTCCCGTGCCGAACAACAGTATTGCCGGCATTGTGCGCGATTCGTTGAATACCCGCGTTCCTTCACGCATCGTCCTGATACCGCTTACGCGCAACATCCCAACGCGCTACGGGCATACCGACTCGCTCGGCGCGTACACTATTACGGCTGTTGACGCGGGGCGCTACTTCGTGTTCGCAATGCCGTTCAGCGGTTATGGCGCCGCGTATTACAAAGCAGGAGCCTACGGTGTTACGCGGCGTCAGGACGCAGACACGGTGAATATTACGGGCAACGTCACGGGCATCAACGTTGGCGTGCGTCCGATTCGCAGCAGCGGCTTGACGAGTATCAGCGGGAGAATTCGTTCGATAGCCGGCGCTGTCATCGCAGGTGTTATGCTGACCGCGCAAGACCAAGAGGGTGAAGTGCTTGGCGTCGGCGTCACCGATGCAAGCGGTGTGTATTCCATTGACGCAGTGTCACCGGGAGTTGTCACCATCGTTGCCGACCGTACCGGCTTCAACGCGTCGCATGTGGATATCGTTGTCGCTGAAAACAACTTCACAATAAACAACGTGAACATCACGATGAGTCCGGAAGGCGTTACCTCGGTCGGCGGCGGTACGACTCCGGAATCGTTCTCGCTGAATCAGAACTATCCGAATCCATTCAACCCAAGCACGACGATCAGCTTCGAGCTTCCGGTTGCCAGCCGCGTCAGCTTACAGGTGTTCGACGTGCTCGGACAGCAGGTTGCGTCGCTCGTGAACAACGAGCTTGCGCAAGGAAAGGTTGAAGTTGTGTGGAACGGACAAGACAACGCAGGGCGCCCAGTTGCAAGCGGGATCTATTTCTATCGCCTGAAGGCAACGGCGTCTGTTGGAGGCAACGAATTCTCCTCTATCAAGAAGATGCTTCTCCTCAAGTAGCACTTCACGATCAGAAGGTGATAGGTCATGCCCGGTGATGAAGAGCGGGGGTGCTTAACGTCGCCGGGCGTGGCTATTCTATGGCGAAAAGTGTAGATTGGGTGGAGAACGTTACTCGACTGTGAATTTTTGCGCGGTGAACTTCGTGATGAAAAATCTCTCGCTCGCCTTGTCCATGATCGCAACCTCGGCGATCATTCATGCGCAAACGCCTCCCATGCCAACAAATGTGCGGGCGCAAGCCGTTGCGGGAAACTCGCCGCGTATCGTTATCACTTGGCAGGCTCCCATCGGTCCATGGCTTTTCAACCTCTATCGTTCATCTGGAGATTCGACACATTTTCGCCGAGAGGCTGAAATCCTCGGTCACTCCTATGAGGATCGCAGCGTAAGCGCAGGACGAAGATATTACTACTATCTGCGCGCGGCATTGAGAGACTCTGAACTGGTCGAAGGTCCCCGGAGCGATACCGTGAATGCCGTTGCCGGTGCGTCTTCGACTGTGCGCGGCACGATTCGCGGGACGGTTGTAGACGACACCACCGGCGCGCCGCTGCGCAATGTTCGCGTTCGCTTCTATCGCCTCGGCAGCAATTTCAGCGGCGTGTACGACCTCACTGACTCCCTTGGGTTTTATGAAGCAACGCTCGATTCGGGACGATACATTATTCGCGCAGAGCCGTCGTACTTTCACGGCTCGAGCGGGCAGTACATCCCCGAATGGTTTGACAACGTGAGTGATCCGTCCCGGGCAACTGCAGTCGTCGTCGGCAATCAAACAACTTCTATAGCGAATTTTGGGTTGAGGCGATTTGTTCGCCCACGTGAGGTACATATTCACGGAATAGTGGCAAACGAACAAGGCATGCCGCTTTCGAATGCAACCGTCGCTGTGCTGCGCTCCATTCAAGAGATGAACTACATTGCCGCAACTGAAGGGAGAATTCCCGGCATTGATTCAGAGGCGCGCACGCTGCCGGACATTGGCTACGCACGAGGAATCATTTGGTGGGGACGAACAGACTCGCAGGGGAGGTATGATGCCGATGACATACCTGCCGACGGTTCGTATATCGTTGTGGCGGGGCGCCAGGGCTACCTTCTACAGTACTTTGATCGCGTGTCCAACCCCACGCAAGCAACAATCATCACGGCATCGAACGATACATCCGGTGTCAATTTCTTCTTGCGGCAGCGCCCCTCAGTGCCGAACAGCGTGCGCGGCACAGTGCGCGACTCGACCGGGACACAAGTGCCATCTCGTGTTATTCTCTTTCCTCGTCCTCCTCATCCGACTTCACAGCCGACGGTTGTGCACTCGGATTCGTTTGGCAACTATGTGTTCACCAATGTCGAGTTAGGAACGTATTTCGTCCTTGCCGTTCCCTACAGCCATTACACGGCGGGCTTCTACAAGGAGGGTTTCTACGGCATCACACAATGGCAGCTGGCCGATAGCGTCATCGTTGTCGCCAACTCACACACGGCGAATGTCGGGGTCGTGCCGATTCAAAGCAACGGTCTCACGCGCGTCAGCGGCACCTCCACGGCAACGTCGGGCGAGCCACTCATCGGCGGGCGCATTGTTGTCCAAGGTCCGAACGGTCTTATCGTGGGCACAGGCTACAGCAGTTCCGGTGGCGGCTATGTCGTGCACGCTCTTCCTGTTGGTCAAGTCACTCTCCTCGTTGACGGCGAGCCGTACAACTCACAGCAAATTGTACTGAACATTCCACCCGGCACCTACACGATCAGCAATGTTAACGTGCTCTTGACCAGAGCAGGCGCAACGTCGGTTTACGGAAATGAAATCGCTCCCGCGGAATTTCGACTCGATCAGAATTATCCGAATCCGTTCAACCCGACGACACATTTCGGATTTGGGATCGCTGATTTCGGATTTGTTTCGCTTATCGTGTACGATGCGTTAGGTAAAGCAGTAGCGACGGTCGTGAATGAAAACCTGAAGCCAGGCAAGTACGAAGTCGCTTTCGATGCAACCCACTTAGCCAGCGGAGTCTATTACTATCGGTTGCGCGCCAACAGTTTTCTTGAGACGAAGAAATTTGTAGTGCTGAGGTAGTGCGCGAATCGTCACACGCGATATCCGTACAGATGCTGTATGGTGTGGTCGTAGAAGTCGAATAACTCTTGGCGATTCAGCGGTTCCAGGAGAGAAGGGAAAGCCTGTTCGCTGCCTCTCAGAAACGCGAGTGTTTGTTCCATTTGGTAGGCGGCAGTTGGCGGATCATCGAACAACGCCTCTTTCGCGCGTGCATCATGAAGGACTTTCTCGAAGGAAAGTCCGTCAATCGTTTTGAACAAGATGTAATAGTCAACGAAATCTTTTGGTTCGGTTCTGCTTACAATTGCGCAGAGTTTATTCGAGGCAATGCTGCGCACCGTATCGAGGCGCAGGAAGAGATGGGCTTCAATTTCATACTCAGGGCGCGGCTCGTCGAATGAGAAGGGATCAATCACAAAGTCTATCTTCACGTTGTTGATGAGGAGGGAGAGAAAGTTCTGCGACGATTTGATTTTTGTGTAGCGGGATGAGAAGCTCGTCTTGAGGTTGAAATCGAGTTCTCCGAGATCAACGCTCTCGCGCGTGAACAAATCAATGTCATTCGATTGCCGATGGTGGAGATAGAATGCAGAAAGCGCCGTTCCGCCTGTGAGAAAGAACGTACTCGCGACATCTCCGTGGCGCAGCAAGTCGAGCAACGTCTCACGTTGAGCCACTGAAGCGTAGCAGCGCTTATCCTCGGCTGGCGGGGGCATACACTTCAACAAGACGATTCCACTTCTTGGTCGCGTAGGGGGAGAGCTTCAGTGATGGCAAGCGTTCAGAGATTTCCTCAATCGAGAAGAAATGGAGAGCGTCAACGACCCGCGCCCGCTCTAACATTCTCGCCATCATCCAGTGGTACACCTCGGTACCTTTGTTCTCACGCAGGAATGTGTCGAGATACGCTTGATCAAGGAAGCAAGGGTAGTCCCAAAAAACGGCTTCGAGTTTCATTGTCTATTCTTTCTCGCTTCAATCTACGGAGTGCTGAGGAGACAAACAAGAATAGCGAATTGCGGATTGCGCCTGCCTGCCGAAGCTCACCTTCGTTACACTATGGCGAGCAGTCGAGCGCAGGATTGTGGATTTCGGATTGGTTTTTCCGCAATCGAGAATCTGACGCAACGCGCCATAGCGTCGAAGGAGCCCATTCAATCCACCATCATAGTGGAATCAACCTTTTCGCATGGGCAAACTCTCGTCGAGAAATTTCTAGAAACCCCTTGACCCACAACTCGAAAATCATTAGACTAACCCGCGTTTTTTGACCACAGGATGGGAAATCGAATACTCCTCTATTCGTGTTCTGCGATAGGTTTTGCAAGAACACGACAATGAACAAATCATCACTCACAAACCAAGGGAGGTATCGTGAAGAAATCCAATCCGATCCACACGCTTCTGCTTCTAAGTGCTGCGATCATGATGATCGCTCCAGGCTGTCAAACGCCTGAGCAGCCGTCGCAGGCGGAAGCAGATCAACAATCGGATGAGCCGATTGTGCTCGAGAAGCCGGGCTATCAGGGCGAACGTCTTGATGCAGTGCCGGGAGAGCTGCTCGTCAAGTTCAAGAAGGGCACCTCGAGAGCGAAACAGGACGAGGCATTCAGCGCAGTCAACGGAACCGTCGTCGAAACGATAGTCACCGCCGCGATGAAAACCGCCGGCGACAACGAGGGCTTCGTTCTTGTGCGCACGCCGCTCGAAACATCCGCAGCGATGAACTCCATTGGTCAATTCGACGAAGTCGAATATGCCGAACCAAACTATCTGTATTATCACAATGCCGTCTCGAACGACACCTACTACACCAACGGCTCGCTCTGGGGAATGTACGGCGATACCAGCCCTCTGCGCACCAACCAGTATGGAAGCCAGGCGGGCGAGGCGTGGAACGCAGGAAACATCGGCTCGACCTCCGTGTATGTCGGCATTATTGACGAAGGTGTGATGGATACGCATACCGATCTTGCAGGACAAGTCTGGACGAACCCGTTCGACCCCGTCGGTGGCGGGGACAACGATGGCAATGGATATACGGATGATATTCACGGCTGGGATTTCGTTAGCAACAACAACTCGACGTACGATGGAACACAAGACGATCACGGGACACACGTTGCGGGGACAATCGGCGCGAAAGGGGGCAACTCCACGGGCGTCGTTGGCGTGAATTGGAATATTCGTATGATCGTTGCGAAGTTCCTGGGTAACAGCGGCGGCACAACGGCGAATGCGGTCCGGGCAATTGATTACATCACGGATCTCAAAACACGTCACGGTCTGCACATCGTCGCAACAAACAATTCATGGGGCGGCGGCGGTTTCTCATCGAGTTTGCAAGCAGCCATCGAGCGCGCAAACGCGCAGGGCATTCTCTTCATCGCGGCGGCAGGCAACGGCGGCTCGGACGGCGTCGGCGACAACAATGACGCGACCCCTCATTACCCATCGAGCTACACCAACGCGAACATCATCGCGGTTGCCTCGATCACCTCGTCGGGTGCAAAGTCGAGTTTCTCGAACTACGGCTTGACCTCCGTGGACATCGCCGCGCCGGGTTCGGGCATTTGGTCAACCTTGCCGCGCAGCGGCAACCGCTCGACATACGGTTCTTACAGCGGTACCTCCATGGCAACTCCACATGTAACGGGCGGAGCGGCACTGTATGCCGCGTCGCATCCAACGGCAACGGCATCGCAAATCAAAAGCGCGATCCTTTCGAGCGCAGTCCCCACCAGCTCGATGAGTGGACTCTGCGTGACTGGCGGACGATTGAACGTAAGCGGATTCTAGAGACGTTCGCCCAGTGTCAAAACTCTGGTTGGCTTCAACCGGGGTTTTGTATTCGGGGAACGATCGTTCGCAATCGAATCTTCTGAACCGACACGCGCACAATCACATTTTCTGTAGAGACGGGGCATGCCCCGTCTCTACAACTATTGAAGTATCGTTGCAACTCCTCACCCAAAGGCGTATATTTTATACGTAAGTGAATGAAAAGAAAGGAAGTCCGTCCGAAACCCCGGACGGATTTTGTGTTTGTAGGTCGCTCCTCTTGCGCGACAGATTGCCGAACCGATGGAACGTATCCGAAATTTCTGCATCATTGCACACATAGACCACGGCAAAAGTACCATTGCCGACCGCCTGCTCGAGCGCACGGGCACAATCACCGCCCGCGAGATGAAATTCAATCAGGTGCTTGACGATATGGCGCTGGAACAAGAGCGCGGCATAACCATCAAGCTGCATGCCATCCAGATGAATTACAAGGCACGGGACGGCAACGACTACACGCTCAATTTGATTGACACGCCCGGGCACGTGGATTTTTCGTATGAAGTGTCGCGCTCGCTCGCCGCGTGCGAAGGCGCGCTGCTCGTCGTTGATGCATCACAAGGAGTCGAAGCCCAAACTATCAGCAATCTCTATCTCGCGATTGATGCAGGCTTGGAAATCATTCCCGTCATCAACAAAGTGGATCTCGCCAGCGCGATGATTGATGCGGTGAAACACCAGATCAAGGACCTCATCGGCTGTCGGGATGACGAGATAATTCTCGCAAGCGCCAAGGCAGGCATCGGTATTGATGAGATTCTCGAAGCGGTCGTCCAGCGCATTCAGCCGCCCAAAGGCGATCCGAACGACCGACTCCGCGCCTTGGTCTTTGATTCCGTGTTCGATAGCTATCGCGGCTCCATCGTCTATCTTCGCGTCTTCGATGGAACTCTGCGAGAGAAGGACAAGGTCAAGTTCTTCCACAATCAGAAAACGTTCGAAGCCGAAGAAGTCGGTATTCTCGGATTGAAAAAAATTCGCACGGGCGAACTGACCGCTGGGAATGTCGGCTATTTGATTGCGGGTGTGAAAGACGTCCACGACACGAAAGTCGGCGACACAGTAACCACGGTGATAAATTCTGCTCTCGAACCGCTGCCAGGCTACAAGGAAGTGAAGCCGATGGTCTTCAGCGGCGTCTATCCGACAAACGCAGATGACTTCGAAGATTTGCGCACGTCCATCGAGAAGTTGCAACTCAACGACTCGGCATTGATATTCGAGCCTGAGACTTCGACTGCGCTTGGGTTCGGTTTTCGCTGCGGCTATCTCGGCTTGCTGCACATGGAAATCGTCCAGGAGAGGCTCGAACGCGAATACAGTCAGAACATCATCAACACGGTGCCGAATGTCGAATACCGCGTCACGAAAACAAACGGCGATGTGGTGCTGGTGGACAACCCTTCCTACATGCCGCCCCTCGGCGAGATCGAGAAAGTCGAAGAACCGTACATCAAAGCGCAAATCATCGTACCGACGGAGTATGTCGGCAATATCATGAAGCTCTGCATGGACAGGCGAGGCATCTACAAGAACACCACCTATCTCGACCCGACGAGGGTGGACATTCAATACGAAATGCCACTCTCCGAAATCATCTTTGATTTCTACGATAAGCTCAAGTCCACAAGCCGCGGCTATGCGTCGTTCGATTATGAGATTATTGACTTCCGCGAATCCGATCTGGTGAAGCTTGATATTCTGCTGAACGGCGAATCGGTGGATGCCTTCTCGACGATTGTGCACCGGGATCAAGCACACGAGTGGGGAAAAAAGCTCTGCGTAAAACTCCGCAAGCTGATTCCGCGACAGATGTTCGAGGTCGCGATTCAAGCGGCAATCGGAAGCAAAGTCGTCGCACGCGAAACTATCTCCGCAATGCGGAAGAATGTACTGGCAAAATGTTACGGCGGCGATATTTCGCGCAAGCGAAAACTGTTGGAGAAACAGAAGGAAGGGAAGAAGCGAATGAAGCAAGTAGGCAGAGTCGAGATTCCGCAAGAGGCGTTTTTAGCGGTGCTGGCAATGGATGAGGAATAGGAAGGACGACCACACGTGGAGTTCTCACAAACGAAATCATAAAAGCAAAGGTGAGAGAAATGGCAAAAGAAATCGTAACCAAAGCGAAATCGTCAACATCCAAAAGCACAGCGAAAGATTTCATCAAAGACGTTGTCTTCGTTGTCGGCGCGTTTCTCGTGCTCAACAGCATGGTCCTCGCAGCATTCGAAGTGCCGACCGGCTCGATGGAAAACGAGATCATGACGGGCGATTTTCTCTTCGTGAACAAGTTTATCTACGGGGGCAACACGCCGCGCACGATTCCCCTCACGAACATTCGTATCCCGTGGATTCGCGTGACGGATTTTCTCCCGTTCCTCAAATGGCGCGATGTCGAACGCGGCGATGTCATCGTGTTTGAGTTTCCCGGTCAGCGCGATGAAATCAAGTCGCCGGAGTTCATGTATTATCTGAAACGCTGCATCGCCGTGAGTGGTGATACCGTGTACATCCGTGATCGCAATGTGTTCGTGAACGGTAAGCGCGTCGAGTTTCCGCGGAACGTGAAGTTCAACAATGCGCGCATTATCCCTGCAGGTGTCGCCGACCAGCGAATTTTTCCTGAGGGCGAGCCTTACAATGAAGATAACTGGGGACCTGTCGTGGTTCCGAAAAAAGGAGACGTCATCGTATTGACGCCCTCGAATCTGCGGAAATGGCGCGTGTTCATCGGGCGCGAAGGGCACACGGTAACGCTTGGCGCGGACAATACCGTCATGATTGACGGGAAGCCGATGCAGCGCTACACCGTCGAGCGCGACTACGTGTTCGGGATGGGCGACAACCGCGACAACTCGCTCGATGGAAGGTTCTGGGGTTTCATTCCGAAAGATGATGTCGTCGGCATGCCGGTCATCGTGTACTGGTCGTGGGATCCGGACATTTCACTCTTTACCGATCCCATCGCAAAGCTCTCGACGATTCGCTTCGGACGCATAGGGACGCTTGTGCGTTGATTCATCCGGCGCAGAGTGGGAATGCGGTTAATTCGCAACCGAACCCGTTTCGGCTTCGCGATTACTGGCACATCCTCGGCGTTGCGGTTCTCATCGCACTTTTCCTGAAAACATTCGTCCTCGGCGCGTACCGCATCCCTTCTGCCTCAATGGAGCCGACGTTGTTGAAGGGTGATTTCCTTTTGGTGAACAAGTTCGTGTACGGTGCGAAATCTCCCGCGACGATTCCGTTCACAGGAGTCGAACTGCCACAAGTTCAATTGCCCGC
>CAYUFU010000020.1:43636-45346 GCA_964444145.1 uncultured Chitinophagales bacterium
AGGATCTTTCCGCGCGGTGCTGCGTTCAACGAAGACAATTACGGTCCGCTTGTCGTTCCGAAGCGCGGCGATACGCTCAGGGTGAGTTCTGAATCATTCTCCTTCGTAAAGAACATCATTGAGCATGAAGGACATCGCATCGCACTCGGTGAGGGGAATACGATTCTGCTCGACGGCGCACCGACACGGAGCTACGTCGTGAAAGGAGACTACTACTTCATGATGGGAGACAATCGAGACAATTCGCTCGACAGTAGGTTCTGGGGGTTTGTGCCTGAGGATGTCATCATCGGGAAGGTGATGATGATCTACTGGTCGATAGATGAAGGGAATGATGTGCGATGGGGAAGGATTGGAACACTTGCGCGTTGATGGAGAATCTGAGCGGCTGAACCATATGGCTTCATTGTATCTTCACATACCGTTCTGCGAAAAGAAATGTCTCTATTGTGATTTCTATTCGATAGAAAATGTTTCGCCGATGGAAGAATTCCTGAAGGCGCTTCATTGCGAGATTGAACTTTACGCTCCGTACGCGGCTCGAGCGAGCTTCGAAACGATTTTCTTCGGCGGCGGGACACCTTCTCTGCTTTCCCCCCAACAGTTGGAGGGAATCATTTCACATCTCACCAAGAGATTTCCCATAACGGCTGATGCCGAAATGACAGTCGAAACCAACCCCGGTACCGTCAACAGAGAAAAGCTCGCAGCGTTTCGTTCGCTGGGTGTGAATCGTCTGAGCATCGGCATACAATCGTTTCGTGAAGCTGATCTCAGGTTTCTCTCTCGCATTCACGATGCGAAGCAGGCGGTGGAATGTGTTGAATGTGCTCGCGCGGTAGGCTTTGACAACCTGAGCATTGATTTGATATACGCCCTGCCCGATCAGTCGAAGCAAGAATGGGAAGGAAATCTACGGCAGGCGCTTGCGCTGCAGCCGAATCACATTTCTGCCTACGGGCTGATTGTGGAGGACAACACGCCGCTTGCGCGCATGGTCAGCGCGAAACTTGTGACGCCAAAGCCTGTCGAGGAAGAGGCAGAGTTCTTCGAGTTCACGATGGCATTCCTCGAAGCGCAGGGCTTTGAGCACTACGAGGTTTCAAACTACGCCCAGCCGAACTTCCGCTCGCGTCACAATTACAATTATTGGCGGCACGAAAACTACCTCGGCTTCGGACCGTCGGCGCATTCGTTCTGGAAGAACGGCACTGCGCGGCGCTGGGCGAATAAAGCGAATCTTTCCCACTATTGCGCTTCCCTTTCACAGGGACAAGTGCCGCTTGCTCTCGATGAAACGTTGACCGTGGAGCAGTTGATGATAGAAAAACTCTTTCTCGGGTTACGAAGCGATGGCATTAACCTGAACGAGGTAGATCGTTCACAGCTTGACTTTTCTTTGATTGACGAGTTGCGTGCGGCCGGGCTTGCGACGTTCGATGGAACGACACTGCGGCTCAGCCGGAGCGGATACTTGCTCTGTGACGAGATTGCCGCGCGACTCTTGACCTTGGATGGAAAGGAGAAGGCTCCATTCTCATTGAAGTTGCACGCAGCAGGTCATGCGGTACCATCTATCCCCTCCACCATCGGGACCGCTTAAGCTCCCCGAATTGTAAATTGTCCTGAAATCCGACATAGAAATCTCACGCAAGGACGCGAAGCCGCAAAGAAGTGGAGAATGGTTGAGAGTAATTACTTGTATGCACT
>CAYUFU010000021.1:0-44524 GCA_964444145.1 uncultured Chitinophagales bacterium
TACGTCTCCGTTACGCCCGTGCATTACGACTTGACGAACAGGGCGATGCTGCGAACGATGGCAAAGTGGGGGATTGAGAAGTTGAAGTGAATGCCCTCGTGGAACTTTCAAGACCGAGTTCAGATTCCGAGCGCGACAAACTCATCGTCGGAATCATTGCGATTATTGCATGTTCCGTCCGTGCAGTTTACTTTTTTCAAGTCAAAGACAATCCGTTCCTTAACAATCCGCGGCTCGATGCTCTGTTCCACGACCAGTGGGCGCTCTCGATAGCCAACGGAAACCTTCTCGGCGACACCATTTATTTCCGTGCACCGTTGTATCCGTTCCTACTTGGGCTTGTCTATGCCGTTTTTGGACATGATTATGTGACTGTCAGGATCATTCAGCATTTGCTTGGCATTATGACCGCGGCTCTTGCTTATCTCATTGGTAGGAGGCTCTTCGATATTCGGACTGCTGTTGTTGCCGCCCTCCTCGTGTCAATTAACCCAATGCTCTTTTACTTCGAAAGCCAATTGCTTTTCGAATCTTTGCTAGTCCTCCTTGTTCTCCTTTGGCTCTTCTTGCTTCTTCATGCCAATGGTCGGCGAAGTGGTCTCATGTGGTTTGCTGTAGGGCTGTCGGTGGGTTTCATGAGCATAACCCGCCCGCCCTTTCTTCCTGTTGCGATGGTTGTTTCGGTATTCGCAATATGGGCAAGAAAGAGTACCCCGATACCTCCGCGTACAAAATTGCAGTACATTGCATCAGTTGCGCTTGGCGCTGTTCTTGTCATTGCTCCTGTTACCATTCGTAACTACGTAGTGGGAAACGAACTTGTGCTTATTTCCTCGCAAGGTGGAGTCAACTTCTACATCGGCAACAATCCTGATGCGGATGGAATCTCATCGTCTATGCCGCAACGGCTTGGAGCGAGTTGGGAGAATCGGAATGAGACGTACTATGTTGAACAACATCTGGGACACACGCCAACACCCTCTGAAGAATCTGCGTTCTGGTATGCAAAAGCCTTTGGGTTTATCCGCGATCAGCCTCTTAGGTTTTTGCAACTGTTGATAAAAAAGGGGTATCTCTTCTGGAGTCATTTGGAAATACCAAACAATCTTAGCTTTGATTCTTTCAAAAAATATTCTCTGCTTCTTGAATACAACCCCTTCGCGTTTTGGCTCATTGGTCCCTTCGCAATGTTCGGTGGCTTCTTACTTATTTGGAACCGCGGCGGACAGCACAGAGAATCAGATTTCGTCGCGCTCTTTATCGCGCTTTATATTGCAATCACGATTCTTTTTTTCGTTTGTGATCGGTACAGGGCTCCAGTGATTCCCATGCTTGCTATTCTCTCTGCACACGGTTTCATCTCTCTCCTGGATACAATTCGAACAAAGCTCGCTACGAAGTCTGTGTTGATGAGTGGCGGCGTATTACTCTCGGCGTTGATTGTCAATTCAAATCTCTATACGATCGAGACCGAACGACCGGCACGGGAACATTTCACGTTAGGTATCATCGCTTTCAAGGAGTCGCGGTTGGATGCGGCACGAAAAGAATTTTCCCGCGCGCTTGATCTCGAGCCAGACTATCCAAATCTGAATCTGAATCTGGGTATGATGGAATGGCTGAAAGGGAACATAGACGAAGCGATTGTGCGATTTCGCGCCGAGCTGACTCACAATGCTGACTCTTTCGAATCGCTAGTCAGTCTGTGCCAAATTTACTTTCATCGGCGTGAATCCGACTCAGCCTCTTACCACGCAAAACGAGCCATCGAAGCAAAGCCGTATTTGGCGTCAGGATACACGTGGCTTGCCCGATCAAAGATGGTGGATGCTAGGCTGGAAGAAGCGGAGTCGGTTCTAACACGTGGAGAGCGCTCATGCGATCCGTTTGAATTTGTATATGGTGAGTATCTACTCGGCAGTATTTTCCAAGCCAGAGGAGATCGTTCATCTGCTGAATTGAGATTTCGTTCCGTTCTCCAACGCCTTGATGAACGATCAATGAAGTCTCAGCCCCTGTACGAGCCAGAGTTTGAATACTCCCTGACAAAAAAGATTGGGGAGGACGTCAATGTTGTAAGAGCGAGAGCGTCGTATGGCTTAGGACATGTTCTGCTCGCTCGTGGCGCCCTCGATAGCGCTCGCGTTTTTTTCTCGATTGCCACAGCACATGATTCTACATTCGCTGATGCGTATGCGGACCTTGGTGTTGCTAACCTTCGCCTTCGAAGACCCGATGAAGCGGAGATCGCCCTTCATCGCGCCGTTGAACTTAATCCCAACCATCATTTGTATTGGTTCAATTATGGTCATGCCCTTCTCGTGGTAAACAGGGTTGATGAAGCATCAAAAGTGTTTAGGAATTGTCTCAAACTCGATCCACGCTTCCACCCAGCAAGAGAAATCCTCGCTCGCCTAGATTCGCTTAATCAATCTTACAGCACCCCTTGACATATTGCAAAAAAAGCGAAATTTACTTGTGTTTTGCTCTGAGACACAGGGTGTAAACTAAACTATGGAGGTTTTATGAGGAAGGTGCCTGTTGTGCTACTTCTTCTCGTCCACACGTCAGTGGCAGCTGGTCCAATCAGATACATTCTTGGAAGGGGTGGCTACGGTGGATGAATAGTCGAGGTTGTCAGTGTTGGGTCAAATCCGTACTGCAATGGAGGAGGCTATACTGTGCGGCGCGTAGGCTATACAGAAACGTTTGACATTGTTCTAACGAATTATCCGGCGTACAATGTTGGTGCTCAAATCTGTATTCCACCCGCCGGCGGCACGCCACCTTGCAGCGGCATTCTAGACACCAAGTACTCTGGAGATTGCATAGCGGATTGAATGTATCATTGGATTCCCTGATATGAAGGGTCTCCAATGAAAGCTACTCCTCCTCGCTCTGCCGCAGCTTCTCAAGAATCGAAAAATCTTCGAGTGTTGTCGTATCGCCGTTGACTTGTCCGCTGGTCGCCAGTTCTCGCAGCAGGCGCCGCATAATTTTTCCGCTGCGAGTTTTCGGCAGCGCGTCGCTGAAGCGGATTTCATCCGGCTTCGCGATCGCGCCGATTTCTTTGGCGACATGTTCGCGCAATTCGTCTTTCAAATCAGCCGAGGGTGTGTTGCCCGACTTCAACGTCACAAACGCCACAAGGGCGTTCCCTTTGAGTTCGTCGGGACGTGAGACGACGGCGGATTCAGCGACTCGCGAGTGTGCGACCAATGCGCTTTCGACTTCCGACGTTCCCAACCGATGTCCCGCAACATTCACCACGTCGTCAACGCGTCCCATGATCCAAATGTAGCCGTCCTTGTCGCGCCGAGCGCCGTCGCCCGTGAAATACATCCCCTTGATTTCACTCCAATAGGTTTTCTTGTAGCGCTCGTCGTCGCCGAAGATAGTGCGCAGCATCGAGGGCCATGGCCGCTTCACAACGAGAAAGCCGCCTTCATTCGGCTTGCATGACGTGCCATCCTTGCGGACGACATCAGCGATGATTCCGGGCAAGGGACGTGTCGCCGTGCCCGGCTTGATTGGCGTCGCGCCCGGAAGCGGTGTTATCATGATGCCGCCGGTTTCCGTCTGCCACCATGTGTCTACGATGGGGCAGCGTTTCTTCCCGACGACATTGTAGTACCACACCCATGCCTCGGGGTTGATCGGCTCGCCAACCGTGCCGAGCAGGCGCAGCGACGATAAATCGTGTTTGTTCACCCATTCGTTGCCGGCGCGAATAAATGCGCGGATCGCTGTCGGCGCAGTGTAGAAAACATTGATGCGATGCCGCTCGATCATTTCCCAAAAGCGTCCCCACTCGGGATAGTTCGGCGCGCCTTCGTACATGAACGTCGTCGCGCCGTTGATGAGCGGACCGTACACGACGTAGCTGTGTCCAGTCACCCAGCCGATATCCGCTGTGCACCAATAAATATCGTCGTCGTGCAGATCGAAAACGAGTTTGCATGAGTTGGCAACATGCGTCATGTAACCGCCGGTGGTGTGTAGAATGCCTTTCGGTTTTCCTGTCGAGCCGGAGGTGTACAAATAGAACAGGGTGTGTTCGGAGTCGAGCTGTTCTGCTTCGTTTGTTCGCGAGGCGAGTCCCATCAGCTCATGCCACCAATGGTCGCGCCCCTCGACCATCTGCACGTCGTCTTTCGTTCGCTGGAAGACGATGACGTTGTCCACCGTCGGCGTTTCGTTGAGTGCAACGTCCACCGCGTTTTTCAAATTGATTTTTTGTCCGCGCCGAAACGCGCCGTCGGAGCAGATGACGAGTTTCGCTTTCGAGTCGTTGATGCGTTCTTTGAGCGCTTCCGAGGAGAAGCCGCCGAAGATGACATTGTGCGGCGCGCCGATGCGTGCGCACGCGAGCATTGCGATCGCCGCTTCGGGGATCATGCCCATGTAGATGGCAACCGTATCGCCACGTTTGATGCCGCGTTTCTTCAGCGCGTTCGCGAGCTTGCACACCTCGGAGTGAAGCTGCTCGTACGTCAGCGTCCGATGGTCGCCCGGTTCGCCTTCCCAGATGATCGCGGCTTTGTTGCGCCGCCATGTCGTTAAGTGCACGTCGAGCGCATTGTAACAGATGTTCGTCTTCCCGCCGACGAACCATTTTGCGTGCGGCTCCTTCCATTCGAGCACCTTCCGCCATTTCTTGAACCAATGAAATTGCGACGCGACACCCGACCAGTACGTGTCCGGATTTTTCGCCGCGTAAGCGTAGAGCTTTTCATATTCTTTGAATGACTTGACATGTGCCCGGCTCGAAAAACTCTTGGACGGTTTGAAGATGCGCTTTTCTTGCAAGACGGAGGTCGTGAAGGAAGATTGTTGTAGCTTTGCCATTGATTGCGCCAATCAGTTGATGATTTATGAACGGGGAGTGAGTTTGAAGCGCTTGCAATCTAATTAAGAGGATGGAAAAAGAAAAGATGCGGGGAAGTGCAAGCGGCCCGTGGGGGGATGCGGCGAATCTATCCACGAAGCAGACTCTTGGGCTTCGCGGCACGGTACACTCTTCGGACGATGTAGTCCGTCAGCAGCCCCCAAAAATCGATGCATCACATCGGTACATCCTCGTCCTCATCGTACATCAGCCGACGGTCTTTCGTTTCCGTGATGCCGATTCCGCCTACGATCAGCGTCATGATGGCGACGGCAATCGGATACCACAAGCCCGCGTAGATGTTTCCTGTTGCGACGGTGATGGACGCGGCGATGAGCGGAAGAAATCCGCCGAACCAGCCGTTACCCAAATGGTACGGCAGCGACATGGACGTGTAGCGGATTTTTGTCGGGAATAACTCCACGAGAAATGCCGCAATCGGTCCGTACACCATGCAGACGTACACCATCAACAGCGTGAGCAACATGACGACGATGAAGTGATTGATTTTTTCGGGATTGGCTTTCGCGGGATAGCCAGCGGCAGCGAGCGCCACCGACCATGTCGAGTCGTTGAACACACCAGCTTCATATGCGCCAACCGTCATCGTTACGGACGCGCTGCCCGGCGCATGTTCGAACGGGTAGCCTTTCTTGGTGAGAGACTCGCGTGCGGCGTCAATTGTCGCGGCGGCTTCGCCAGATGCATCCCTATCGTACTTCAGCACAATGGGATGCGATTCGATGGCGCGCTCGAGTTCAGGATTCGCGTAGTGCGTCAGTCCTTTAAAGATTGGATAGTACGTGAGCGCCGCGAGCAGGCAACCCGTCAGCATGATTTTCTTTCTGCCGATCTGATCGGACAGCGCGCCGAAGGCGACGAAGAGTGGCGTACCGAGGGCAAGTGCGATTGCAACGAGTGTGTACGAAGTAACGAAATCTACTTTCAGGGTGTTCTGCAGAAAGAACAGCGCGTAGAATTGTCCTGCATACCACACTACACCTTGTCCCGCCGTTGCGCCGAACAACGCGAGCAGGACATATTTCAAATTCGCTTTGTTGCCGAAACTTTCAGTGATTGGGTTTTTCGATACCTTGCCTTTGGATTTGAGTCGAGTAAACAGCGGCGACTCCTGAAGCTTTAGGCGAATGTACACGGAGACGGCGAGGAGAATGAACGAGACGAGGAAAGGGATGCGCCAGCCATATTCACGAAAGGCTTGCTCGCCGAAGTGGAGACGCGTCGAGAGAATGACGGCAAGTGAGACGAAGAATCCGAGCGTTGCCGTGGTTTGAATCCAGCTTGTGTAGAATCCGCGCTTGCCCTGTGGCGCATGTTCGGCAACGTACGTCGCTGCGCCGCCGTACTCGCCCCCGAGCGCCAAGCCCTGTGCGAGCCGCAGCGTCACAAGAAGTATCGGTGCGAGCAAGCCGATCGAATCGTAGGTCGGCAGTACCCCGATCAACGATGTGGCGGCTCCCATAATGACGATCGTGATCAAAAAAGTGTATTTGCGTCCAACACGATCACCGATGCGTCCGAAGACGATTGCGCCGAAGGGGCGTACGGCGAATCCCGCGCCGAACGTAGCGAGACTCGCGAGAAATGCGGCGGTTTCATTTCCTTTCGGAAAAAACAATTGACCAAAAAAACCTGCGAGGCTGCCGTACAAATAGAAATCGTACCATTCAAACAGCGTCCCTATGGACGATGCGAAAATGACCCGCTTGACGTCGGGAGAGACTTCTGTCTGTTGATTCACGACTTTTGGTGTGTCCTGCATGAAGTGACCCTGATAATTTGTTGCGAACCTCTGATAGAAATCATCGGGAGAAATCGAGCGCGCATGCAGTCTCATTCGTGCAGGCTCTCTCGGGTGAACAATATAGTTGTTTACGATGACCTTTCGTAGTGCTTGGAATTTTTTTTACCATCTCCCGTTCGTTGTTCTTGATTCTTTTACAGTTCATCGCTACTTTGGTGCGGAGGATCTTCTCCCTCACCAGACAGGAACCTCCTGTCCTCTTCCTCAAATCAAACTCTCACTTTCAATTCAGGAAACGCCATGCTCTCATTTCGCGATCGTGCGAAGGTTCACCCTGTACTGGTTAACGGTGCACTTTTCCTTGCAAGCACGCTCATGGTGCTGGTTGTCGCTGAGGCGGGCTACCGCTACTATCTTCAAAACAGAACACTCCTGACCTTCAATGTGACGAACAAGCCGTTGTACCAGTATTCCGCGTCAACGGGCTACGATTATATCCCGAATACCAAGGCTGTCGGTATCTACATGTTGAATGGAAAAATCTTTACGTACGATTCTATCTCCGTAGGTCCGTACGGAAATTTGGGGGACGGCGTTCAGAGTTGGGCCGATGAGGATTTCAAGATTCTCGCGTTTGGCGATTCGTTCACCGCGAATCCGTACAAATACTATTCGTGGACGGATCATATAGCCGAGCCGTTAGGCAGTACCCTCGGCAGAAGCGTTCGCGTGATGAATTTGGCACGCGATGGTTACGGTATCTTGCAAATGATGCGCCTTGCGAATGAGACCCTTAAGAAGGTTCGAGCCGATCTCGTCGTGATTGCCTTTATTGTGGATGATTTGGATCGCGCTCGAGTTTGGCGGTCGAAACTTGTCATCAACGGTCAAGAGCGGACCCTGTTATCGCTGGAAAAAGGTCCGTTGACGAGCACGGCATACCAGGTCACGCGCACGTCCGATGTCGTACTGGTGTATCCTCCGATTACAGCGGAGTGGTGTGAGGACCAAATGACCAGGCGGCGAAAGGACGATCCGACCCTTGCCGGTCTAAAGCAGTATTGTCGAACACTTGTATCCGAGAATTTTGCAGAGGGCTTTTCCTCGGTAGGAACTTCGTTCTTATTCAATCGGCTGATCCATGGCGATCCGTTTCAGTCCGTGCGGATGTTGCCCCGCATGGCGCGTATTGATTTCCAGGATTACCGACAAGACGAGGAATTCGTTGAAGACGTTCGGAGCCTGATGAAGCAGCCTGTACCTGTTCTCATGATCATGCTTCCAGGGTATCCGGATTTGATAGAAGGACGGTTCATTCTCACGAAGCAGCGGAAGTCGTTGCTCGAAAGTCTGCAGCACCTAACGGGAGGAAAAGTCATCAGCGCGTTCGATTACCTCGATCATCCGATGCCCGACGTAGAGGATATGTTCTTCGTGCCGGATGATCTCCATCCCAAGAAGCTTGGTGCACAGCGCTATGCGCAAGCAATCGTGAAAGCGATTCACGCTCAGCTCGCGTTGAAAGCCTCACCTCCGGCATTGTGTTCGATTGCATCTCATCCCGTTCGTCAATAGATTTACAGTAACAACATTCGCCTCATTGTTAGTTGCCGAGTTTGCGCGGCTACCTTCAGAATTACCACATGAAGAAAATCGGAGTGTTTACAAGCGGCGGCGATGCGCCGGGGATGAACGCGTGTGTGCGCGCAGTCGTCCGTGCGGGTATCTACAACGGGCTTGAGGTTGTCGGCATTCAGTACGGCTACGAGGGGATGATCGAAGGGAAGTTCGTTGACCTTCAGGCTCGTTCGGTCTCCAACATCATTCAACGCGGCGGCACGATTCTGCGCACCGCTCGTTCGGAACATTTTCGAACGGTTGAGGGAAGGGAGCTTGCTGCGAGACAGTTGCAAGCTGCAGATATCGAGGCGCTGATCGCACTCGGCGGAGACGGAACGTTTCAAGGCGCTTCCAAGCTTTTGGAAGAGCACGGCATTCCGGTTATCGGCGTTCCCTGCACGATTGACAATGACCTCTTCGGAACCGACTACACGATTGGCTATGACACGGCAGTGAACACGGCGATGGAAGCGATTGACAAAATCCGTGACACGGCTGCATCGCACGACCGTCTGTTCTATGTCGAAGTGATGGGGCGCGACGCCGGCTTCATTGCGCTCGACGTCGGTATCTCGTCCGGCTCTGAGCATATCGCCGTTCCGGAAACGCAAACCAACATCCAAGACTTGAAGGAAGCCCTCATCGCATCAAAGGAACACAAGTCGTCCGCAATCATTATCGTTGCCGAGGGAGAAGATTCCGGCGGCGCGATGCGCCTCGCGGAAAAAATCAAAGACGCAGCGGGTTACGACTATCGTATCTGCGTGCTCGGACATATTCAGCGCGGCGGCTCGCCGACTGCACGAGACCGATTGCTCGCAAGCCGTTTGGGCGTTGCTGCCATTGATGCGCTGCTGGAGGGCAACGCTGCGATGATGGTGGGAGAGATCCACGGCAAGATTGCTCTCACGCCGCTGCATGAAACATGGACCAAACGCAAGACGATAGACAGCGATCTTTGGAGGCTTGCAAGAATTCTGGCAACGTGAGTGTTGACGAGCTTCCAGCATTTCTCATTTTCTCCTTCCATCTCATCCCTGCACACCTTCGGATTCGCCAACAGTTCATCAGAAGCCCACAGCCCGTCGAGTGAATTGCAGACGGAAGGGTGAAAGTTAACAAACACCAAGTGTGGTCTGAGCGAGCTTCACTGGCAACTCATGTATGCAGTGCCCAGTGGATTTCATAGAATGGACTGCGGCTGCGAGCCATCAAAGGTGTGGCTGCCGTCACTTCAAAATTATTTGCGGAGTATGTAGATGAGACACTGACTGCACAGAATTGTTCATGACGACGCTATAGAACCCTCGAATGAATTTGCGAATCGGCGAATTGCAAGCAACAATTCTCGATTCAAGGGGCAAGCTCAACACCGCGAGTTGCTTTTTGTGATATAGAACCTTTGCGGGCATGAGCCAAACTTCGTATATTGAAGCCCATTACAAATCGAAAGTCCGTTCACTTGCCCAAACGTACTGATCTCAACTCTATTCTCATTATCGGCGCCGGTCCTATTGTCATTGGACAAGCGTGCGAGTTCGATTATTCCGGCACCCAGGCGTGCAAGGTCCTGCGCGAAGAAGGCTTCCGTACGATTCTGGTCAACAGTAACCCCGCCACAATCATGACCGATCCGGAAATGGCGGACCGGACCTACATCGAGCCCATCACTCCGTTTTTTGTTGAGAAGATCATCGAGCGGGAGCGGCCTGATGCGATTCTTCCGACGATGGGCGGACAAACGGCGCTGAACACCGCGGTTGCACTCGCAAAGAGCGGCTTTCTGAAAAAATACAATGTGGAGTTGATCGGCGCAAAGCTGGAAGCGATTGAACGGGCTGAGGATCGCGAATTGTTCAAGAAGACGATGGACGGCATCGGCGTTGCGACGCCGAAGGGAGGATTTGTTCGATCCATTGAGGAAGGGTTAAAGCTCGCAAGTTGGATCGGTTTCCCGATCATTATTCGTCCGTCGTATACGCTCGGCGGCACGGGCGGCGGTATTGCTGAAACCCCGGATGAGTTCGTCGAGAAGTTGGAGCACGGTCTTGAGTCCAGCCCGATTCACGAAGTGTTGATGGAGCAATCCATTCTGGGTTGGAAGGAATACGAGCTTGAGGTGATGCGCGACCTCAAAGACAACGTCGTCATCATCTGCTCGATTGAGAATTTCGACCCCATGGGGGTACACACCGGCGATTCGATCACCGTTGCGCCGCAGCAGACGCTGACTGATAAAGAATATGAGATCATGCGCGACGAGGCGCTGAAAATCATTCGCGCCATCGGCGTCGAAACGGGCGGCTCGAACATTCAATTCGCCGTCAACCCGAACACCGGCGAGCGCGTCGTCATTGAAATGAATCCCCGCGTCTCGCGTTCTTCTGCGCTCGCGTCGAAAGCAACGGGCTTTCCGATCGCGAAAATTGCCGCAAAGCTTGCCGTCGGCTACACGCTCGATGAAATTCCGAACGACATCACCAAACTCACGCCGGCATCGTTCGAGCCGACGATTGATTATACGGTTGTGAAAATACCACGTTGGGATTTTGAAAAATTCAAAGGCGTGGACAGCACGCTCGGCATTCAAATGAAATCGGTCGGCGAGGCGATGGCGTTCGGGCGTACGTTCAAGGAAGCCCTACAAAAGTCGCTCCGCTCGCTCGAGCAGGGGCGTTTCGGTCTCGGCGCTGACGGGAAAGACAATTTCGACATTGACGCGTTGACGGAGGGGGAGAAAGCCGAGTGGAGAGAGAGAGTCCGAAAACAGCTCTCGCGTTCACGACCGGAGAACATCTTCTACCTGCGCTACGGTTTTCAACTCGGGCTGACGATTGAGGACCTCTTCACGATCACGAAGATTGATCCTTGGTTCCTGTTCAACATCAAACAGATTGTTGACGAGGAGAACGCGCTCAAGCGTTTGACGCCCGCAACGATTTCCCGCGACGAACTTCTGAAAGCGAAGCAGTATGGGTTTTCCGACAGACAGCTTGCATTCTTGTGGAAGTCGGATGAGAAATCCGTTCGCGAATTGCGCAAGAAGCACAATGTTATTGCCGTTTTCAAAACTGTTGACACATGCGCAGCCGAGTTTGCGGCGGAGACGCCATATCACTACTCGACGTATGAGATGGAGAACGAGTCGGTTCGCTCCGACAAAAACAAAGTGATTATTCTCGGCGGCGGACCGAATCGCATCGGACAGGGAATCGAATTCGACTACTGCTGCGTGCATGGCGTGATGGGTCTCGAAGACGAAGGCTACGAGACCATCATGGTCAACTGCAACCCGGAAACCGTTTCGACTGATTACGATACAACCGACAAGCTCTACTTCGAGCCGCTGACACTTGAAGATGTGTTGAACATCTGCGAGCACGAACAACCCGAAGGCATCATCGTCAGCTTCGGTGGACAAACGCCGTTGAAAATCGCAAAGGCTCTCGAAGCGAATGGCTTTCGGATTCTCGGTACTTCCACTGAAGGAATTGATCTTGCAGAAGACCGCAAGCGGTTCGGAAAACTCCTTGAGGCAATCGAAATTCCCTGTCCGCCGTGGGGAACAGCGTCGAATCTTGATGAAGCCTTAGCCGTCACAAAGAAGGTCGGCTATCCGGTTCTCGTTCGGCCGTCGTATGTTCTCGGCGGGCGGGCAATGGAAATCTGTTACGGCGACGAGGCGTTGAAAGAATACATGGCAAAGGCGGTGAATGTCTCGCCGGACCACCCCGTGCTGATTGATAGATTTCTCGAAGATGCCTTCGAATTCGATGTGGATGCGATCTGCGACGGTGAAGATGTCTACATCGGCGGCGTCATGCAGCATATTGAAGAAGCGGGCATTCATTCGGGCGACAGCTCGTGCGTACTGCCGCCGTACCAAGTGACTGCGCAGCAGCTTCACACCCTGATGACCTACACGCGCAAGCTCGCCCTTGCCTTGAACGTGAAAGGTCTTGTCAACATTCAATATGCAATGCAAGACGGCGTGGTGTACGTGTTGGAAGTGAACCCGCGTGCGTCGCGTACCGTTCCGTTCGTCAGTAAAGCGACGGGGGTACCACTGGCGAAAATTGCAGCGAAGCTGATGCTTGGAAAGAAGATCAAAGACCTGAGCATCAAGGGAAGTTGGGCAAAACATGTCTCGGTCAAAGAGTCGGTGTTTCCCTTCAACAAGTTTCCACAAGCGCGACACTTCCTCGGACCGGAGATGCGTTCGACCGGCGAGGTGATGGGGATTTCCGATAGCTTCGGCGGGTCGTTCGCGAAAGCATCGGTCGCCGCGGGAATGCCGCTGCCGTCGTCGGGCACGGTGTTGATTAGTCTAAACGACAATGACAAGCGCGAACGCGCTGCGAATATTGCACGCAGTTTCCTCCGCCTCGGCTTCAACATTCTCGCAACCGAAGGGACCTCGAAATTCCTTACCGACCTTGGAATTCAGAATCGGCCAGTGCTCAAGGCAGGTAATCGGACACTGAACATCGTTGATATTATCCGCAACGGATGGGTTCACCTGATAATCCTTACTCCGCTCGGACAAACGTCGCGTGAGGACGAGCATTCGATCGGACGAACGGCGATGGAGTTCAAAGTTCCGTTCATCACCACTCTCGCGGCAGCCGCCTCCGCCGCGAAGAGCATCGAAGAGATCAAGAAGAATCAACTGACGGTCATGAGCGTGCAAGAGCATCACGAAATTGCGGCTCAGGGAGGGGAAGTGAAACCAATCGAAACGCTGGAAGATTGTTCGAGAATGGTCGAGTACATCCGATCGTTTCAAATGTAATGTGGCAAGCAACACAGACCGACGCAACGGTTTACGTATTTTGAATCCAGATCAATTCACCATTTTCAAATCATAACGGGTATCCAATGTACATATTAGGCATTTCATGCTATTACCATGACTCTGCGGCTGCGCTGATCAAGGATGGCAAGATCATCGCTGCTGCGCAAGAGGAACGGTTTTCGCGCAAGAAGCATGATTTCCGATTTCCCCACAATGCGATCCAGTATTGCTTGAAGGAAGCAAAGATCACGGTTAACGACATCAACTATGTGACCTTCTACGACAAGCCGCTGGTCAAATTCGAGCGCCTCCTTCAAACGTACGTTGCCTACGCACCCAGGGGAATCAAGTCGTTCCTGATGGCGATGCCGTTGTGGCTGAAAGAAAAACTCTGGATGCCAAAGCTCATTGAAGACGACATGGGGTATAGTGGTGAAATTTTGTTCCCAGAACACCACGAGTCACACGCAGCGTCCGCGTTTTATCCGTCGCCGTTTCAAGAAGCCGCGTTCCTGACACTGGATGGCGTCGGCGAATGGTGCACAACCAGCTACGGCGTCGGCAAAGGCAATGAGTTGAAAATTCATGGTGAATTAGACTTTCCCCACTCACTCGGCTTGCTGTATTCGGCATTTACCTACTTCACAGGATTCAAGGTCAACTCTGCCGAATACAAGGTGATGGGGCTTGCGCCGTACGGCGAGCCGAAGTACGTGAAGACGATCTTCGATCATCTCATTGACGTCAAAGAAGACGGCTCGTTTAAGATGAACATGGAGTACTTCAACTACTGCGCCGGTTTGACGATGACGAATGATAAGTTCGCAGCGCTGTTTGGCGGTCCACCACGTCAGCCTGAAACGAAATTGGGTCAACGAGAGATGGACCTTGCGCGTTCGGTGCAAGATGTAACAGAAGAAATCATGTTGCGTCAAGCGCGGTTTGTGCGCAAAGAAACGGGGCAGAAGAATCTCGTGCTCGCAGGCGGTGTCGCGTTGAACTGCGTCGGCAACGGGAAGATTCTCCGTGAGAAAATCTTCGATGAAATCTGGATTCAACCCGCAGCAGGCGACGCGGGTGGCGCGCTCGGTGCAGCACTCTATGTCTGGTACGCGTATTTAGGCAACCCCCGCAAAGCGGACGGCAAGAAGGATTCGCAGTTCGCATCGTATCTCGGACCCGTGTATAGCGATGCCGAGCTCGAGCATTACTTCAAAATGAATGAGATCGTCTATCAGAAGGTTCCGCAAGAAGAACTCGCCGAGACCGTTGCCGAATTGATTGCGCAAGAGAATGTCATTGGCTGGTTCCAGGGAAGAATGGAATTCGGTCCACGTGCTCTCGGTGCGCGCAGCATTATCGGCGACGCGCGCTCGCCCAAGATGCAGTCGGTGATGAATTTGAAGATCAAATTCCGAGAATCGTTCCGCCCGTTTGCACCTTCGGTGCTGCGTGAGAAGGTGAGCGACTATTTCGAGATGGACTGCGACAGCCCGTATATGCTCCTTGTTGCCCCGGTTGTCGAAGAACGCCGCGTGAAGATGACGGCGGAGCAGGAGAAGCTATTTGGCATCGACAAGCTGAACGTTCCACGTTCCGATGTCCCCGCTATTACGCACGTGGACTATTCTGCTCGCGTGCAGACCGTGACCAAAGAGGATCAACCTCTGTATTACGATCTCATCAACGCGTTTTACAAAAAGACTGGATGCCCGGTCATCATCAACACGTCATTCAACGTGCGCGGCGAACCAATCGTCTGCCGACCGGAGGAGGCGTACAAATGTTTGATGCGCACGCACATGGACTACTTGGTAATTGGAAATTTCATCGTTGCAAAGACACAGCAAAAAGCATTGGAACAAGATTCAGATTGGATGAAGGAGTTCGAACTTGACTAAATTCAAAATTGATTCCTCGAAAGAGGCAATACAGAAAACAGGGAAAGCGTTTGTCATCGGCTTCCCGATTTTGGCGGGCGTGCTCTTCTTGATGCACTCGCACATAAGCGGCTGGACAAACTGGGATTTTTCACAAGGCATTGCGTGGAATGGCTGGAAGTGGATGCTGGGCGTTGGCGTTGGCGTCTATCTTCTCAGCCTCATTGCTCCACCCATCGTGAAGCCGATTCACATTGTATGGATGACGATCGCGTTTGCCCTCGGCTGGTTCAATACGCGCCTTCTGCTTGGCGCCGCGTTTTATCTCGTCATCACGCCGACTGGTTTGCTGATGCGTTTGCTCGGCAAAGACTTGTTGGATGAGAAGATCGAACCGCAGCGTATTTCCTATTGGAAGAAACGCGACCTCTCGAAGTTCGATCCGAAACACATCGAAAAGACATTCTAATCTTTTATCATTTACACCAAAGGAGGCAAACGTCAATGGCGAAGGGTAAACTGGGGATCATGGGGGAGTTGTGGGATTTTATGAAGGTGCGGAAGAAATGGTGGCTTGCACCCATCGTGGTGATGCTACTGGGACTTGGTGCGCTGCTTGTATTTACGCAAGGCTCCGCGCTCGCCCCGTTCATCTACACATTGTTCTAGTAGAGATCCGCAACACGAAACAAAACCGCGGCGTTCTCACGAGCGCCGCGGTTATTTATTTTCACTATATGGAACGCAAGAGGTGTTGCGTGTCGTGGGGTGGAACCGCTATCGTTGCGCAACCGGCGAAGTCACGTTCTGGGTGAGGTAGTCGCGGATCACTTGCGCAATCACTTTGTGGCCGGCGGCGGTTGGATGACCATCAACGGGAAAATAGAGTCCACCATTCGCGGCGCCTGCGCGAAGCGACGGTAGTGCATCAACGCATTCGATACCCTCTGCGTTGCAGAATTCCATCAGCACTTTCTGCGGCTTTTCGAGATCATAACGCGAAGGTTCCAACTTCAGTGCGCGAATATATTCGTCCCACGCGGAGTTGTACACTTGATAGATTGCGGGCAGAATAACAATGATGAACCGTTGACCGGCTGTGCGCGTAGCCTTGCTGAAATCGGAGAGTATCGTTTGCGTCCTCGCCCAGTTTTTTTGCATGCGCTCACCGTAGCTCACTTCGCAAAAATCCGGCGGGAGGTTGAATGGTCGGAGCCCGGCTTTAGAAAGTAATTCGGAAGAGCGATTCCGGAGGAAGACGTAGAGATGGGAGCGCGTCTTGAGGAAATCGCGCATGGGTCCCGTCACGGAGCGAACCATGCCGCGTTCCTCGTCCGAGCGTTTACTCGAAATCAACCTGCCGTCCCGCACCGCAATCAACGGCTTGCCATCCTCGCCAAACAAATCTCCCGACTCGACGAAATCGTTGCCGACAAAGAACCCCATTATGACGATGTCCGGTCGGAGTTCTGCTTGCCGCAACTCCCAGAGGCGAAATTCCTGCAGCGGCGCGTACGCCGGTACGGCAGCGTTCAGCGTTTGCAATTTCTTTCCCCCGTACGCCGGCAGCAATTGTTCGAGTTGCTTCAAATAGGTTTCGTGAAGTGCCACACCATTGGCGAACGTGAATGAATCACCAAGCCCCAAGATGCGCAGCGTGTTTCCATCCTTTTGTCCGATTTCGCCGTCGCGCATTCCGATACTGTTCAACTGCACCGGCACATCGAACTCGAACCCTGTATGGTTGCCAACGAAGTTGCTCTGCATCTTGAAGACTGTGTAGTCGTCGGGTACGTAGAAGTCGAGGTTACTGTCGAGTCGCTGCGGCGCTGCGACGCGGATAAACACTTCGCCCAGCAAAAGCGAGAGGCCAATGCTGAAGAGTACCAGGAGTAAGGATTTGAAGAATGATTTCATGTTTCAATGATATGATTGGTGAGTGTTTGTGAGCGAAACGCCTGAAAATATATCGCGAAGGGGCGGCAATATCAAGCCGCGAAGCGTGACGCCGCCGCGCTTCATGATTCACAGCACATTGGAACAAAAAAGGCGTTCACGGTTATGAACGCCTTGTGGGTGCGAACCGACGAACAGAGTTTAACGAAGCAACTGCATCTTGTTTGTGAGAACGACACTGCCGGCTTTCAGTTGGTACAAGTAAATCCCCGATGAGAGCTGATTACCCGCGCTGTCGGTGCCATCCCACTCCGCCGTGTGCGTACCTTGCGCAAAGCGCCCGTTGACGATCGTTCGTATTTCCCTCCCTATGATATCATACAGCGTGATGCGGACATCACTGCCGAACGGGACGGTGAACTCGATCGTCGTATGTGGATTGAAGGGATTGGGATAGTTCTGTTTCAGCAAGAACTGTTGTGGAAGTTCTGACTTACTTCCGGCGCTGGTGCCAAATCGTCCGCGCGCGATGGCCCGTGCCGCGTACAAATTGTAGACGAGCGCAGCGTTCCAGTTGATGGTGATTTCGTTGGTAGACCAGCTGTCGTTGTCGGTGAAGCGTCCGTCAACAGGCACGCTGCCGGTTCGCGGATTCATCGGATCACCGAAGTAGCCCCATACCGGAAACGGCTGAGCATTCGGATAGGAGATGTCGTTGCCATCGGGTGATTGGTTAGGGCCGCCGGCGAGCGCACCGGGGAAATGCCACGGCGTTGCGTTGAGTGCCTTCATCCAATGATGAAACCCGCGCAAACGAGGCTTCGAGACACCGTCAATCCCGCTGACGTAGCACTGGTTGCGATAGTTCCGTCCGAAGATGTATTCGAGATTCGTCAGCGCTTGGTCGCGATCTGCAGTACGTGTCGAGTCTGCAAGGTACGCGCTGAGCGAGAATTGCCCCGTGCGATGCAGCGCGTTGCTGTTGCATCCCCAATAATAGAAAGTCGCGACGTTGAAGGGATGAGCCTCCGCGTTGGTGCGAACATCGTCCGCCATTTGAAAGATCCGTTGCCGTATTGCATTCTTTGTCGCTTGGTTCGCACCTGCGGGTACTTTCAAATACAGGCTCGATGCAAAACCTTCGCTTTTACTATAAGAGCTGATCCACCCGATCTGCTCAAAGTTCGCTTGGAATGCCGTCTCGTATTGCGCCTCGCCTGTTGCGTACAAAAGTCCTGCCGCTGCCCACATGCGGTTCGTTTTGAGGAGCGTCGCATCTGCACCTTGCGCGTACACGTTGTACATCGGACCAGGACACGAGCACCCGTCGTTTGTTGCTATGGGGTTGGTGGTCATCCACGTCCAACCGCGTCGCGCAGCATCGAGACACCGGTTGGCGAACGCGAGATCGAATTGGCGATACACGCCTGCTGCGTAACCCAGCACGGCAACGGCTTTTGCTGTTGCTTGGACAGTTGGCGGGACGGTCTTGATATACGGATCAACTGTGTGAGGGAATGTTCTTCCGTACTGGTATGAGTTTGTTCCGTTTGCTGCGGTGGCGTTGCACCAAACTCCCCCTGCGGTTTCCTGCATAGACAGGAGCCACTCCAATCCCCAGCGCGCCTCATCGAGCAGGTCGGGTACATTGTTGCCGCTCTCTGGAATATTGGTGTTGTCATCTGTTGGCCGGAAGTCGGACCACGCTTCGAGTAACCAAAAGATGGTCTGCGTCATCGTTGCGTTGTACACGGTCAAATCCCCGGCATCGTGCCAACCCTTCACAACGCCCGGGGGAGCCTTGCTTGCATCAGTTTGGCGAACCCAAGGACCCTCCGCGTATTGCTGCTCGATAGCCGTGAAGGCGCGCTGATAGTAAAAGAATCGCTGTGCAGCGCGCAGCGCTTGATCGTAAATATCCTGGCGAATGTCGAATGGATATGATTGCTGCGTGCCAACGACGATCTTGTATCTGCCGGGTGTGGTGACGTTGGAGAAATCTCCAATCCACACCGTTGCTCCGTTGAGCACGCCTTGTTGATCATTGACGGTTCGGATCGGAGCGCCGCCTGTGAAGACCGTAGCGTTATCGCTAACGCGTTTCACCTCAAAACTTGTGAATTGCACGGGTGAGGAGAATTGTTTCCTTCCGTTTGGGATGAACCCCAACTGCGTAGCGCCGATGAATTCCATTTGTGCAACACTGCGCGGCACACCGGCGTACAAGCGAACATTCGTAATCTTGAAGTCATCTATCCAAAGGCTTTTCGCCGCCAAACCCGACATCAAGCTGAGTTGCTTAACGGGATAGCCTCGGACCGAGGTCGGGAGGGGAACATCAATGAGGAACCACTGGTTTGCTTGTGGGATTGTTTGGGTGTGAATCCGTCCGAGCAAGCTGAGATAATTATCGTATAAATTGATGAAGATTTCCGATGAGTCAACGACGGAAGACATCATCCAGACTTGCAGCCGGCTGGTGGGTTGAATCCAGAAGACAGAGGTGTCGGGACCAAGGTACGAATTGTCATTCGGGATACCGTGCCAGAGTACGTGAGAGCCTGCCCAGTTTCCGAAATCGAAGCGGTAGCTTGCAGCTCCCGATCGCCTCGTAGTGTTATCAATGCCGTTGAACGTCGCAGTCCATGGATAGATTCGTACTCGTTCATTCACTTGGTCGGCAAAGAAAACAAGATCGGTGATGACACCTCCTGCCGGTTCTTGCGCAAGAGCCTGCGATGCGAGCAGCCAGAAGAACAGCCACACACACAACTTACAACTTCTTCCCATAACAGTCCCCTCCATTCTGTTTGCTGTTACTGATTCGCACAACTGGCAAGTTGCAATATACGAGAGAAAGTGAGAAAATCAACCTCTCATTCAGAAAAAAAGAGGCGCACTCGCTACTGGTTCATTTGTTGCGCGCGCAGGAGGGAAACGATGGAGTGGGAGGACTTACAGCCAGGAGAAAGAAAGCGTCAGCATGTGAGACGGTTGGTTGTCCCTGCGAGTGTAGCTATACGCGTAGTCGAGGAACAATTGGGAATAACTTACGCCCAAGCCAAAGCGCGGTTGAACTTCGATATCGCGAACAACCAAGCCGCCGCGAATTGCAGGCTTGAACGTCGGCGACCAGAGAGGGTAATACTCGACTCCGATCTTGTACACGATATCTCTCTCGCCGAGGAGTTTTTCATTTTGTAATGCGACGACAACCTTCTTCGTCCGTTCTGAAAACGGAAAATCAATGGTGACACTCAACCCAATGAGCCGGGCGATGCGCGCTGTGAACGTGTCAGTAGAGAGGAGAGAGGGGGAAACCTTGTAATCGCTGCTGATTCCTTTCACGAACAATCCATAGCGAAGGTATTTCCCGGGCGCGTATGCAAAACCGATATCGCCGGCAAATGCCCACACCGAAGTAGGACCGGTGGTTGTTGTAATCGCTTGCAAGTTGATTCCCATCGAGAATGTTTCGCCGAGCAAGCGTCCGTAGGCAAGTCCGGTCCGCATTTCGTAACCGAGGTCTCTCACGTCGCTCTTCGTATAGAAATCCGTTCCGCCGTAATGCAAGACATCAATACCGAAAGCAATCGCATCCAGTGATGTCGTTCGGTAGGTTATTCCCAAGTGCTCGAAGGAAATGCCGTTCTGGATACGTTGATAACTGTAATCAATGATTGATTTCTTCAGGAAGCCCAGGATAGCTGGATTGCTGCCGAAGCCGGAGAAGTCGTCAATGACCGCGCCGCCCGCGTCGGCAAGCGCCGCAACGCGCGCACTGCTGGTCAGGAATGGGAACTGCGGACCAACTCTTTTTCCCACGACCTGGGCGTCGGCGTGTTCGATATTCAGTGGACTGAGGACTATGGTTGTGATGAGCGTTGTGAGATAGAATGTTCGGCGCGTGCTGCGCCGCAGCAATGCAAACGGCTTCACGGTTCTTATCATTGCCTTACCGTGCGGCATCAGTGAGACGGAAGAGCGTGAAGAGGAACGCAACATCGCGGAAGAACTCGCCGAATTCCTTCACAACGTTTTCTTGCCGCGGCACAAAGACAATGTCGCCTGCCTTGATACGGGGCATACTCTCGATGTCGGCGCGTTCGAGGTAATCGTCTAGGTCTACATCGGTTGGCGGCTGGAGTTTCTCTTTGTGGAAGATCTTGATCTTGCTTAGACGCGCATCGGCTGTGTAACCGCCTGCCATGGAAACCAACTCCAGGAGCGTTACTTCGGATGAAATCGGATAATTATCGGGCCGGGTCACTGCACCGAGGATGGTGGCTCGTTGGCCGATAGAGGAGAGCACCGTAACGGTTACGTTGATGTCCCCCTGAATATACTCAGCAAGTTTCTTTTTCAGATCCGCAATGAACTCCTGCTTGGTCTTACCCGCAGCCGGCATGTCACCTATGAGTGGGATGGTGATCGTACCGTTATCTTTCACCGTGGCAGTCGTTGTGAATTCATTGAAACCGAAGACCGTCACCAGCAACTCGTCACCCTTACCGATGATGTATTCGTTTCCTTGTGCAGACACAGTACTAGCTGCCACGAAGATGCTAAGAAGCGCAATGAAGAAGGAAAGCAAAGGATGGCAAAAGCATTTCATGGAATTCACTCCGGATTTCTAACGTTGGCTATGGAGGCGTTGCTTTCTGACGTGACTCAATAATTCACTGGTCAATCTATGAAATCGGGTTACGAAATCCAACTTCCTCATGTGATTGAACACAACCTAAAGGAGCTTCGACGGAAAACGGGTGTGTCTTCATACGCAAAAGAGCCTACCTTCTTTCGCACTCATTGCACGATATGGTGATTCACACCACTATCCTACGTTCCGGAAATGCGGAAGTTTGTAGTCATCGCGCTGCAGGAAATTTTGCGCCACGTGGCTATATGTGCTCATCTCAGATGACTCTTCACCGCAAATTGTTGGCAATTTGTTATTGGCACATCGGTTGACACACCAGAGGCGATTTCGTATCTTAGGCTACTTAAGTGTGTTATCGCGTTTTCATTCGAGGGAGGAACCATGAAGAATAACGTCAGTATGGCCGAAATACTGGATATCGTCCGCCGACGGAAGATGTATTTCCTGGTTCCATTTTTCTTCATCACGACCGTCAGTGTCGTTGGTGCTTTCCTCTTGCCGAAACGGTATGAATCGTACACGACAGTCCTCATCGAGAAAAACCCGATGGAGGATAAGATTCTTGATTTCACCAGAGGATACGGCGATGAGAACCAACTCGGAGGTTTCAACGAGATTTTGACGAGCAGGACGACGATTCGAGCAATGCTTGATAGCATTGGAAGTACTCCAACAGAAAACACCTCCGAAGGTTGGGATGCTCTCATTGATGCGACCCGACGGAAAGTCACTATTGATCTTCGCGGCAGCGAATCATTTCGCATTTCGTTCGCGGACTCTGATCCTTTCATCGCGCAGAGGGCAGCGACGGTGTTGTGCAATTTGTACATCCAAACGAGCTTGAAGGCGGACAGGCAACAAGCAGAAGGAAAGGTGCAGTATCTCGAAGAAGCCGTAGCGACGCTCGAGAAGGAAGTTCAAGAGAAACAAAAATCGTTCTTAGGGGGGGAGCAAAATCGCGTTGCAAGTTCTCCCGCTGACATTGCTTCGTTGGAATTGAACTACAACAAGCTGGACAATGATGCACGCGAGCTCGGTCTTAAGCTGCAACAGCAGGAGCGGACTCTGAAGCAGATCGAAGAGTTTCAGGCAAACCTCGATGATCCGGGGACGATCGCGCGTATTGCTGCACTTGACCCCGAAGGCACCATCAATTACTCTGATACGCTCAAGTCGCTTTCGCTGCGGTACAATCAGTTACTGACGCGCTACAAACCCACCTATCCGCAAGTTCAAATTGCGCGCAGACAGCTTGCCGACCTGTTGCGCAAGTTCGGGGATGCTTTGGAAGCGGACATGCAAACGAACAGAGCTCGGCGCGAAGGGCTTGTCAGCGAGCGCGAACGCACGCGCGCTGAAATGTCTCAGAACGTAACGCAGAATACGCTCAAGGGTGCACGCACCGCAGAATACATGCAGGTCACCGACAATCTTGCCGAGACCAGACGTAAACTCGTGATGGCGCGGCAAGCAAAAGAGCTTGTTGATCGCGGCGCAAGCAGATACGTGATCCTCGACCCGGCGCAGGTTCCGGCAACACCGACCAAGCCGAAGAAGGGCCTTATCATCGGCGGCGGCTCGGCGCTCGGATTCGTCATCGGTCTCGTAACGATGTTCATGATGGAATACTATGATCCGACAATACGGCGCAAGCAGGATATTGAAGTGTTCAACAAGCCGATCATCGGGTATCTCCCGTAATGCAGTTCATTCGATTCATTGCCGACCTTAGACAACATGAAAAGTAACAGTATGGCCTCAAGCATCGAAGACGGAAACAGGGAGTCCCAATACGCGAACGAGTCTTCTGATGAACAGGGGAGGCAGCAGCTTGTCCGCAAAGGCAAATTGATTCTCTACAACCGCCCAGCGAACCCCCTCCTCGACGAATCGGTGGTGACGGTACAGCGCTACAACTGTTTTGGGACAAATCTGTTCCCCAGCAAGAGCTCTACCGATGTACAACTCGCGGCAGGAGTCACGAGCGTTGCCAACGGCGACGGCAAAACGGTCGTCTCTGCCAACCTTGCCACATTCTTCGCGCTCGATACGCAAGACGACACGGTTTTGATTGATCTGAATTTCAACAATCCGCAGTTGCACCATGTGTTCGGGCTTCATCCGACCCCGGGTGTGCTGGATTCGCTGCGCACCGACACGATCACACTCTCGCGCACGGCGATCAAAGGGTTGTGGGTCTTGCCGCTGGGGGAGTTGAAGTCCACCGCAATGGGCTTCGATAAGGTGATTGAGTTGCGTGAGGTGATAGCGACTCTCAAACAACACTTCCGGTTCATCGTCATTGACATGCCGTCGGTGCATGATCAGTCGTTTCCTGCGATGATCACGAGTCACCTCGACGGCTACGTCGTCGTTGTAGCGGCGGGAAAGACGAAGAAGACTGATATCAGCAGTCTCGTCGTCACGCTCAATGAAAACAAAGTGATCGGATTCGTCATGAACCGCGTTTCTAAGGGGATGGTGAAGCCATGATGATCATCGCCACCATCCTGGTAACGATGTTTGTCTTCGTGTACATAGCGTCGCGACCGAACGCCACGGGGGCAGCGAAGCCTTGGCGCACACTCTTGTTTTCAGTAGTCGCCTCCATCCTGATTTTTGGACAGATCTATCTCACGACCCGACAGCCCCCCGAAGTGGATTACTGGGCAACGGGCTGGGGCCCTTTCATTACCTACCTCAATCAACTCCTCGCCTGGAGAGGCAGCCCGCACCGCATACCAGCACCGGGAAACTAAGTATGATTCCTACCATGGAAATCAGCGGCAGGCCGGGGAACACCTCGAGCTTAACGTCCGGCTTTCGTGCGGGCTGGCTCGGCTGGGTAGCGCTCGTTCTCATGAGCATTATCCTTGCCACGGTCAATCTCGTTTTGTATGGTAACACTACCGCTACGATTGGATTAGTCGGTGTTGTCCTCTTCCTTGGGTTAACCGTTCTCCGGCCGCATATCAGCTTGGTGATTTTTGTGTTCATGGGTCTGGCGATCGAGCAGTTCGCGAAAGATTACGCGTGGACGAAACCTATTACGTATTTCGATAACCTCGGTAACATTTTTGCTCCCTTGCGTGGTATTTCAACCAACCCGATGGAGATGGTGTTGGCACTGATCATCGCGGGCGTCGTGCTGCGCGTGATTGTGTTGCGTACAGAGTTTGTTCCGATTATCGCGCGCAAGGCGTTGTTCTGGTACCTTGGGAGCCTCATCTTCTTTCTGATGTATGGATTGTCGCGCAGCGGAGATTTCCTTCCGGCGCTGTGGGAGGTTCGCGGCATTTTCTACATGGCGGCACTGGCTATCATTGTTCCCCAATTGATCCAAACCGAAGCGCAGGTCAAGCAGGTTGTATGGGCGATCATTCTGGGAGTGGGCTTTCGTGCACTTGAGATAAGCTATCACTACATGAACGCCGGCTTTACGTTCATCGGCTCGGAGGAAGGCTGGGGTAGTCACGAAGATGCAGGGTGGTGGTCCGTCACGATTGTCGTCTGCATAGCGATGTATACTCTCAAGGTTCGTGGCGTGCAGCGATGGGTACTTAGCATGTTGATGTTACCGACGCTTCTCGCCATTGTTGGATCGGATCGCCGGACCGCCTATCCTGTTCTCGGTGCCGCGCTGGTTTTCTTCATTGTTGTTCAGTCGGGGGAGATTCAGAAAAAAATCTTGCGCTATGCATGGAAGGGGGCAATCGTCTTCGTGATTTATCTCGGCGCGTTTTGGAATACCACATCCGAGAGCATCCTGTTCATGCCGGTGCGTAGCATTCGTGAAGGCCTCGGTGGCGCTGACGAGACCCAGGCAGGATCATCCTACGAGTCGAACTTGTACCGCGAAGTCGAAAACTATAATCTCGCTCTCATGGCGTGGAATCGGCCGATCACCGGTTCCGGATACGGCGTGAAAATTGACTACGTCATGCCATGCCCGATCATGTGGGATCTGGGATTTTACATCGCCCATAACCAGGTGCTAGGTGTACCGGCGAAAACCGGCATAATCGGCTTAGCTATTTTCTTGTTCTTTTATTTCAGCGTCATGAGCGAGATTGGTTTCGGGATTGGCACGATTGTGAAGAATCCCTATTACAAGGCGGTCCTGGTCTTTGCTGGCGCGGCGGTGACAAATCATCTCTTGTATGGGTTCTTCGATATTATCCTCACCTACTACCGCAGCAATATTTTTCTTGGAACGCTCATCGGGCTTGCTGCCGCAGTCATTGCCATCGAGAAGAAGAACGTCGAGACGCCCAAGGAAAAAAAACAGGAGACGCCAGGGTACAATGTAAACGAACGCGTACGGTGGTTGCTGCAAGCACCGACGAACTCGAACGTCGGCACTAGTGCATAAGGAGTCGTGGATCAGTAAAGGGACGAATGCATGAAGGAAGCAACCGCGACCATAGCGAAGAACACGAAGGTCTTACTGATCTCTCAAGTGATCACCTGGACCTCCTCGTTCATGCTCATGTTGTTTTTGCCGCGGTATTTGGGTCCGGTCGAGTATGGGGTGTTGTATTACGCGATCTCCGTATGTGGCCTTGCCGTGTTACTGATGGATCTCGGCTTCACCACGATGTTCGTGAAGGAGATTGCGCGCGATCGTATCGCCTTGAGTAGCTTGCTCACCAACGGCGCGATGTTGCGGATGGTGGTCTGGCCGCTATCACTTCTTCTTGCCGTCGGCTACGTGATGATCGAGGGGAATTCTGCACAGACGGCGTATCTCGTTCTTGTGCTCGGGATTGCGAATCTCTTTTTCACGCTCTACGATCTGGTTCACCGCGCCTTCATCGGACTGGAACAGATGCAGTATCGGTCCATCGCCTTGATCGTGGAAAAGGGATTCCTGGCGATTGCCGGCATCGCCGTGCTGCTGCTGGGATACAAGTCCCTCGCCATTGCAGTCGTCATGCTGCTCAGTATGGTTTTGAATCTCCTCATCAGCCACTACTTCCTCAAGAAGACAGGTGAAGTGCGATTCGTTCTCGAGCCGCATAAGTGGCGACCGATGATTCGACGCGGCTTGCCGTTCATGTTCTCCATGCTGATCAGTTTCATCTACTTTCGCATCGATGTGTTGATGTTAAAGTCCATGACGAACGAAGCGGTCGTTGGGTGGTACGGCGCACCGTACCGCTTGTTCGATACCTTGATGTTCTTTCCGAACATCCTCAACACCGCTGTGTTTCCTGTTCTGGCGCGCTTCGTCCAATCCTCACGCGAGCATGTCGATCACACTGCGCGCTGGATTCTCAACCTCACCCTGTTCGTTGCTATACCGGTTGCCGTACTCCTCGTTGCCCTCGCGGACTCGGTCATTCCGCTGATCTTTGGGGGGCAGTACCAGAATTCCGTCATTCTTCTACAGATCTTGTCGGTGAGCCTGCTGTTAATCTATGTGGATTTTGTGTTCAACACGGTTCTTGTGTCGCATGACATGCAAAAGAAGATTGTGGTTGTTTCCGCAATTGCCACCGTTATCAATGTCGGGGTAAATCTCTTCCTGATCCCTTACTATCAGGAGCAGGACGGCAATGGAGCCATCGGCGCCGCGATTACGACGGCAATTACCGAGGCATCCGTAATGGCGATGTTCATGTACTTGCTGCCGAAAGGTGTGTTTGGTAGTGAAAACAGCATTGTATTAGTAAAGACCCTTGCCTGCGGCGCCGTGATGTGGGGAGCGATCTGGTTGGTGCAACAGTCTGCCATCGGCTGGGTTTTTTCGGCGATCGTTGGGCTTGCCACCTACGTGCTGATGTTGTTCAGCCTGAGGGCGATCTCGAAAGATGAATGGCAGTTTATCACGAGCCTGCTTTCGTTTCGCAAACAGGCGCCAGTAACGATTCCGAATTAGGGGAAAACGAGTTCATGAAACTCCTGATGCTGTTTCATATCGCACCATTTCCCCCCAAGTTCGGTCCATCGAAAAGGAACTTGCCGTTCTTTCTCGAAGCGCTCAAGCGGTACGACGTTTCGGTAATTTCTTTCGGAACGCCTGAGGACGAGAAGAATTTTCGAGCAAGGTTCGGCGCGCAGTGTCGCCACATCGTGTTTGTGAACAACAAAAGATCTCGCCTTGTCAATCTCCTCTTGCGTATTTCGTACTTCCTCCGCCTGAAGAGTTCGGTCCAGCAACTGTACTCGAAAAAAATGCAGGCGGAACTCGATGCGTTGCTGGCGCGAGAGCGATTCGACCTGATTCATTGCTGTACCACACTCCTCGGCTTTCATAGGTTGCCGAAGAACATTCCCCTCATCGGCGATATGCATAACGTGGAGTACGACAATCTCTATCGAGCATACAAACAAACGAAGAATCTGTTTCTCAAACTCTACTTATACGTCGAGCATCGCCTCTTAAAGCGCGAAGAAGTGCGTGCAACGGCGAAATTCGACATCGTCATCACCATGACGGAGCGGGACCGTCAGCTCATCAGTGCTGAGCTGCCGACCAGTCGTGTTGCGATCATTCCGCATGGTGTTGACGCGGAATTCTTTGCACCACCGCCAGTGCAAGTGGAACCGCGCTCGATCGTCTTTATCGGGTTGATGAGTTATTATCCCAATCATCACGGCGTGTTGTATTTCCTTGATGAGATTTTCCCGCTCATTCGTGCAAAAGAGCCGCGAGCAAAAGTATACATCGTCGGGGCGTGGCCCTCGAAGAAAATTGTCCGGAGGGCGAATGAGAGCATCGTCGTGACGGGTTGGGTGGATGACGTGAAACCGTATATGGCGAAGGGGGAGGTGTTCGCTATTCCTCTCCTCATCGGCGGCGGCATGCGCGGCAAAGCGCTCGAAGCCATGGCAATGCGGCGACCGATTGTGACGACGACATTGGGGTGCGAGGGAATCAATCTCATGCATGAAAAGTCCGCGCTGTTTGCGGATACACCGGAAGCATTTGCCGACAGTGTTCTCAGATTGTTTGAAGATGCAAGCCTGCGGGAGCGAGTCGCCGAGCAAGCGTACAAGAACTTGCTCGAAGGGTACACATGGGATGCACACGGCAAGTCTCTGTGTGCGCTCTACGAATCGCTTGTGCCGACCAACGGCAAGGGTGAGCCTCAAGTATCGGTCGGAGAACTGAACACCATTGGCTCGAAATGAGATGTGTTTGTTACCATAATGTATGGCTAAAGTGGCAACACAGACAACGACCCCAGTGAATCTTTCGATTGCCCTTGGGGCGTACGTTCGCTTTTTGCGTCCGAAACAATGGGTGAAGAACCTCTTCGTGTTTGGTCCACTTATTTTCGCGCATGAGTTATTCCTCGTCGGGCCGGTGGTAATCGCACTCAAAGCGTTTGTGGCGTTCTGCTGCGTTGCAAGCGCTGTGTATGTCATCAACGACATTGCCGACGTGGAAGCAGACAGAGCGCATCCGGAGAAAAGGTTCCGACCGCTCGCTGCGGGTGCGGTGTCGCTCGTTGGGGCGTACATCTTCGCGGGCTTCTTGCTGGCGTGCACGGCGCTGATCGCATTTGATATGGATGCAAGGTTCATCATCGTTCTGAGTTTGTATTTTCTTATGAACCTCGCGTATTCGTTTGCCCTCAAGAATGTCGTTCTCCTCGACGTGTTTATCATCGCCGCAGGGTTCATGATGCGTGTGGTCGGTGGGGCGTACGCAATCAATGTGGAGACATCATCGTGGCTGGTGCTCTGCACCATGTTCATGTCTCTGTTTCTTGGATTTGCAAAACGTCGCACGGAGCTGATTCAAATCCCTGACATCACGTTCGCCGATCGAAAAGTGTTGCGTCGCTACCACGTCAGTTTTCTCGACAACATGCTCACGATCGCTGCCGCCGGCACTGTGATTTCCTATGCGCTCTACACGGTTGCACCGCGCACGCTCCAGGTGTTTGGAACCGACAAGCTCATTTATACAACCGTCTTTGTTATTTACGGCGTCTTTCGCTACTTGTACCTCATCCATACGACCGACTCAACGGATAAACCAGCCGACGTTGTAACGTCGGATCTGCCTATCCTTGCTACTACTGCGTTGTGGGTGCTGTCATGTGTCTTGTTGATCTACACTCTATGAAGGCTTGGGGATAACATGAAAGTGCTCGGATTATTCAAAGACATGCCTCGCGAGTCATTCGAGACTCGACGCGCACTCGAGCAAGCAGATCAGGCTCCCCGCTCGACACTCTTCGAGACCGAAGCTGGTGTAGAAACTCTGGATCGCAACATGCTGAGGCAAGCGCCGGCGCTGCGACGTGCAGTCTATGGTCTTCTTCCTGTGCAAGTTGCGCAAGTGCTCGAGGCACTCTTCCTGCGCAGGCGGTATGATGCAGTGCTTTCGTGGGGTGAGGAACTTGCATTTCCCTACGCGCTGCTCTGCAAGATCTTCGGCGATGGAGGAACCTCGCATGTTGCGATGTGCAGCTGGCCGACACGGAGCCTAAAGGGGGTTTTGCTCCGATTCGTCCACTCGCACATTGACAAGCTGATTCTCTGGTCGTCGGTTCAACGCCGCATTGCAGTCGAGGAACTTCATGTGCCTTCCTCGAAGATTGCGTTCACGAAATATTTTGTGGACCAACAATTCTTCCGACCGTTGCAGCGCGAAGCGACAATGATCTGCGCAACCGGCAGCGAGATGCGCGACTACGAAACCTTAGTCAAGGCGATGCGCGGACTCGACATCCCATGCCACATTGCGAGCGGAGCGCCCCATCAGACGCATCACTGGCTCGATAACGACCTTCCGCCGAATGTTACCGTCGGCGCAAAAAATCCGATCGAGCTGCGAGAACTCTATGCGCGCTCGCGTTTCGTCATCATACCCTTGTTCCCCTCTGATACAGATAACGGCATTACCTGCATCCTCGAAGCGATGGCGATGGGGAAGACTGTGATATGCTCGCGCATCGAAGGTCAAGTAGATGTGATTGTCGAAGGTGAGACGGGCCTGTTTGTCACCGTGGGCGACCCCACCGCACTTCGATCCGCAATCCAATCATTGTGGAATGATCCCGAACGAGCGGCACGGATGGGGCGGAAAGGACGAGCCTACGTTGAAGAGTGCCAAACGATGGACAAATTTGTTTCCGATGTTCGCTCCATCGTGGAAGAGGCTATCTCCTTTCGAGGGTCAAGCGAGCTGGCGTCGGAAGGAAGTCACACACGAGAGCCGCGCTTGAGCTTGGCGCCGCGACGTGTTTCTATCGAGCGGGATGCAGAAAGAGCGCATTGACTTCTTCGCAAAGTACAGCGGAAAACAGACGACTATGGAATTCGACTGCAAACAAGCGGTGGTGTGTGGCGTAATTTCCCAGCGAGCTTTTTGAACGGATAGGAATTACACACCTCCAAATCTGCTACGTTGCAGTATGTCCTGCATTTGACGAAAATCCATAGATTGCTGTGGCATAGCCATTGCGGAGACTGTGTGAACCTTGTAAAGCGACACCGCTGATCGCGGCGGGGTCCGACCACCGACCGAGCGGAATGCTTCTGAAGAATCGCTCGACAAGGCGTGAACCACGAAAGAAAGGCTGTAGGTGACTCATGATGGACATGGTTGTACAGGTGGTGCAGGCGCCATTTCTCATTCTCGCATTTTTGCTTTCGGCGTACCTTCTGATTGTGACGCTTGCTCCTGTGTTGTTGCCTCGGAAGAAGAAACCATTTCCGCAGACGAAGAAAAAATTCGCGATTATCATCCCGGCGCATAACGAAGAGAAGGTGATCGAAAAAACCCTGCGCAGCGCACTTGCAATTAATTACCCGCGGGAGTTGTTCGATGTGATTGTCGTTGCCGATAATTGTACGGACCGAACGGCAAAGCTCGCGCTGGACTGCGGCGCGATCGTCTTTCAGCGCTTTGATTCGACTCGGCGCGGGAAGTCATTTGCCTTGAATTGGATCATTCCTCAAGTGCTCGACCGGCTGCCGTCACCGGGCTACGATGCCTGCGTGTTTGTGGACGCCGACTCCGTGATTATGCCGGACTTTTTGGAACACATGAACGTCTCGTTGCATGAAGGGCATCGCATCATCCAGAGCAGCGATCTCGTTCTGGATAACAGCAATTCCTGGCGAGTCCAGTTGATGTTGATTGCCTTTGCGCTGCAAAACTACGTGAGACCGCTTGGCAAGGCTCGTCTCGGCTTCTCGACACCACTCAAGGGCAACGGCATGTGTTTCACGCCCGACGTCTTACGCACGCTGAAGTGGGACGAGTCGTCGTTGGGCGAGGACCTCGAAATGGGCGTTGAATTGATTCGCCGTGGCGAGACGATTCATTTCAATCCCGATGCTGTGGTGTACGCGCTCATGCCCGAACAGGCTTCCAGCGCAGCAACACAACGTATGCGATGGGAAGGTGGGAGGTTTGCCGTGCTTCGCCAGCGTGTGCCCGCGCTGTTACGAGAGGCTTGGCGAAAGAAGAGTTTTCACTTGCTTGAGACAGCGATTGATGCAGGCTTCCCCCCTCTTGCCATCATGCTGTTAGGAGCAATGGCCTTCATGGCAATCAACGGTGCACTTTACTGGGGTGGCGTTGTCTCCAGTCCGATTATGGTATGGAGCTGGATCGTGATCGTTTGTCTGATCGCGGTCCACTGCGCCCTCGGATTGATGCTTGCGCGCGTGCATCCGAGAAACCTCTTAGCTTTCTTGTATGTGCCAAGGTACCTTGTGTGGAAGATCGGGGTGTACATCGCGATGTTGTTTGGAAAATCCAATACAACTTGGGTGAGAACGGAGCGATAGTCGCTTCGCTCGCAATCGTCACTGCATGAGGGGGGACATGCGATCCAATACAAAAGACAGATCAAAAGCATTTCTCGAGTCCGATACCGTCGAGAACCTGATGGCGCCGACGCGCACATCGGGAAACGGTAATGGAGAGTCAGACACTATGCCCACATTGCGTTCTGCATTCTCTCGTTTATGGCGTACCATAGTCATGCGCATGAAGATCCGCTCATGGCAACTCGTGGTCGCCACGCGTGAACCGGCGAAGCGCGCGTTCGACATTGTCGGCGCATTATTCTTCATTATTGTTCTTTCACCGCTGTTTGTCGTCACGTATATCATCATTCGGCTTCAAGATGGCGGACCTGCGATCTTCGCGCAAACACGCGTCGGCAAATGGGGAAAGCCCTTCAAGTTTTATAAATTCCGCTCGATGGTGATGAACGCAGAAGATCTGAAGAGCCAACTGATGCGCTACAATGAAATGAAAGGTGTCACGTTCAAAATGGTCAACGATCCGCGCATTACGCCTTTTGGACGCATCATCAGAAAATTCAGTATAGACGAATTGCCGCAGCTCTTCAACGTGCTAAAAGGGGATATGTCGCTTGTGGGTCCGAGACCACCACTGCCGCTCGAAGTTGGCCAGTACTCGAACCAAGACCTCTATCGTCTTCACAGTACGCCCGGCATCACGTGCATCTGGCAGGTCAGTGGGCGTAACAAGATTCAGTTCAAGGATCAAGTCCAGCTCGACATGCAGTACATCCACAAGCGAACGATGTGGCAGGACATAAAAATACTTATTCAAACAGCGAAGGCTGTCATCACTGCACGGGGAGCATCGTAACATGCGTGAGGGGGTTGCCGAGCACGTGCATTCCGTACAGGATTCGTCCAACGGACGCCATTACCACAATGCGGCGACGCGTGGCGCAGATGAGAATCCGCTTCTGCCGCGTGCGCGCATGTCATCGGTTCTCGTGGGGCGCTCGCCGCTTGTCGGCTCCCGCTTAGATCCGGTTTTGAAGCGCGGCTGGGTGTCACCGGTGGAAGCACGCGTCCATCTCGGAATTCCATACGGCGACCTCGTTGCAGAGGAAGCGATGCTGCTGCAAAAGCTCACGCGTAAGCGAAAGCTCGCAATTGTCTTGCGTGCATGTATCGCCCGGATTATGGCGCCGCGCGGTGGCAAAGCCGTTCCGCGCAGGCCCTTGATCGTCTCGACGCACGTTGACAACATCACGATCAATGAAGCCTTGAACGAGATTGTTGCGCCTCCGCCCGGCGATCGTGCGCGCGTCATTTTCATCGTGCATCCACATGCGCTTAACACCGCGAAATTCGATCGCACGTATGCGGAGTTACTCCAATCTGCAGATTTGGTGCTGCCCGATGGCATCGGCATTCGGATCGCGGCGTCCATTCTTGGCATTCAAATCCGGCATAACATCAACGGGACAGACCTGCTGCCGCTGTTATGCAAAGCAGTTGCGCAAGCGCAGTTACCGTTAGTGCTCATCGGCGGCAAGGAAGGAATCGCGGAAGAATGTGCTGCGAATCTTCAGCGCGACACGCCGGGCTTGCACGTTGCATTGACGCATCAGGGATATCTTTCACCTCAAAGTTCGGAGGTGCTCGTGCAACGCGTTCGTTCGTTGCAGCGCAGCGTTGTCTTGGTTGGGATGGGTACGCCGATTCAGGAACGATGGGTCGCGAAATACTTCGCAGCTGTGCCGGGTGCAACCGTGATTACTGTCGGCGGGCTGTTCGACTTTTTTTCAGGGCGCGTGCCGCGAGCGCCGATCGCCTGGCGCGAACTCGGTTTGGAATGGCTCTGGCGCATGCGCACTGAGCCACGGCGACTGGCCAAGCGCTATCTTATCGGCAATCCGATGTTTCTCGCGCTCGCATGCGCGCAACGAGTGAAAGCATTCTTTAGGAACTAACACATGACTACATTTATCATCTACACAAGGGGGGATCTTCGATGGTTCGTTATATGATGGCGGCGGGAGCGCTCAAAATGTTTTCTGCCACCACGCATACCAAGCAGTTCTATCGCTACATCGGAAACACCTATGGCGCGAAAAAAAGAGCCAATGCCGGCTTGCCGAAACCGTACGTTGATCGGGCAAAAGAAATCATCGCAAAGGTACGCAAATACGGCGGGTTGAAACCCGGCGCACGTCTCCTCGAGCTCGGAACGGGCTGGCTGCATTGGGAATCCACGATCCTGCGATTGTTTTATGACGTCGAGGTCCATCTGTTCGATGTGTGGGACAATCGTCAGTTCCCGGCGTTTCGGAGTTACTTTCGCGACTTCGCGGCTATCGTTGACTCCCTAATCCCGATGACCCCCGAGGAAAAGGCGCGTGTGCATAGCCTGCTGGACAAGCTGTTGCAGTTGAATACATTTGATGAAGTGTACGCCCTGCTCGGGCACAAATATGTGCTCCATCCGGAAGGCTCACTTGCCGCGTTTCCCGACAATTACTTTGATCTCATTTTCAGCTCCAGCGTGCTCGAGCATGTTGATGAGCGCATCATTCCGGAGTTCATGAAAGGAAATCTCCGCGTCCTGAAACCCGGTGGGCTTGCGATGCACCTGGTGGATCTCGGCGACCACCTGACGCTCTATGATAGTACGATGCCGTACAATAAGAATTATCTGCGGTACTCGCACGCGGTATGGCGAACGTTTTTCCAAAACGACGTGCAGTACTTCAACCGCATTCAGCGTCCGCAATGGTTGAAGTATTTTGCCGATGCGGGATTTCAACTTGTCGAAGAACGCTCGGAGCCGATTGATCTCAACGGCTTCAAAGTGTCGTCGAGTTTCTCGCAGTTCGATCGGAACGACTTAGCGTGCCTCACGTTGCACGTAGTGCACACGAAGCCAAAGTAACAATCACACGGGTGGCGTCTTCCGATGCTGCTCCAAGGTCAGTTTATTACCTCATCCTTTGTGGATACGACAGTATGAGAGGTGCTCAACGCTCACTGACACTGCATCACGCGCAAGGCAAAGTGGGAAGTTATCCCTTGCGGCCGAGCAAAGCGAGAGCACTCGGTGAGCTTTCGCGTGAGATCAACATGTTGGATGAGAACTATCCGCGCGTGCAACTCGTCGTCGAGAAGTTGATGGGGATTCTCGAAGCGCGCGCCGGACTCCTGTGGGATGCGGAGGCGGAACTCGTTCATGTTCGTCACGAGCGCCATTCTCCGCGCATTCAGGAGTTCGAACGAACGTTGCGTGAGCAGCGCACAGATGTGACCGCCCGATATAAAAGCCCGACTATTCACCTCGAAGATGGCGTGATGGTCTTGCCGCTTGTATGGCGCCATCGAACGCTTGGCGCGATCGCCCTCGATCGAGAAGGGAAAATGCTCACACCGCAGGAGGAACTCGGCGTCGTCCTCCTCGCGAACCAACTTGCTGCAATTATCGGGTTGCGCTCGCAGCGCGTACGCATGTCCACTGCATCGCCATCGCAGGCGCAAATGGACGATGCGGCAGAAGTACAACGGAGCCTGTTGCCCCCCATTCCGCCCGTGCATGTCAGTCGGCTTGCGATCGCGACGCACACACAGCCTGCAGAGTTCGTCGGGGGCGATTACTTCGATCTGATCCTGCTTGAAAAGAACAAGATGGGGATCGTGATTGCCGACGTGCAAGGGAAGGGGGTGCCGGCGGCGCTGTTCGGGAACTTGCTTCGTTCGACTGTGAATTTCTTGACCCGCGAAACGCCCTCTACTGCCGCAGTGATGGGCAAGGTCAATTCGATTCTGCACGGCGAAGCACACGTGCCCCCAAAGCTCTTTTCATTGTTCTATGCCGTGTACGATCCAGAACATAAGCTCTTGACGTACACGGGGTCGGGGCACGTCAGCCCGATAGTAGTGCGAATGGCGGATGGAACGATCGAGCGGCTCTGCTCGGACGGCTTGGTGATCGGTGCGCAGCCGGTGCAGCGCTTTACGGAACGAACCCTCGCTCTCGCGCAAGGCGACATCGTCGCATTCTTCACCGACGGCATCACAGAATGCCGAAACAACGCGCAGGAGATGTTCGGCGAGGAACGGTTAGGAGATGTTTTGCGCGCACGGAAAACCGAAACGGTTGAGGAGATCGTTGACGCGGTGTTGCAAGAAATCTCGGCATTCTCGCCGCCGCCGTTCGCGGACGATATCACACTCATAGTGACGAAAGTACTGTAGGTACATGATTGCAGTTCGTGAAGTTGTCGAGTCGGGCATCGTGGTCGTCGAGCCGGGGCCGCGATTGACGTTAGAAAACGCAGGCGAGGTGTTGAAAATTGTCAAGGGAGTCATGCCCACGGTTCGCCCCACGATCATTATCAACATGGCGGCGACAACGGTGCTCGACAGTTCAGGCGTTGGTATGTTGGTCAACGCACGCAAGCACATTCAAGCGCTCAACGGTGATTTCGCACTCGCTGAGTTGCGGCCCGAAGTGCATCGTATGTTACAGCTCATGAACCTTCACCAGTTGTTCGACATTTTTGAAACCGTACCGCTCGCGGAAAAGCACTTCGCTGCGCGCAACAGATAATTCTATGCAACCTCCTGTCAAAGCCATCATCCTTCCCTCGGCAATATCGGACGCGTTCAAGCCGTTGAGCTACCAAATCCCCGTGGGCATGATGCCGATCGTGAACAAGCCGATCATGGAGCATCAAATCGAGTTACTCGCGCGATGCGGCGTGAAGAACATTCGGATCAGTTGCAACCACCTCTCGAACAAGATCGAAAGCTATTTCGATACCGGCACGCGATGGGGAGCATCTCTTTCATACAATTTCGAGCGGCCTCCGTTCGGCTTTGCTGCGGCGTTGCGCCAGATGAAGCCGTATTTCGAAAACGACACGCTGATCGTGATTCAATCGGACGTCGTCGCCGATGTAGATCTGGCGGCGGCGTTGGAATTCCATTTCTCAAAACGCGCCGATGCGACGTTTCTCTGTCATACGGAGGCAGAGACCGTACAAGGGCTTGCGATTATGCTCGATGAACACGATCGCCTGCACGCCGTCGGGCAGCGCACATCGCCGGCGACCTCGCGCCATCCGGTCGAAACGGGGATCTGCGTTTTGGAATCGGAAGTGCTCGACTTGCTCCCCGATGTGTTTGGCTACAATCTCTTGCAGGCCTGTTGGCTGGCGAGTCAAAATGTAAAGCTGAATCTTTGCGGCTATCGCACAGCCGCGCCCCTCGCGCGCGTGACAAGCTGGAAAGCATACACGCAAGTGCAAAAGGATATTCTCGCGGAGAAATACGCAGGCGTAGTTGTTCCCGGGATTCAGATTCAACCGGGCGTTTGGGTGGGGAAGAACATCAGTGCCTCGAGCAACGTCTCGTTCGAGGCGCCGATTGTCATCGGCGACAACTGCCGTATCGGGAAAGGCGTGCGCTTAGGCAAGGAAACAATTCTTGGCCACGACGTGATGGTGGATGTCGGCGCGAGCCTCCATGGCTCGATCATTTTCTCTAAGACCTTCGTCGGCGCGCAGACCACTATCACCGATTCCATCGTCCAAGGCAATCTCATGATTGATCTGCACAAGGAAGGATTTCAAGCCATTGAGGACAAGCTCGCGGTGTCGGAAATCGAGCGTCCCAAAAGCGGGTTCAAGTTTTATGTTTTCGTGAACCGCGCACTGGCGTTGATGCTGTTTGTCGTGTTCATGCCGTTGATGGCGGTGTTGTTTCTCGGCTTGATGGTCGGGCTGCAATTTCCGCTGCTGACGCGTGTGAAGCGAATTGCGCCCGACTTGCGCGAGCTTGCTGCGGGGAAGCTTCGCTTGCGCGTTTTCGACCTGTTGTATTTCGGTCCTGCCGATCTCACCAAACGCCCCGTCGGACACAATCCCGATCCGCTGACAGTGCTGCCGCACCTGCTTGCGCGCATCGGCAATCTCATCAACGTCATCAACGGCGACATCCTGCTCGTCGGTAACCGACCGATGGATCCGGAGATTGCGTTTTCCATCACGGAAGAATATCGTCGCACGCGGCTGAAGTGCCAAGGGGGTGTCATCAGTATTCTGGATACGAACGAAGTGGATGAAACGACGGAAGAGGAGCAGGTGATCTCCGAGGGCTTCTACGCGGTCAACCGAACTTTCTGGATGGATATGAGCATTCTTCTCCGAGGCATGTGGCGACTCTTGTGGCGGATGCTCGGTGCAAGGAAAGTCGTGCGCGAGTATCGCCCCATTCCTCCCGACGAAACCCCGCAGTTCGAATAGAGTTCGTCCTATTTTTTTTCCGTCGCATACGCGTGTGCTGCACACAGCACATACACTAATTGCGCGCTTTGATTGACGGCTATCTCATTCGTCGACCAACTGTCGTTATCCGTGTACCGTTGGTCAATCGGTGTGTTCGCGTCGCGCGGATTCTTGGGGTCGCCCCAGTAGCCGTACGTTTTCGGCGGGTAGCTTATGTCGTTCGGTGCGGGATTCTCCTGCGGTCCGCCGGGCAGCAAGCCGGGGAAGGTGAAGGGCGTTGCGTTCAACGCTTTGAGCCAGTGGTGAAAGGCATTCCGCATTCCATTCTTACCGAAGCCGCTAAAGTACACAAAGTTCAACGAATTCTGTCCGAACGTGTAATGCAATTGTTGTTGCGCAGTGAAGAGCGACTGCAAGTTCCTGTTGAGTTTCCAATCCAACAGGTTGTAGTTCCCGACGCGTGCGAACGATGTTCCGAGCGATCCCCAATAATATTGCCCGACGAAGCCGAATGGGTGCTTGTCCCGGTCGGCATTGGTCTCGGCTGCGCGGCTGACGAGGAGATTACGAAGCTCTGCTTGTTTTTGGGGGGCACCGTTCGGTGCTTTCAAGTAGAGCAGGTACGCCATGTTCGTTTGGTTGTTATAGTCGGAGAACCAATAACTCTTCGGATCGTTCATGAGAAAATACCGATGGTATCGCTCTTCGCCTGTGAGCAAGAAGAGCGCAGCTGCAGCGAAGACGCGTGCATGTATGTCGCTATCGTCTTGGTAGGTGTTGCAGTTTTCGGTAATGAGGATTTGTTGCGGGTGTTTCTCTAACCACTTCCATCCTTGAATTGCGGCTGAGCGCATTTTTGCCGCGTAGGCAGGGTCAAGTTTGGGATCGCTGAAAATGCGCGATGCGTATGCAAGCACCGCCGTCGCTGCGGCAGTGCCTGCCGTTGCCTTATTGGTCAACTCGTAGCCCGTGATGGTCAACGCAGTCGTCTTTCCGTATTCGTAGGGCGAGTTCTTGTTCACACACATGTTTTGAAAGAACCCACCGTCCTTGGGATCTTGCATGTCGAGAATCCAATCGAGGCCCCATCGGAGTTCATCGAGGAGATCGGGAATGCCGTTGGCCGACTCGGGGATGTTGAGGTTGTCCGAGGTGAAGGGGAAATCTTCCCATGCTGCCGCAAGCCAGTAGCACGCGTACGTGTGATTCGGCATGTAGATCGAAAGATCGCCCGCGTCGTGCCATCCTTTGCGGACAAGCTTTGTTCCCCCCATTGAACGCGGAAGAAGTACAAGTTCTTTCTCGTCTTTCTCATGCACCCAAGGACCTTCGGCGTACGGCATCACGATTGCGGAATTGTTGCGTTGGTAGTAGAAGAACCGGATTGCTGCGCGTAGTGTTGCCGCGTACACAGTGGGTCCGATCTCGAACGGGTACGACTTCTTGCCGTTGTCCAATTGGATAACGTACGTCCCGGGTGTCTCAAATGCGGTGAAGTTTCCAATATGAACTGAGTAGTCACCGATTGCCCGATGCGTGACCGTCCGTCGGTCTGTACCCACGTACATCACCTTATTGTCGCTGACGCGCACGATCTTGTACGAATTGTACTTCTCGCTCGAGAACGTTTTATAGCCAAACGTGTCGTAGCCGATCTGATCGGCAAAGATGCCGGTGATTGATTGCGCCTCTCCCATTCCAGCATACAGACGAACATTCGTAAGCTGCAGGTCGTCAATGTGAAATGTGCCGGGCTGTGAGAACGTAATCTTGACAACGTTCAGGGGGCGACGGATCGCGGCGGCAGGCAAAGGTTCGTCATACAGTGTCCATTGGTTAATAGGTCCGATCTCTCGCACGCTGATGACATCATATTGCCCGTCTAGATAGCCGACCTGAATTTGGAATCTCAAATCCCTGGCCCCGGGCCGAATCCAGAACTGGAGTCGAGAGTTCTGGTTAGCCCAAAACACGGTTGTGTCCATTCCCCATCCGCCCCAAATAAGGGAGATGCCGCCATAAGGCTGCAGCGTCCATCGCCAGCTTGCAGCACCGTTGCGCTTGATTGTTCGGTCAACGGATGGTTGACTCGCCCAATTCGAAACCGTTATACCGCTTCTCACCTCATCCTGAAAAAAGACGATGTTCGCGGGAAAAAGCCCGCCTTTCGGCTCTGTGTATTGGGCATGTGCGATATTGAGCGAAACACAGACTAATGCTATGCCCCGTTTGAGGACCGTCAGGTATGCGTGCACTTATTCTCCTTGAATCAGTTCGATGTAAGATTGACTGGTGTTGAAACGCGGGACTGAGCGACGGCAACATTGTCGAATCCGACCATCTCGCTGATGACGTAGAGTGGGCGCTGCTTCACCTCATCGTAGATACGACCGATGTACTCGCCGATCACCCCAAGCGTCATCAAGATCAGGCCGCCGAGAAACGTAATTGTAGTGATTGTTGAAGCCCAGCCAAGAATTGCCTTGTTGGTAAAGAGCTTTTCGTAGAGTACGTAGAGACCGCCCGCAAATGAGACAAGCGCGGCAATCACGCCGACATACGATGCCGTGCGAAGAGGAACGTTCGAGAACGAGAAAATGCCGTCGAATGCAAGTGCGAACAATCGGCGGAGAGACATTTGCGGCTCGCCGGCGAAGCGCGCTCCGCGATCGTACTCGATGCCGGTCTGCTTGAAGCCGACCCATGCGCGCAAGCCGCTGACATAGCGGTGGCGCTCGGGCATCTGCCGCATGACCTCAACCACCTTCCGATCTATCAGCGAAAAATTCCCGGCATCCATCGGGATTTCAATGGACGAAAGCGCATGCAGAACACGATAGAACGACTTGAACGCAAACCGTTTTAGCGGATTTTCCCGTCGGCTGATTTTCACGGTGTAGACGACCTGAAAGCCCTCATGCCATTTCGCGATGAGTTGCGCCAAAAGCTCCGGAGGGTCTTGCAAGTCACCGTCCATCACGATCACGGCTTCGCCTTTAGCATAGTTCATCGCCGCACTGATGGCAATTTGATGGCCGAAGTTTCTGGAGAGGCGCAGGATCTTGAACCGCGAATCTTGGCTTTGTATCTGCTTCATCAGCTCAAACGACCGATCCCTGCTGCCATCGTCAATGAGAATGACCTCGCACGGGCTGTCCAACACGCCGAGCGATGCCGAGAGACGAGCATGGAGTTCTGGCAGTGACTTTTCTTCGTTGAAAATGGGAATGATTATCGAATACATGCAGCTATGTTATCAATTCGTCGAATGGCAGTAGCAACTTAATTTTTTGCTTTGTGAGATGCAATGAAACATTCTCGTCAGGAAGGGAGGTGATGTTGTGGGCAGAATCACACATTACCGAACGCAGATCGTTGCACACACCCTTTATTTTTGCTATACTGAACCCTGATCAAATCATTCTCCCACAATTGACGGATAATTGCGGTGACCACTGAACCAGTGAAGAAGTCCACCTTGGGGAACATAATTCTCCTTGTCACAAGTCTTTTGGTCACATTTGTTGTCTTGGAGATAGGCTATCGCATCCGATTCTCCCAGCGTTCCGCCTATAATTACAATGTTGTGAGTGCTCCATTCTACGGCTTTAGCAAGGAACTCGGGTATAACTATCTCCCGAATAGAAAAGCGGTTGCCGCGTCGGTGCGGAACAACGTTGTTGTGTTTTGGAGAGACATTGATGTCGGTCCGTACGGCAATCTCGGCAATGGCGTGACGAGTTGGACGGAGGAGGATCTAAGAATCCTTGCCTTTGGAGATTCCTTCACGTCGAATCCTTTTACCCTTCATTCCTGGGCAGACCATGCTCCTGCAGCGATTACCGAAGCAGTGGGAAGGAAAGCGCAGGTAATCAACTTGGGTCGAGAAGGATATGGCGTGTTACAAATAATCCATAACGCCGCAATGCGCGCAAAAGAATTCTCGCCAGATCTCCTCATTATCACATTCATCAAGAACGACATCACGCGCGGACGGTTTTGGAGAACACAGTTTGAAGTTGATGGCATGAAGCGCATGTTCACATCGTTTTCTCCCGATTCCTTGCCGAGTATTGAAAAGGCGAATGATGTCATCATGCTCAATTCGGGTCTAACGCGTGAGTGGTGCGAAAAGATGGTCAGCGGCGGAACGAAAGACGACCCCTTCTTGGCTACGCTGAACAGACAATTCGATCGGTTACGAGAAGACAATATTTCAAAATCGTTCTACACGTTAACGCATTCGTTTTTGATTGATCGGATTCGGTTTGGAGATCCACAGCACAGATTGCGAAAGCCAACGGCATTTCTGCCACGCATTTCACTCACTGATTACGGCGAGGATTCGAGTTTCCTGAGCGACGCTGCAATCTTGAAAGGGCTATCTATCCCCTGGATGGTGGTTATGCTTCCGGAGATTGACGATCTCCAGGTTGGAGCAAACGTCTTGAACCTTCAGGACAGCCTTCTTGTCCAGAGCCTCGAGAAGCACTTGGGGACTCAGGTCGTCCGGTTGTTCGGGTACTTGGATCCGATTGACAGCGACGTATCAAAGTACTTTGCATCTGCCCACGATTATCATTCCTCAAAGTTAGGCGCGCAATTGTACGCAAGGGCAATCGCGCGCGCAGTCGAAGCACGCTATGGAGATGTATTGCGGAAACCAAAATCGAAAACCGTAGCGGCGAGGGAATGAGCTTCGTCGTTGCGTGATCGTGTATGTTGCGCAATCCTGGATTCGTTCACAACGCCATTCTTCTGGCATGAGGCCATCCTTCACCATTGATTGCAGAGATACCGCATGAACATCCTGATGATCTTTCATTTTAGCCCCAACCCACCCCCGAATGATCTTGGTCCTTCGAAACGCTCTGCCCCTTTCCTCAATGAAACACTCAAGCGCCATGACGTGTCCGTTCTCTCGTTTGGGAATGCCGAAGAGGAGCGGATTTTCAGGGAGCACTACAGAGGAATCCTCAAGCGCATCGTATTCGTTAATACGGAGGGTCCACGCCTGATAAAGGCGCTCCGACGCGTGTTCGCATTGCTTACTGGGAAAGGGCTCTTTCATCAGTTGTACAGGCCACAGATGCAGAAGGAACTCGATGCCCTTGTGCGCAGCGACTCATTCGATGTAATCTATTGTGCGACTGCTTTGCTCGGCTGCTATCGTTTTCCCAAGGGCATTCCTCTCGTGGGGGATACGCATAACGTCGAGCACGACATTCTTCGGCGTTCGGTGCGTGAGGCACGAAACGTTTTCAGCAAACTGTATTGGTTTATCGAATACAAAATCGGCAAGCGGCGAGAGCTCCGCTTCTGCCGCAAGTTCGATGTTCTCACCGCAACGACCGAGCGTGACGCAAGTATTTTTCGCACAGAGTTGCCCGGATGCGACATCAAAGTAATCTCGAACGGCGTTGATCCGCTGTTCCTCCAACCGATGGACGTTCGGGCAGAGCAGAACACCATGGTGTTTACAGGACTGATGAGCTACCTGCCGAATCCGCATGGCGTTGCATATTTTCTTGACGATGTTCTACCGTTGATTTCTGCCGTCGTGCCCGACGCGAAAGTGTGCATCGTCGGCAAGGATCCGCCCAAATGGTTGCGAGCCAGGTCCTCGGACAAAGTCATCGTCACGGGGTTCGTCGAAGATGTCCGTCCCTATATCGCCCGTGGCCAAGTGTTCATCATTCCGCTGCTCATCGGCGGCGGCATACGCGGCAAGGCGCTGGAAGCGATGGCGATGCGCAAAGCGATCGTGAGTACATCGGTGGGGTATGAAGGAATCCCGTTGGAGAATGGTAAAACGGTTTTGGTCGGCGACACGCCGCGTGAGTTTGCCGATGGGGTGGTTCGGCTCTTTCGCGATCCGCAGTTACGGAGTGCGCTGGGCGAGAGTGCGCGCAAGCTGGTTCTCGAAAAATACAATTGGGTGGAGAAAGGGGCTGAGCTCGAACACGTCTTTCAATCCGTGGCTGCAGGAGGATCACGGAATGCCAAATTACGAACGCCGAGCG
>CAYUFU010000022.1:0-17281 GCA_964444145.1 uncultured Chitinophagales bacterium
CGCGATCCGAAATCAGCTGCCTGCTGCCGGTTTCACCGTCGCCCCATTCCCCTCGTTCGCCAACTCCTCCAGCGCCTTCCATCTCTCGTTCACATCCTGCTGCGCGAGCTTCATCAGGTCTTTCGCTTGCTGCGGATGGCTCTTCGTCAACATTTTGTAACGCGTTTCGGTGTAGGCGTAGTCTTCGAATTTTATGTTCGGCGGTTTGCTGTCAAGCTTCAACGGATTCTTCCCCTCGGCTGCGAGTCGCGGGTCGAAGCGGTACACAGGCCAATGCCCGCACTCGACCGCCATCTTCTGGTTCGTCATACCCTTCGTCATGTTGATGCCGTGTGCGATGCAGTGGCTGTACGCGATGATGAGCGACGGTCCGTCGTACGCTTCGGCTTCCATGAATGCGCGTACGGTTTGTGCGTCGTTGTAGCCCATCGCGATCTGCGCGACATAAACGTTGCCGTATTGCATCGCGATGCGTCCGAGGTCCTTCTTTCCGGTCGGTTTGCCTGCCGCCGCGAACTTCGCGACCGCCGAGCGCGGCGTTGCCTTGGACATCTGTCCGCCGGTGTTGCTGTACACTTCCGTATCGAGCACGAGAATGTTCACATTCTTACCCGAGGCAAGCACGTGGTCGAGTCCGCCGTAGCCGATGTCGTACGCCCATCCGTCGCCCCCCATAATCCAGACGCTCTTCTTCACGAGATAGTCGGCAAGGCTCATCAGCCGCTTCGCATCGGATGAGGAATGATCGCCGAGTATTCGTTTCAGCTCTTCGACCCGCTGACGCTGTTCGTAAATGCTCGGCTCATCGGCTTGATGCGCTTCGAGAATCTGTTTCGCGAGTTCGGCACCGATTTCGCTTTGCAACATCGCGACCAACTCACGCGCCATTTCGTTTTGCTTGTCAATAGCGAGTCTCATCCCAAGACCGAACTCTGCGTTGTCTTCAAACAGCGAGTTGCTCCACGCTGGACCGCGCCCGTCGTTGTCCACGGCCCATGGTGTTGTCGGCAGGTTGCCGCCATAAATCGAAGAGCAGCCCGTTGCGTTGGCAACAAGCATGCGGTCGCCGAACAATTGCGTTGCGAGTTTCACGTACGGCGTTTCGCCGCAGCCCGTACACGCGCCCGAATACTCGAACAGTGGCCGTGCGAACTGCGAGCCTTTCACGGAGTCCATTTTGATCGTGCGTCTGTCGATATCGGGCAAGCGGAGGAAGAAGTCGTAGTTCGCTCGCTCGCGTTCGCGAATGGGTGGCTGCGCGGTCATGTTGATTGCTTTGAGCCGCGTTTCCTTTTTGTTTTTCGCGGGACAAATGTCAACGCAGATGCCGCAGCCCGTGCAGTCTTCCGGCGCAACTTGCACGACATATTTCATCCCTTTGTACTCAACGCCTTTGTAATCCATCGTCTTGAATGTTGACGGCGCACCTGCAAGCTCCTTCGGGTCGAACACCTTGACGCGGATTGCGGCGTGAGGACAAACAATCGCGCACTTGTTACATTGGATACACGTTCCCGTTTCATCCCAAATCGGAATCTCGAGTGCAATGTTTCGCTTCTCCCATTGCGCAGTCGCAGTGGGGAACGTTCCGTCTTTGGGGAACGCGCTGACGGGAAGCGAGTCGCCGAAGCCAGCAATGATTTGCGCCGTCACGTTCTTCACGAAGTCGGGCGCGTTCGGTGAAACAACGGGCGGCATTTCTAACGTGCTCGTGACGGTGGCGGGTACGTTCACCTCAAACAAGCTCGCGAGAGTAGCATCAACCGCTGCAAAGTTCTGTTGAACGATTTGATCGCCCTTCTTGCCGTATGTTTTCTTGATAGAGTTCTTGATCGCTGCAATCGCTTCGTCCTTCGGCAGTACGCCGCTGATGGCGAAGAAGCAGGTTTGCATAATGGTGTTGACGCGTGCTCCCATGCCGGTCGCCTGTGCGACTTTGTAAGCGTCAATAACGTAGAAGTGTATGTTCTTCTCAATGATGGAGTGCTGAATGTGGCGCGGCAGGTGGCCCCACACCTCGTTGGGACCGTAAAAACTGTTCAGCAGAAATGTCGCACCGGGAATCGCATTCTTTAACACGTCATATTTTTCGAGGAAGAACCACTGATGGCACGCAACGAAACTCGCCTTGTCGATAAGATACGTGGAGTGAATCGGGCGCGGACCGAACCGCAAATGCGACGTCGTCGTCGAGCCGGATTTTTTTGAATCGTAAACGAAGTACCCCTGCGCATAATTGTCCGTATCCTCGCCGATAATCTTGATGGAGTTCTTGTTTGCCCCAACAGTGCCATCCGCACCGAGACCGTAGAACAGCGCGCGTACAACATCGTCGGGTTCTGTGCTGAATGAGGGGTCGTAGTCAAGACTCGTGAAGGTGACATCATCGTTGATGCCGACGGTGAAGTGGTTCTTCGGATGCTCGTTGTGGAGTTCATCGTACACAGCCTTGACCATCGCCGGAGTGAATTCCTTCGATGACAGCCCGTAGCGTCCGCCGATGACCTTCGGCATCGCAAAAGGCAGCGTGCCGTTGATGAACATCTCAGCGAGGGCGGTGACGACGTCCTGATACAGCGGCTCGCCTGCTGCACCCGGCTCTTTCGTTCTGTCGAGTACGGCGATGCTCTTCACTGTCGTTGGCATCGCGGCGATGAAGCGTTTCATGTCGAACGGACGGAACAGCCGAACTTTCAACAAGCCGAGCTTTTCCCCTCTCGCATTCAAGTAGTCAACCGTTTCTTGCGCCGCTTCCGCTCCCGAACCCATCATGATAATGACGCGCTCCGCCTCTGGCGAACCGTAGTAGTCAAACAGGTGGTACGTGCGTCCGACGATTGCCGCAAACCTATCCATTACCTGTTGCACAATGTCGGGGAACGCGTTGTAAAATGGATTCACCGTCTCACGCGCCTGGAAGAACACGTCGGGGTTTTGCGCCGTCCCGCGAAGCACGGGACGATCGGGATTCAACGCACGCTCACGGTGTTTCCGAATCAACTCGTCATCAATCATTGCCCGCATGTCGTCGTCGGTCAGTTGCTCGATCTTCATGACCTCATGCGACGTTCGGAAGCCGTCGAAGAAATGAAGAACGGGAACCCGACCTTCGAGCGTTGCGGCTTGCGCGATGAGCGCCATATCCATCACCTCTTGCACCGAGTTCGACGCAAGCAAAGCGAACCCCGTTTGTCGCACCGCCATCACGTCGCTATGGTCGCCGAAAATCGAAAGCGCGTGCGACGCCACGCACCGGGCCGACACATGAAACACGGTAGCCGTCAGCTCGCCTGCGATTTTGAACATGTTCGGAATCATCAACAGCAACCCTTGCGATGCGGTAAAGGTCGTTGCGAGCGCGCCCGTTTGCAGCGCGCCATGAATTGCCCCAGCCGCGCCGCCTTCGCTTTGCATCTCTGTCACGGAAGGAATTGTTCCCCAAAGATTCTTCCTGCCTTGCGCAGTCCACTCATCCGCCCATTCACCCATGTTGGACGACGGCGTGATGGGATAAATCGCAATCACTTCGTTGAGTTTGTGTGCAACGTATGCGGCGGCTTCGTTGCCGTCAATCGTGACCATCTGGCGTTTCATCGTTTCTTGTCCTCGTTGAGTTGAGAGAGACTTTCTATGAAATACTGGCGCGCGGTCGAGAACTCCTTGCGAACGGAAAGCCACGGGAGCAACGAAACACTGCCATCCTCCTGAGCGGCTCGCAGAGCGGCGATGAGCACGTTACCGAAGTTCTCGAAAACACGGAATCCATCGTCAAGAGCACGGGCGAAATACGTGCCACTGGGAATCGTTTGAAATCTGTCAATTCCGCCAACTGCGAAACCGGGTTTTCCGAAAAATGCGAATGCAATCAGAGATTTGAGAAAGCGCCCAATACAATGGTTGCAAGCCATACCTCCGCAACGACGATGGTCAGCCGGTCTCAACGAGTCGGGGGAAATGCAGGGTAAACAGGCACCAAGCGGTCCCTCGTAGCAGTGCTCCGGCTTCTACTGTATCGCCCATCAGGATCTCTCGCTGAACCCAACGATCAGAGAGTCGAGCTGCCCCGATCCGATCGTAGCTCTTGATTCTTGGTCAAGGGATTCCTATATTTAGGCGTGCCTAAATATATTCCAAGTCATGCCTACAATCAGTACCGAAGACTATATCAAGACCGTGTATAAGCTGGAAGCGAGGGGCGAGAGAGCGACCACGTCAGCCCTTGCTCTTCAGCTCGGTGTTGCCGATGCGTCCATTTCCGGCATGATCAAAAAGTTGTCGAAGAAGGGATTACTGCGGTACGAAAAGTATCGCGGCGTCGAATTGACGGCGAAGGGTGAGAAAATGGCGCTGAGCACGCTGCGTCGCCACCGCCTGTGGGAGATGTTTCTCGTCAAGCATCTTGGTTACTTGTGGGACGAAGTGCACGAGGAGGCGGAGCGTCTTGAGCATGTGACCTCGAACGAATTAGAGAAGCGCTTAGATAAGGCGCTCGGCTTCCCCACCGTTGACCCGCATGGCGATCCGATTCCAAGTTCAGAGGGCGTCGTGGCGCGCTCCGTTGGTCGCGCGCTTGCCGAATGCAACATCGGCGACGTGGTCAAGGTTGCGCGCGTCTGCGACGACAACTCGGAAATGCTGCAGCACGCAAGCGAAATCGGCGTGGCGCTCAACAGCAAACTTGTTGTCAAAGAAAAGAAAAAGTTCGATGGTTCGATGGTTGTCAAAGTCGGGTCGTCTCACCATTTCATCAGCAGAGAGGTCGCGCAAGCGATTTTTGTCCACGAGGCATAACATGGAACGTTCGACTGTCTCATTATCCGAAGTCCATCGCAGCGTTGCGATTCCAGACAAGGTTGGGTTCTTCAAACGCATGTTCGCGTTCGCGGGTCCCGCGTATCTGGTCAGCGTCGGCTACATGGATCCGGGAAACTGGGCGACGGATCTCGAGGGCGGGGCGCGATTCGGTTACCAGCTCATGTGGGTCCTGGTCATGTCGAACGCGATGGCGATTCTCCTGCAAACCCTTGCCGCTCGTATGGGAATCGCTGCGGGGCGCGACCTCGCGCAAGCGTGCCGCGAAATGTATCCGAAACCTGTCGCCTACGTGCTTTGGTTCCTGTGCGAAATTGCGATCGCCGCGTGCGATCTCGCAGAGGTGCTCGGTACCGCGATCGGGTTGAATCTTCTCTTCAACGTTCCTCTGCTCTACGGGGTTATCATTACCGGCTTCGATACGATGCTGTTTCTCGTGATTCAGCAGTTCGGCATTCGAAAAATGGAAGCGTTCATTCTCATGCTCGTCTCCACCATCGGTATCTGCTTTGGCATCGAGTTGTTTCTCGCGAAGCCAAACGTTGCCGAGATAGCGACGGGCCTCATTCCGCAACTCAGCTCCGAAAGTTTGTACGTTGCCATCGGCATTTTGGGCGCCACGGTGATGCCGCATAACTTGTATTTGCACTCGGCTCTCGTCCAAACCCGTTCCGTGCAGCAATCGCTTGAGGGAAAACAACTCGCGTGCAAGTACAACATGATTGACACGGCTGTTGCGCTCAACGCCGCGCTCTTCGTCAATGCAGCGATTCTCATTCTCGCCGCCGCAACGTTTCACAAGAACGGTGTCGTGGTCAACGAGCTGCAGCAAGCACACGAGTTGTTGACCCCGATGCTCGGCACGACGCTCGCGAGCACCGCCTTCGCCGTCGCGCTGCTCTGCGCAGGGCAAAGCTCGACACTGACGGGTACGCTCGCCGGACAAATCGTAATGGAAGGGTTCTTGCAATTCCGAATGCGGCCGTGGCTGCGCCGACTGATCACGCGCCTCATCGCAATCGTTCCCGCCGTTGTCGTCATCTCCATCAAAGGCGAGGAAGGCTCTTACGATTTGTTGATTTTCAGTCAAGTGATTTTAAGTCTGCAACTGCCGTTTGCGATCGTGCCGCTGATTCAATACTCGAGCGACAAAGCTCGCATGGGTGTTTTTGCCAACAAACTTTGGGTGAAAACCCTCGCATGGATTTGTGCCGTCATCATCATCGGACTGAATGCACGGCTGGTTGCCGATACGATCAGTGGCTGGATTGCAGAATCGTCGAACCCAGTGATACTTTGGGTGACGGTTGTGCCGATTGCAATCGGCTGCGGATTGTTGCTCCTATATGTCGCTCTTCCCGCCTCATGGATGCGGCGGAAACAGCGAGTTGCCCCCAGGGTCAGTCCGATCGAATTCACCGAGCAAAAGTATAGTCGCATCGGCGTCGCGCTCGATTACGGTACCATGGATGCCAAAGTGCTCTCCCATGCGATTTCTGCCGCGAAGAAAAACGAGGCGGAGCTGTTCCTCTTTCACATTGTCGAAGGGGTGAGTGGGCAACTCTACGGCGGTGAAGCGTTCGATGCAGAGGCTCGTCAGGATAAAGACCGCCTCGATGCGATCGCTGAGGAACTTCGTCGCAAAGGTATCGAGGTGTTCCCGAAGCTCGGCTTCGGCAACGTGCCAAACGAAATCATCAAGCTTACGCGAGAGCACAACATAGATTTGCTGATTATGGGCGCACATGGCCATCGTGGCATGCGTGACCTCCTTTTCGGCGCATCCATTTCCGAAGTGCGTCACGCGCTGAAGATTCCAGTACTCGTCATACAATAAGGAGAAAAGAACCATGAAGATAATGGGAACCACAGTTCAGTACCTCGCTCTAACCGCCTGCATGTCCCTGCTGGTGGTAGGGTGTGATGCGTTGTTAACGAAGGAGCCGGAGCAGTCGTTGGAGGGACCGATAGAGGGACTGACGAATGAGCAGCGCGGAATTTTTGCGCGCGGCGATGAAGCGTTTGGTGAAGTGTTCACGTTTCAAACGGGGCTCGGTCCGCTCTTCAACCAAGCCTCCTGCGAGCGCTGCCATGTCGGCGATGGAAGAAGCCATCCGCGCGTCAACTTGAAACGGTTCGGAAACAATCTCGGTGGCGGGCAGTTCGATCCTCTCGCCGAGCTTGGCGGGCCGCAGTTGCAAGAACGAAGCATTCCCGGCTACCCAGCGGAAACAATTCCCGCTCACGCAAACGCGATTTCCGAGCGCGGCGGTCCAATCGTTGTCGGCCTGGGACTCATCGAGGCGATCCCCGATCAGACGATTCTAAGCTATGCCGATCCCAATGATGCCAACGGCGACGGAGTGTCCGGTCGTCCGAATCTCATCGCTGCGCCGGACTATCTCGGGCTTCCCGCGGGACCCTACAGCGGAAAGTATCTCGGACGGTTTGGACGTAAGGCAGGCGCGATCAATTTGCTGCAACAAACTGCGAACGCATATCACCAGGATATGGGAATCACCTCTGACTTCATTCCTGAAGAGAATTTCAATCCCCTTGCGGGCGGACAAGGGGGTGACCCCGTAGCCGATCCGGAAGTTCCGGCGGCGACCGTTCACGATGTGGTCTTCTATTTGCAAACACTCCGACCGCCTGTGCGAAGGAACGCGGACGATGCAACGGTGAAACGCGGCGAACAGATCTTTCAAAGTATCATGTGCACCGCGTGTCATGTGCCGGTGATGATGACCGGGGCGAGTCCGATTGCTCCGTTGAATGCCGTGCCTGCCCATTTGTACTCCGACCTTCTGCTTCATGACATGGGCCCCGACCTCGCGGACAACCTCATCGAAGGCGAAGCGACGGGAACCGAATGGCGCACGACACCGCTCTGGGGTTTAGGCATCATAGAGCATGTTCTGGGTGGTACGCCGGTCTATTTGCATGACGGCAGGACATCCGATTTGCGTGTCGTGATTGAGTTGCACAAAGGAGAAGCGAATGCGTCGCGCCTTGCGTTCCAGCGACTTACCGCCGCGGATCAAGAAGCGCTGATCAGGTTTTTGAAATCGCTATGAAGAGACGAACGTTTATCAAGTCCGTGGCAGCGGTTGCCGCCACAACTCCCTTTGTCTCACTGGTGCACGGCTGTGGATCGAGCGCGCCGAGTCTGCACATTCCCGCAGTGAATTCGAAAGTGACAGTGTCGAAGCTCGACCTTCCCGATCTCGCAACGCCGAACAGCTACGTGAAACTGTACGTGAACGATCATGCGAACCCGATCATCCTCTTTCAGCGCGACGGGAAAGGAATGGCTGCCGTTCTCTCTACCTGTGCGCACTCAGGGTGCGAAGTGAGAAAAACGCGGGCGAAGTTCGAGTGCCCGTGTCACGGTTCCGAGTACGACGTGAACGGCAACGTGCTGAAGGGTCCCGCTGCGGAAGCGCTTGAGAATTATCGGGTCGTCGAGTTCGCTGACCGAATCGAAATCTATCTTGAACAACTATGAAGACTATCAAGACCATGAAGACCATACTTTTTCTCGCTCTCGCCTCGTGCGCTACCGCGTTGGCACAGGATACGCTTGCGCCCCCGCTGGTGAAAGGGGGCATCTACGACCGCCCGTATCTTCTTCGTCCGTCGTCGCGCATCGCTATCGGCGGCTACGCGGAAACGTTGCTGCGCTCCGAGTGGGCGGAAGGACTGCATGAAAATGTATCGTTCGAGGCACGGCGGTTCAACATTTTTCTTTTTTCTGCCATCGCCTCGAACATCAAGCTTACGTCGGAGTTGGAGTTCGAGCACGGGACGGAAGAGATCAAATTGGAGACTGCCCTGATGGACCTCGAGTTCAGCGAGGCGCTGAATCTGCGCGGCGGCATTCTGCTCTCGCCCCTCGGCAAATTCAATCTCGCGCATGATAGCCCGCGCAACGAGTTCACGGACCGCCCTCTCGTTTCGACGCAGATCATTCCCGCAACGCTCTCCGAGGCGGGCTTCGGGTTCTTTGGCTCGTTCTACCCGCACAATGAACACCGGCTCACGTATGAGGCATATGTCGTCAATGGTTTCAACGATGACGTTGTTCTCAACGGCGACGGCACTTCAATTCCCGCGGGCAAGCCGCGTGCATTCGAAGAGGACAACAATGGAAGCCCCGCGTTCGTTGGGCGGGCGGCGTGGCTTGCTGATGCCGGTTTCGAACTGGGGCTCTCGCTGCATACGGGCGCGTACAACACATTTCAGCGCGACGGATTAGCTGTAGATACGAAACGCTCCCTGACCATTGTTGCTGTTGATGGAGAATATCAGATTGGCAATCTCACAGTGCAAGGAGAATACGCGCATGCACGCATCCGTCTTCCGTCGTCGCTCGTGGGACTCTTTGCCGATACGCAGCTGGGCTTCTATGCACAAGCGACCTATGGTGTCTTGGAGTCCGTACTTCCTCCGTTTCCCCAATCGAAGCTCGCGATCGGCATTCGGTACGATGCTATTGACTTAGACACAAAAGTGAAAGGCGAGGAGACCCATCGTCTCTCTGTTGGAGCAACTCTGCGACTCGTTGCGGATACCGTGGTCAAATTGGACTACCAACAGAATTGGATTTACGACCGCCTGAATAATCGAACGCGCGCTGCGGTGCTTCAATTCGGCGTTGCGACGTACTTTTAGAAACGCTGTCGAAAACCCACGCCAAACGAGGTCAACAGCAAAGGTCGCAAAGAGAAAGAATTGGAATTAGGAGCTGACGGTACGCAGAACTTGAAGTGGTGTGGTTTCGTTGCGGGTTTTCGACTGCCTCTCCGATGATGCGCGCAGGACCTGTGGGGTCACTCCTCCTGCTGAAGTCGTGCATTCGTCCCGAGGTCGCCTTCTTGCAAGAGCCTCTCGTATTCTGCTTTGTATTTTCTAATGGCGGCAAAAATCGCTTCGGCATATTGCTGCTGCCCTTCGTCGCTGCGCAGCAGTCGCTCGTCCTCACGATTGGTGAGGTAGCCTGTCTCGATCAACACGTTCGGCATCGAAGCGCCGACGAGGACATAGAAGCCTGCCTGCAAGACACCGTTGTTCTCGGTATCGAGTGTCTTTCCCATCTCACGCGCGACCAGTTCTGCGAAGCGCTCGCTCGCTTTCATGTGCGCGGCTTGCGCCATTGTCACGAGGATGAAATTTTCGTCCGTTAGTTTTTGGTACCGTTGTTCATAGCCGGCTTCGAGCTCGATGACGGAGTTCTCGCGCTCGGCAATCGCAATCGCTTCATCGGTGCGACCGGGACGAAGGAGGTAGACTTCGAACCCGCGCCGTGGGTGCGGCTTGCGCGGCATTGCGTTCGCGTGCACGCTGATAAAGAGCTTACCGTTGGCTTCGTTGGCGATTTGTCCGCGGCGGTCAAGCTCGATGAAACGATCGTCCTCGCGCGTGTACACCACCCTCACGTCCTTCATGTAGCGCGTAATCAGCTTACCCAACTTCCGCACGATGGGCAGAACGACGTTCTTTTCGTACGTGCCCCGCACGCCGATCGTGCCGGGGTCTTTCCCGCCGTGGCCCGCGTCGAGCACGATGACGTCAAGCTCATAGCGCTTCCGCAGATTCTCGTTGCCGGTGATGCCCTCGCGCTTTGTCTTTTCTTCGGTACCGGTGTTCGGCAGCCGCCGCTCGCTACGAAGCACGAGGACGATGCCGGTTGTGTCAGCGTCTGTTACGATATCCGCTGCAGTGATGCTCGCGTCGACGAGGAAGGCCATTTGGAGCGACGCGGCGAATTGGCTGACAACGAATTGTTTGACGGGCGGTGACAGCTTCACTCTCCTCAATGCCGCCGCATCACTTCGTGCGCCCGGAATCGTTACGTAGAGCCAGCCGTCGTCTTTGCGAAGCAGTTCGATGTCGGAAAACTTTCGCTCGGACGGAATGCGAAGAATCGTGCCGTTGGCTTTTTGTTCGAGCGTCAACGTAACGATGTCGAACATGGGTTTGGGTTTACCTGCGCGAATCCGATTGCTCACCGCATCATAGGTTGCAGGTACGCCGAACAATTTCTCGAACGACCAGACGAGCGATGCGACGGGAGCGTACAAGACTCCGGCAGAGGAGAGCACGGGCGAAGCAAGCTGTTGCGCGGTAGCTTCCCTCCGGTCTTCCGCGACGACGACGAATGACCCATTCGCGTAAAACGTCACCGTCGCAGTCCGATGGCGAAGTTCAAGCGAGTAGTCTCTGGCATGTTCGCGCGTTGGCAGCGAGAGCGCTTTGGCAATATCTGCAACGGAGGCGAGTACCAGTTGCTTCTGGTGAATAGTGCGAATTGCAATCGGGCGCGTAGAATCGCCCGCCAGCGTGAGGGTAAGCGGCACCGTTTGCGCTCCCCCTTTGCACACGAAGACCAACAATGCAAAGAAACCAAGCCCCAACGCCAAGCTCCGTGCAGATTCCCCCGCTCGCACTGGTTCGTTCATCTCTGCTTGCTCTACCGATAATTGGTGAATTGCGTTGCGAACTTCAACTCCGCGTCCCGCACGAGCCGCATCACGGATTGCAAGTCGTCTTTACTCTTGCCGCTCACGCGCACCTGATCGTCCATGATGTGCGCTTGCACTTTCAACTTCGAGTCCTTGATCATCTTCACGAGCAACTTTGCGTTTTCCTTGTCAATGCCCACGCGCAGCTTGATGACTTGACGGACGGTGCTGTTTGCCGCGGGCTCCACCGTTCCATAATCGAGTGCTTTGATCGGGACGCCGCGCTTGATCATTTTGTTCTGCAGAATGTCGAGCACGCTCTTGAGTTTGAACTCGTCGTCCGAAATCACCGTGAGGGCTTTCTCTTTCTGATTTAATTCAATCGAGCTTTTGGAATCTTTGAAATCGTATCGCTGGGCGATTTCTTTGCGCGCCTGATTGAGTGCATTGTCAACTTCTTGCATGTTGACTTCTGAAACGATATCGAAACTAAATGTATCTGCCATGGGACAAAAACCGGTTCAATGAGCAACAAAAAACACTATGCTTCCTGGATTGTCTCGGAATCGTCATCCGTGATGAGTAATGACCTCAGTTAAACTTGATCGTAAAAAACGCCTTGAAGAAAATCTTGAGCAGCTCCCATCGTGGTACGTTCGTTTCGAGTACATAGTTGTATTGTACATCGCGTTTTCCGCTTGCGTCTTTGGTCGTGATTTGCACTGACAACGGATGCATGGTTATCTCCACAACTCGGTGACTTTTTTTGAAATGCGCACGTTGCGCTTTGCAAGCTCCTCGATCATGCGTTTGCCGCTGACGCACAACTCGGGCACGATGATGCCGCAGTTGGTAATCTCCTTCTTCGCCAGCATTTGTGCTGTGATGGAGGTCGGAATCGCGGTTGTGCGCATCATGGCGGTCATCTTCGCAGCGTCGTCGTAGTAATCAACAAATTCATAGACCAGCGATTTTTCTGCGTCCTTCGTTCGTCCCGTAATCGTTGCGCGAGCCAGCACGACGTCCTTGTCTCCATAGTCGAGCTTCTTGCGCAGCAGGTCGGCGAAGAATTCGCGATTTGTTTTTACGCTGCCGCCGACCATCATCGGCTCGTTCGTTGCGAAACCAAGGTCGAGCAACGTCTTGAATTTCTCGCAGTGTCCTTTGTAGCGAATGGTTTTGTAATCGAGATTCTTGACTTTGCCCGCCAAGACCTGGGTCAAGGTCGAGAGTCCGCCCGACGTGTTGAATGCCTCGAGCGTCCCGAACGGTGGTGGGAATTCGATATCTTCGAGTCCCGACATCGGTTCGAGCAGTTGCAACGAGCCACCCTGAATCACCGTCGCCTTCTCCACATACTCGTTGATAAGCCCTTCGACCGAGAAGACGATCTGATAATACAGCGGCGGTTTCGGATGCTGCGGCAATCCACCGACGCGCAAGTGAATGGCATCCACTTGCTCGAACTCCTTTACCCCTTCCATGGCGAGAATGTTGATCAGGCCCGGCGCAAGGCCGCAATTCGGCACGATGGTCACACCTTTTTCTTTTGCGGCAGTATCCAGCGTCATCTGCTTTTCGACGACGTCGTTGTTGCCGCCAAGGTCGCACATCGGAACGCCCGCTTCGATGGCGGCTTTCGTCATTTGGAAATTGACGGAGTAGGACACGGCGCTGATGGCGGCGTTGCTGCCTTGCAGAAGCTTCACAAGTTCCCGCGTGTTGTTCACATCAATACGCGTCGCCGACACATTCGATCCGACGTTTGCCGCTGCACTTTTTGCTTGCTGAATGTTGATATCAGCGAGCACAACCTCATCGTTCGGATTGTGTACGGCAATGTCGTATGCTGCGGCGCTGCCCATCATGCCCGCGCCGATGATTATGTACTTCATTTCTTCTTCAGCTTTCCTCCCAATTCTGAGCAGAGCAGAGGATATGTCCACGGCAGAGTTGCCGGCATGCAAGATTTTTCATCAATACGTTTTTCTCGTTCTTATTTCTCACGTTCATCCTCGATTTCCAAAAGAAATTTCCGCAACAAGGTCATTCGTCCGCGGAGGGCGAACTCAGGACGGAGGTCACTTCAGTATCTCACCGGTCTCATTGCTCCAAAACAGCAGATCCAATTCATCCATCGAAATAGCGATCTCGTCTGCGAAGAGCTTGAATTGCTGTTCGATATAAAGATAACGTTTTGGGGTGAGAGTTTTCGGCAGAGTGCGTATGACCCCATGCCGCTTGAGGTTTTTCAAAATGTGTCTATCGAGAATAGCGAGGTCGCGGTGACCGATGTTGCGGAGAAAATGTGATGCCTCTTTCCAACCGAGCCCCTTCACATTGTGTACGAGCCATGCACGAAGTTCGCGGCTCGGCATGCCGTTACAGAGCACGGCAACGGTTTGGTCATACTTCGCCTTCAGCTCATGCAAACGTTTTGCCTTCGTGTTGTGAAAACGAATATAATGCTGTTTGCGGGAAAGGATTTCCGTAGCGTCAAGATCATGCTCGAGGAAATTTACCGACTTCAATGCAGCAATCGCTTTGTCCGCGTTTGCCGCACTCGATTGCGGTGTGAGGAGGCAGTATGCCAACTCGTAGAAATACTCTTCGCGCGGGACAGTTGAAAATTCCCGAAGTCGCGCTCGGATTGCATCTCGCCGTTCATTGAATTGCGATTCAAGATATGCTATGTGTTTGTATGTCATCGTCCGCGAGCACGGGGTTCGCATCAAGGAGACGCGATCTCCGTCATGTCCAGCCAAAGGAAGAATACCTACGCCAATGAAACACGGGTCGAATGCAGTAAACGGTTCCCACGAACATGAATCAACCCATCTCGCTCCAACCTGCTCAACAACGTTCTAAACCACGTGACATTGCGTCGCCCGAAGTTCGGATGAATCGCTCGTGCCAACACGTCGGCACGAATGCTCTGCGTTCCATTCAGACCCCGAAGGGCTTCAACAATTCTGCCGCGATAGATGCGATGAGGAATCCCGTTCAGCGCCGGCTCGCGTTGCGAACGAGGTGCGGGTGTGCGCGTCATTGTGGTGCGTGAAGAACAGAGCGAGCCAACCGGGCATGAAGCGCACTTCGGGTTTCGCGCCGTGCAGACGAGAGCGCCCACATCCATCAATGCTTGATTCCAATCGTACGCTCTTCCTTTCGGAAGAATAGCTTCTGCGAGGTCCCAAAGTTCATGTGTCCTTCGCATTGCCCCCGTGGTTTTCATTCTCCAGAAAATACGCGATAACAATCGCTGGATATTGACATCAACAACCGGAACTTGGTTGCGGAATGCCGAGGAGAGCAGCGCATTCGCCGTGTACCTGCCGATGCCGGGCAATGCGATCAGTGAATCGAAGTCTTGAGGGATCTTGCCACGATGATGGTGCACAACGGCGAGCGCGAGTTGGTGAAGCCGTACTGCGCGATTGTTATAGCCCATGCCGCGCCACGCGAGGACGACATCGCGTTGCTGCGCGCGTGCAAGCGAGCGGAGTGTCGGAAAACGGCGAAGGAATTGAGGATATTTTTCCAGCACCCGGCTCACCTGTGTTTGCTGCAGCATGATTTCTGAAATGAGGATACGGTAGGGATTCGAGATGCCTCGCCAGGGGAGAGTTCGTCCTCGCATCGCATACCAGCGAAGGATTGCGCGGACAACCGTACGGTGCTTATTGCGCTGCCGCATACGTCACGAGCCGCTCGACGGCGTCTCGGTTTCCTTCCAGAATGTCCATCGTTTGGAGGTCGTGCGGACGTATCCATTGAATTTGTTCGAAGGCGCGATTCACCGGCTCACCCGAAAACTCTCTCACAAGAAAATAAAACACACGAAACGAGCCGTCGTGTTGTGAGCCATCCGATCCATCACGATACACCCATTCTTGTCGCCAGAATTCTTCGGCACCATGTGCTTCAATGGCAAGTTCCTCGCGCAATTCGCGCGCAAGCGCGTTCTCCGGCGTTTCGCCCTCCTCAAGTTTGCCGCCGGGAAATTCCCACTTCAACGCATAGCTGGCCCCGCGCTTCCGCTGGCACGCGAGCACGTAGCCGTTCCTCAGAATGATGCCGACCGCGACCTCTCTCATGGTGCTTAAGGTACGGATTTGTAGAGTGAACTCAAAAACGATGCAGATTGGAAGAATGCGATTCTCTTTCGGCGGCCCTCTTGATTCCAATTCGGGTGCTCCGTACCTTATTACGGACAGTTTAGTCCGATAATACGAAACAGCACCTAACGAAACGAGAAAGAATGGTTATGAAAACAGCTCTACTACTCTTGATACTATCCAGTTCGACAATCTCCCAAGCACAGGAGGTTGCCATCACATGGAAAGGCGAGGTTCGCGTTCGGGGTGAACTCGACGGGCGGGATTTCAGAAACCGAACGCCGATGAACGCCTATACTCTGCTGCGCACACGACTGAGCGCAGAAATACTACCAACAACGAACGTACAACTCTTTCTGCAACTGCAGGATGCGCGCGTGTTCGGTCAGCCGAGCGTAACGGGTACGGCGAACACGTCGGCAAACTATCGTAACCTCGATTTGCGCCAAGGCTCCCTTCGTCTGGACAGTCTCTTCCACACTGGATTGAGCGTCACGCTCGGTCGCATGGAGATGACGTACGGGAACCAACGCGTGATTGGTGCTGCCGAGTGGGCGAATGTTGGGCGCGCGTTCGACGGCGGCCTGCTGCGCTATCGCTGGGACGCCCACTCGCTTGACGTGTTCACGACGAATGTTTCTGAATACAATATGGCGCCAACGGTTTCAACACCCGCAACAGTTGCCGGTGTCGGCGGCGAGGGATTTCTGTTTTCGGGACTGTACTACGCAGGAACACTTGGGGAGAAGAACAGACTCGACGGGTATTTCCTCCATGAGTGGAGCAGAAAAAGTGCAGGTTCGTTAGAAAGCGAATTGACGCGGGCAACGCTCGGCGCGTATGTCAGAGGCTCTGCGCAGCAAGTCCAGTACGAAGCAGAAGCCGCATATCAGTTTGGTGACCTCGCGACAAAGACGATCAGCGCGTACCTACTTTCGGGAACGCTCGGTTACACGTTTGAGAATTCCCCTCTTGCATCTGTGAGCGCGAGTTACGATTTTCTTTCCGGCTCTGCCGATACCACGAAGTTCAAATCGTTCTTCGCTCCGTTTTACACCGGCCATAAGTGGTTCGGCTTCATGGACTATTTTGTCAACATCCCCGACAATACACTCACTCGCGGCTTGCAAGACATGATTGTGAAAATTGTGCTGAAGCCATCGGAGAGATCAACGGTTAATGTGTGGTTCCACAATTTTGCGATGGCGGACAAGGGAAGTCTCTCGAGCGGTTCCTTCGGACAGGAACTTGATTTGACCAGTTCATTCGCCTACAACAATAATGTTTCATTCGAACTCGGCGTCTCGGCATTTTTGCCCGGCGATATCATGCGGTCCACGTTCCGCGGTTCGGACGTCGCGTGGTGGGGATATGCCGCGACGAAAGTTTGGTTTTGATGGAACGAAGGAAATACATGAATCTCCATTCGATTATTCCAACGCATCGCGCAGGCATTATTCTTTCGGTGCTCACGGGATTGATGCTTGGACTTGGTTACTACACGTGGACGTACGCTGAGGGGGGCTCGTATTTCAGCAACGACCCGAGGGCGTGCGCGAACTGCCACGTGATGCGTGATTACCTTGACTCGTGGCAAAAATCGCCACACCACGCACGGGCGACATGCAACGATTGCCACACGCCGCACGATTTTGTGCCGAAATACTTCTCGAAGGGCGAAAACGGCTTACGACACTCGTGGAAATTTACATTTCAAAATTTCGTCGAGCCGCTGCGCATCACTCAAGCCAATCTCGACAACTTGCAGGCGAATTGCGTTTCATGCCACGAGGAGTTGACGGCGGGTATCGTGGGGCGAACGCAGCACGGCAACTCGAACGAGAGAACCTGCATTCATTGTCATGCGGGCGTTGGGCATGGCGCACG
>CAYUFU010000022.1:17381-35918 GCA_964444145.1 uncultured Chitinophagales bacterium
AACCCAATTACAAGACCTATGCAATCCTCGTCGTTGCAGTCGCGGCACTTACGTGGCTGACAACATTTCTTTTATTCAATGTACGGGACAGAAAAGAAGAAGCGAAGGAAGTTTCATTTCGTCTTGCAGATTTGACCGAGGAAACGATTGACCCCGTTGTGTGGGGAAAAAATTTTCCGCGACAATACGACGGCTACAAGCGAACAGTGGACACGGTGCGAACGAAACATGGCGGCAGCGAAGCGTTTCAGAAGCTCGATGCCGAACCTGCGCTGAGACGAATCTTTTCCGGTTACGCCTTCGGCATAGACTTTCGTGAGGAGCGCGGACATGCATTCATGTTAAGCGACCAAGATGAGACAAAACGCGTAACGGAAAAGAAGCAGCCCGGTGCGTGCTTGCAGTGCCATTCCTCTGTGATTCCCGCGTATCGGAACGTTGGGGGCGGCGATGTGATGAAGGGCTTCGAGGAAGTGAGCGCGATGCCCTACGCCGAGGCACGCAAGCTTGTTGATCATCCCATCGCGTGCATTGATTGTCACGATCCGAAAACGATGGATTTACGTGTGACGCGTCCTGCGTTTCTCGTCGGCATCAGGGCGTACATGAAACAGGCGAAAGGAATCGAGAATTTCGATCCGAACAAGATGGCGACGCGGCAAGAGATGCGCAGTTACGTCTGCGGACAATGTCACGTCGAATACTATTTCAAAGGTGACCGCAAGACGGTAACCTATCCGTGGAACAATGGCTTGAAGGTGGAGGAGATTCAGGAGTATTACGATGAGATGAATTTCAAAGATTGGGCACATGCTGAAACCAACGCTCCCGTGTTGAAAGCTCAGCATCCGGAATTCGAAATGTGGAATCAAGGCATTCACGCACGCAGCGGAGTCTCGTGCGCCGACTGCCATATGCCGTACAAACGCGATGGCGCGGTGAAAATTAGCGACCATCACGTACGCAGTCCGATACTCAACATCTCACGTGCATGTCAAACGTGTCATCCGCAACCCGAAGACGAATTGAAAGCTCGGGTCGAAACGATTCAAGACCGAACGCGCTCGCTAATGAACCGCGGACAAGAAGCACTGACGCAAATGTACGATGAAGTGAAGCGGGCCAAAGCGCGCGGCGTCTCCGAAGAAGCGCTCCAGCCTGCGCTCAAGCTGCAACGTCTCGCGCAGTTTCGTCTCGACTTCGTGATGGCGGAAAACTCAATGGGCTTCCACGCGCCACAAGAAGCAGCGCGCATTCTCGGCGAGGCAATTGATTACGCGCGGCAGGGACAGTTAGCCGCAATCGCGCTCAAGCCCGGGGTCGCGGTCGCGACGAGGTAGACGCTGCGAATTGCACGTGAAAATCCTCAACAACGAGTGCAGGCGGCGTCACCGTCTCAGCAAGTACACAAACAACGGGGCACCAATGGCGGCAGTAACTGCCCCAACGGGTATTTCCGTTGGGGAAAGTATCGTTCGCGCGATCATATCGGCGACAATCATAAAACTTGCTCCGAGAAGCATCGAGGAGGGAAGGAGCAACCGATGGTCGGGACCGAACAGCATTCTGCATATGTGCGGAATAACGAGACCGACAAAACCGATCACCCCGCTGAGAGAAACGACAAGCCCTGTTATCAATGACGCGCACAGGTAGGAGAGGCGCTTGATCGTCGGAACGTCAACGCCAAGCTGCAGCGCAGGTTCATCTCCGGTCGCGATGAGATTATACTTTTTCGCTTGAAGAAGTAAGAAGACCGACGCAAGAAGAACGAGAGGTCCAACAACTGTCAGCGATTCGAAGTTTGCAGCACTGAAATTTCCCATGAGCCACAAGAACGCGTTGCGCAGCTCCTGATTGAAGACAGCGATGATGAGCAAAACGACAGCGTTGAAAAATGCCCCTACAACGACGCCGCCAAGCAGCAGTGCGTTCGTGTCGAGTTGTCCGTGACGATGGGCGAGGGAGTAGACGAGCAGCATCACGAGCGCGGAACCGATGAAGGATGCGAGCGGTGTTGTGAATACACCGACGCCGAGCCCTACACTGATCGCGAGAATCGCACCGACCGTTCCGCCACTCGAAATACCGAGAATATAGGGCTCTGCGAGCGGATTCCGTAACAGCGCCTGAAACACGACGCCTGCAATCGAAAGTCCCGCCCCAACAAGCATTGCTAACAGCAACCGCGGGAGACGTATCTCGCGAATGATTGCTCGCGCGGCGTCGTCAACAGCGTGTGCGTGGATGAACGACTTGAGGACATCGCCAAAGGAGATCGGGATGCTGCCCACAGAAAGTCCTATAACGGTGACACAGAGGAGAAGACCGGAGAGCGCCGCGAGAACGACGACTGTTCGTTGAAGCGAGAGCGGCGAACGGAGGGGCTGCTTGGCGGACACGTTAATCCCACTGGCGGCGTCTGCCGCGTGTTGGTTTTCGCCTGCGCGCCTTTTCACGCGCAGCGCGCCGTTCCTTCGGGGTAGGAGGTTCCACGTCGAGTTCCGTCTCGGGAACGCGGTGTTGTGCGACGTGGCGCCAGAGTTCTTCAACTAACGCATCAACACCGACGCGCGCGACGGCGGAGATGAGGAACGTTGGAATTCCACGAAACCGTATGTTCCTCAATGCCCTCAGCCGTGGCTCGTCAACAATGTCAATTTTTGTTATCGCGATGACGGTTGGTTTTTTCGGGAGCGCTTCGTTGAAAAGCTTCAACTCTTGTTGAAGAACCTTGAAATCCGATTTCACATCTTCACTCGTTCCATCCAACAAGAACAAAAGCACCTTTGTTCTTTCGATGTGTCGGAGGAATTGAATGCCAAGCCCTTTCCCCTCATGCGCGCCAGAGATCAGACCCGGAATATCCGCAACGACAAAACTCGCCCCGTCACCGATGTGGACGATGCCGAGATTCGGGACGAGGGTCGTGAACGGATAATCGGCAATTTTCGGTTTCGCCGCCGAGATAACGGAGATCAGCGTTGACTTGCCTGCGTTCGGAAAGCCGACCAAGCCAACATCAGCGAGCAACTTCAGCTCAAGCACAAGCTCTCGTTCCTCGCCGCGCTCGCCGACTTCATACTCGCGCGGTGCTTGATTCGTCGAGGTTGCGAACGCTGCGTTGCCGCGTCCGCCGGCTCCGCCGCGCGCAACGATGAGAGTTTGGTTGTGCCTCGAGAGATCGCCCAACACCTCGTTCGTCTGTGCATCGCGAACGACGGTACCGAGCGGAACATCGAGCACGATGTCGTCGGCGCTTTTTCCTGTTTTGTTCGCGCCGAGGCCGTGCGCCCCGCGCCCCGCTTTGAAATGACTCTTGAATTGAAAGTCGAGAAGTGTATTGAGATGAGTGTTCGCGCGAAGAACGACGCTGCCGCCGCGCCCGCCGTCGCCCCCGTCAGGTCCCCCTTTAGGAATGTATTTCTCGCGCCGAAAACTGACCGATCCCGCTCCCCCATCGCCGGCTTTCACATGGATGCGGGCAAGGTCTATGAATTTCATTCCGTTTTGACTGCGGGGTTGAATCGTGCGTGCATCGCATCGGTAAACTCCACGATGTCGGGTGAGCGAACGTCGAGATTGTTGATTTCGTACAATTGCCGTAGGTGCACTTGTGCCTCGCGCCAGGTGTTTGCCTTGTTCACCGAATTGATAAACACGACGTAATCCGCTTCGTTGCTTTTGAAGACGCGACGGATGAACTTTGCGCGCTGTTCACTTGAAAATGCGTCTTCGACATCGAGCAACTCCGGGCGAATCTGCTTCGCCGGAGTATCGGGAAAGTTCATGATGGCGGCACTCAAGCGCGCGCGTTCTTGCGCATACTCTGTCAAGACCTGCGGGTTGACAACCGTCGGTTGCTGACCCATCGAGGGTGGGACGTCTTGTTCCGATGTCGTTGGTTCAGGTTGAGCCACATCGTTCGTCGTAGGTTCGTTCGCGCTTGCTTCAATGAACATCGCGTCGACGGCATCAGGCAGCGCATCGAGCGAGTCGCTCCTCTGCTCGCGTTCTGTTGAGAGGATGTCCACTCGCGATGCCTCAACTATATGCTCAACGACCGGGTCATGAGGAATTTCGTGCTCGGCGGTTTCGAGTGTTGTCGCTTCGCGCTCCGGCTCCTCCGCAATCCGCTCTGCCGAATCAACTCCTTCTGCTGGCACCTCGTCGGACGCGGCGGAGGGTTGGTGAAGCTCTGCGTGCTTGGCTTCAAGCGGTGCCAAGAGTTCTTTCTCGGCTTGCTCAACATCCGCCTTGACGGCAGTCGACATCGCGTGGAATTCCTCCAGCATTGCGATGAGTTGATTGAGCGAAATCTGTTTGTGCGGCTTCAACTGATACATTCGCTCGATGTGTTCCTTCTCCTGTACCATCTTCTTGTCTTCGAAAAACAGAAGAATCGCACCGATCGGCACCGGCCGGTCCATCGAAGTATCGCCGAAGAGGAGGAAATCAAATATCGGTTTGGTGAGCAGGGCAAGTTCGCGCGGTGAATGGTTCTTGACGACCTCAGTATCAATGCGCTCGACAAGCGACGCGAACTGCTGTGCCGAAATCAGCCTCCATCCCGCGCGCCGCGCATGACGCTCGATGAGAAGCGCAAAGTAGGAATACTCGACCGCAAGCTCGAGTTTCTTGATCATCTCGTCGAACGTGATCGTCTGCCCTTGCTCGAACATCAACTGCTGAAGAGTCCACCGAGGGCGGCAGAGATAGTTCTCCAGGAAGAACACTGTGTCTTCAACGACCTTGATGTAACCCTCGCGACTCAGCGTGAATTCCATCGCGAGTGTTCGCATGATCGCACGCTGACCGGTGATCGTGGACGCAACTCCTTTGGCGATTCGCTCGAACGCCGTCTGCTGAAGCTCCTTCTCGAAATGCTTCGTCACGTCAGCGATAATGTATGCCTTCACTCCGCTGGGTAAGTCCGCGGCAACCACTTCGTTCAGCTTGATGGCATTGCGCTCCCCGATCGTGGATTCGGCAATGATCTGTTTGATGATTTCGGTTTCTCGTTCAAGCATTGAATAGCTTCCCCTCAGCCATATTCGCAAAGAGTATCGTGAATGATTGCAAACTTACGACTTATTTGTGTATGAGGCAAGGAAAGTGGGGAAAACTGCGTGCTGTGCGGCACAGGAAGTGCCGACCCTGTTCAGCGATCTGGGATTCTTGATACGTTGCATCGCTCATGGAGTAGCCAGAATTCGGAAACCTTTTCAGCTTGGGAGACGGTTAGCGCAGACGGGGAGCACGCCAAGGTACGGTTGGGTTGGTAGATCGCAGAGAGCATCTCAACCTCATCATTGCGGAACCAGGTATTGGAACTTGTCGAATAGTGGAATCACGGTAACGCCCACGTCGCGAGCCGATGCGCCGATGACAGATTCGATATACAGTCGTCGTTGCGCTAAGCAAAACGGGCGGTAGCCCGCGGTGTGTGCGCGAACGATCTCCTCTCGGCTCATCAGAGCGATGAAGTGAAGATCGTGGTTGGTCACCGAATGCGTAGCGATGTCGTGAAAGCTCCTCCAAAATGCACCGGTGTCTTTTTCGACCTGTGCGTTCTCAAACCAGAACTGCTCGCCGATGCCGACAATGACGACTGCCGGTGTGCCGGGCGCGAGCGAGGGAGCAACACGACGTTCTTCCAAGTTCAGCATTCGCTTTTGGTATTCCTCGATGACGATGCCGGCACGGGGATTGAAGGCTGGCTTCACCGCAGAAGTGTCATGTTGCGTTATATCAGGATTCACAAATGCAAACGACACCACGGCAAGCAAGAGACAGACCATTTGCCGCGACGTAGCCAATGAGTCCAAAACGATGAAGAGAAACGGAAATGCAGGAAGCAGATACGAACGATCGAGAGGAGCGTATAAGAACAGCGCAACGAACACCAGCACTCCAACAACCGAGGCGAGAAACAACGGCTCGCGCGTGGTGATCTGCTGCAACAGCACCTTTCGATGGAGCAAGAGAAGTACTCCCGCCATCGCAATGCCAATCGGTCCGATGCTGAATACCGTTCGGTAGCCAAAGAACAGCAACCGCTTGCCGAGTGATGAGTAGACAACAGCCGACTGCGCCGCGACTCCATCCAACCATCCGCGGACACCATATGTTGCGATCGGTAGGATGAACGCGGCGGCAATGACAACGAACGCCGTTGCACAACACGCGACTGCCGCACGCAGCCGTTTCTCGTTTGTCATCACCAGCACAGTGAGAGGGATAATGCACACAACATTCGATGGACGGAAACCGGCGGCGATGCCGAGCCAGATCCCAGCAAGAACCGCGCGCTTGTTCGCTGCGCTTTGGACCGAGAGGAGGAGGAAGAGCAGCGACCAGACGTAATCCATCGTGGTTGCGGAATTCACCCACAGCAGTGGCAGAAAGGCAGAGCATGCAAGGAGCGTAAGAGGATGGCGAGCGCGATGTTCGATGAGACGCCACCAGACCCACAGAAGCGCGAGGGTTGCCAGTAGTGTCGCAGCATTGGAGAGCACCGAACCGCCGAGCGCAACCAACGGCGCCGAGATCATTTCGTGGAGTGGGTAGCCGGGGAAACGAGAAACTTCATAGATGCCGGTATTCCAAAACTGCTGCGCGACATTCGCCAGCCGCCACGAGTCCGGATCAAAGCCGTAGCCGGACCAGAGAAAGGGAAGGCGCGAGAGAATCACTCCGCAGAACATGAGTGGCAGCATCCAACGAGAAGACGAAACGACGGAGTGGTGACTCGCCATTGACCGTGACGAAATGAAAAAGCCGGCGCGGCGGAAAGCGTCGGGGCTCTACAGAAGCTTTACTCTCAAGTACTCGCGATTCAACCGCGCAATATGCGAAACAGAAATCTCTTTGGGACACTCCGCTTCGCACGCGTAGGTGTTGGAGCAGTTGCCGAAACCTTCTGCATCCATTTGCGCGACCATTGCTTCGACACGCGAGATGCGCTCGGCGTCGCCTTGCGGCAGCAATGCGAGATGCGAGACCTTGGCAGCGACGAACAGCATTGCTGAGCCGTTCTTGCACGCGGCAACGCACGCACCGCAGCCGATGCAGGCAGCGGCGTCGAACGCTTCGTCAGCTATGGACTTTGCGATCGGGATTGCGTTCCCGTCCGGAGTGCCGCCCGTCTTCACTGAAATGAACCCGCCCGCTTGCATGATGCGGTCGAACGATGTGCGATCAACAACCAAATCTTTGATGACAGGAAACGCTTTGCTTCGCCAAGGCTCGACAGTGATATGGTCGCCGTCGCGGAAGCTTCGCATGCGCAGCCCGCACGTTGCAACGCCTCGACCCGGACCGTGCGGTCGTCCATTGATGACCAACCCACAACTGCCACAGATGCCTTCGCGGCAGTCATGGTCGAACGCTATGGGTTCTTCATTCTTTTGGACAAGCTGATCGTTGAGCACGTCGAGCATTTCGAGAAACGACGCATCGCCTGGAATATCCGCGACGGAGTACGTGACGAACCGTCCCGCATCTTGTTCGTTCTGTTGCCGCCAAACGTCGAGAGAGAACTTCATTACTTATAGCTCCTTTGCGAGGGTTTCACGTATTCGAAAGTGAGAGGCTCTTTGTGCATCATCGGCTCGACACCCGCTCCGCGATATTCCCATGCGGCACAATAGCTGAACTGCTCGTCGTTGCGCTTGGCTTCACCGTCCTCCGTTTGATACTCTTCGCGGAAGTGGCCACCGCACGATTCTTCGCGATGCAGCGCGTCTTTCGCCATCAACTCGCCTAATTCGATGAAGTCGGCTACTCTGCCGGCATGTTCGAGCTCGGCGTTCAAGCCATTGGCAGAGCCGACAACTTTCACGTCCTGCCAGAAGTCTTCGCGCAGCTGCTGAATCTCCCGAATTGCACTGGCGAGGACGGCACGGCTGCGTGCCATCCCGACTTTATCCCACATGATCTTTCCAAGCGTACGATGGAAATACTCCACTGTTCGTTTGCCGTTGATCGAGAGAAGTTTTGTAATGCCTTCGTTGACAACATTCTCGATATCGCGAAATTCTTTAGCATCGGAAGTGACGGTGCCGAATTGTGTAGCGGCAAGGTAATCGCCGATTGTGTACGGCAGGATAAAGTAACCGTCGGCGAGCCCCTGCATCAACGCGCTTGCTCCGAGACGGTTCGCGCCGTGATCGGAGAAGTTTGCCTCGCCGATGACATACAATCCCGGAATGGTGCTCATCAGATTATAGTCAACCCACAAGCCTCCCATCGTGTAGTGCACAGCAGGATAAATGCGCATCGGGGTTTCGTACGGATTCTCGCCGGTGATTTCATGATACATGTCGAACAGGTTGCCGTACTTTCCTTCGATGACGCTCCGCCCGCTCCGGTTGATTGCGTCCGCGAAATCAAGATAGACAGCGAGGCCCGTCGGGCCCACCCCAAAGCCTTTGTCACACATTTCTTTTGCACGACGCGAGGCGACATCGCGCGGCACGAGATTGCCGAAGGAGGGATAGAGCCGCTCCAGATAATAGTCTCGTTCGCTGTCGGGAATGTCTTCGGGCTTGCGCTTGTCGCCTTTGTTTTTGGGAACCCAAATACGCCCATCATTGCGCAGGCTCTCGCTCATCAGCGTCAACTTGGATTGATAGTCGCCGCTTTGCGGAATGCAGGTGGGGTGAATTTGTGTGAAACACGGGTTGCCGAAATACGCGCCGCGTTTGTGTGCGCGCCAAATCGCCGTCGCATTACTTGCCTTCGCGTTCGTCGAAAGATAAAACACGTTGCCGTAGCCACCGGTCGCGAGGACAACGGCGTGCCCCGCAATGCGTTCGAGTTTTCCTGTCCGCAGATTGCGCACGATGATGCCGCGTGCTTTGCCGTCAACGAGGACGAGGTCGAGCATCTCACGTCGGTCGAGATACGTGACGTTGCCCAAACCGATTTGGCGCGACAGGGCGGAGTACGCGCCCAGCAACAGTTGTTGCCCCGTCTGTCCGCGCGCATAAAACGTGCGCGCGACTTGGGCGCCGCCGAAAGAGCGATTGTCCAGCAAGCCGCCGTACTCGCGCGCAAACGGAACACCTTGCGCGACGCACTGGTCAATGATCGAGCCGCTGACTTGTGCGAGACGATAGACGTTTGCCTCGCGCGCGCGATAATCGCCTCCCTTCACGGTATCGTAGAATAATCGCCAAACGCTGTCGCCGTCGTTCGAGTAATTCTTCGGCGCATTGATGCCGCCTTGCGCAGCGATGCTGTGCGCACGCCGCGGTGATTCGTGATAACAGAGCGTCGTCACTCGATAGCCGAGGTCGGCGAGCGACGCGGCGGCGGACGCACCGGCGAGTCCCGTGCCGACCACGATGATGTGATACTTCCGTTTGTTCGCCGGGTTGACGAGCTTCAAATGAAAACGATGGTTGTCCCACTTCTGGTGAATGGGTCCATCGGGAATTTTAGAATTCAACATCATGGATTTACCTTAGTAGGCAAAAAGGAAATACAAAGGAATAAGAGCAAAGCCGATGGGAATCAACAGCCAAAAAACGGCGGCGATAGCGTTGATGAGCGGCATATAACGACTCGTCCGCAAGCCAAGTGTCTGAAACGCCGACTGAAACCCGTGCCGCACATGATACGCAAGGAAGAACAGCGCAACGATGTAGAACGCAACGTATATCGGATCGCTGAATGCAGCGATCAGAAATTCGATCATCGGACGATGGACGATGAAGCGCGATTGCACGAAGAAGGTATTGATGTGAACGACGAGAAAAACGCCGACAAATATTCCTGTGAGCCATGCATAGCGCGACATCCACGACGCGTTCGCCGAGCCGCTGCTGTGCTTATAGCCTATCGGGCGCGCCTGGCGGTTCTTCACCGTAAGATAGATCCCCAGAATCGCGTGCACCAGAAATCCTACAAACAGCAGAATCTCCAGCGGCTTGATCAGCCAGTGGGTTGCCATGAAGTTTGCGTAGAGATTGAACTCGCTGCCGTTGTCACTCTTGACTTTCAACGCGAATAAGTTGATGGTGAGATGTACAACGAGAAAGCTGCAGAGAAACAGCCCCGACAGCGACATGACGATTTTTTTGCCGAGTGAAGAATTGAGGAAGACGGTGGATTTATTCATCGAAAGAATCTCTTGAGAAAAAATTGGGAAGACGCCTGCGGAGCACATCGAACATTGTTCATCGCAAACAGGCAGGCGCGGTCCAAAGAACGGGCACGGATAGGTGAACGATTCATGCTGAAAAAAGGTAAGAAGGAATCGGCTTTAGTGCAACCTACGAGCACGGCGCCAACGCGCGCGCCGTAGTTCGAATCCAATCAAGCCAAGCATAAGAACGTCAATCACAACTTCTAACACATAGCCTTGTTCGTTCCACCCGCCTTCTGCTTTGTGAAAGAACTTGTCTACCCAAATATGAAGCGCATAAAACGGAACAAGCTTGAAGCTCTCGTACAAATCTGCATTGTGAGCACGCCAGTAGTAGCCCGCGGGGGCGCTCCAATCGCGGGCGCTCATCCACGCTGGATCGTTGCGCTGTCGAGCATCCAGCGCCGCGTGTGCGTGTCCGTAGATACCGAGAAGGTCTGGCAGCATGCCGAAGACCGCAGCGAGCGCAACGAGCAAGATCGCAAGAGGCTTCGTGTACGCAGCGATGCTCGACCAGAGCGCCGGCACCCGCGCGTGGAGAATCTGTGCGACGAATTTCAGAGCGTAGTATGCGATCAAGCCTGCTTGCACACCGTGTGAGGGGGTTGTTGCCATCGGTTCTGCTGGCTCCCAAGTCTCGAAGCGATTACCTCATGAAGTGTTTGCTCAATTGCAATGGCGGCAGCGCTGCCAATACGTTCCTTTCTACTGCTCTCTCGGCGCTCATCCGAACATCTCGCCTCATCTTTCAGCTGCGCACCGCCCGTTCATATTCTGAAGTTCCATTCTGCACTCGCATATTTCTCGCGTACAAGCCTCGCGATTTGCGCAGAGGGAATTTCCTCCAGAGCTTCCGTCGTGTTCCATCGTCTTGCGAGGTTGCGCTTGACTGCCCCGTGATCGGTTTCGATGTTCGTCAGGAACTCGCGATGGCTTCGCTGGGCGCGATACGCGGGCTGTTTCGGCGGCAGCTTCAAATACTTTTCGACGAGGGACAGGTCAAAGTCCAGGAGCAACGTCCCATGAAAAAGGAGCGACGTGAGTCGTCTTCGTTGAGCGTTGCCCGAGATCTTTCTTCCGCCGATCGTCAGATCGCTGCTCCCGTTCACTTCGACTGTTGTCTTGAGAAGATCCGAAAGCGCTGCGGCGTGGCGGTTCATAACGTAGTGTGTTGTTGACGTAATGGTCCGCGTCGCACTGTGCGCACCGATGCGCAATACCAACGCGTAGTTCAAACAACCGGGACCTTGCAGTACTGTACCGCCGCCGCTGTGGCGCCGGAGAATAGGAATACCATCGGTGCGACAAGCTTCTCCATGCACTTCATCGTGATGCTTGTTCGATGAGCCGAGCACAACAAAATATGTCGGCGATTCCCAGAAACGAAGCACTTCATCACCCGTGCCGCTCTCGAGCTGATCGAGCAGCGCTTCGTCGCAGGCAAGGTTTTCTTCGGGTGTTGGGAATGTAATCTCGAGCAGCTTCAGATCAACTATCGCGAAGTGAATTTCTTCTTTCTGTTCCGGATGTAATCCACGAAGACAAACTCGCCGAGATTGTTCAGGGACGAATAATAAGCGCGGCCATGATTCGCTTTCGTCAGCTCTTCGACGAAATTGATGAGATACGGATCGCGCGCGACCATGAAGGTGGTGATCGGGATTTGTTCGCGGCGGCACGCGACCGCCTCGTCGAGTGTTTTGTTGACGATTTTTGGATCGAGACCGAACGAGTTCTTGTAGAGCTTACCGCTCTCGGTGAAAATGGCTGAGGGCTTGCCGTCGGTGACCATGAAAATCTGTTTGTTGGCGTTGCCGCAGCGACGCAGCAGCGTGCGCGCGAGCTGCAAACCTGCGCGCGTGTTCGTGTGGTAGGGACCCACGTTGAGGAACGGGAGTTCGTTGATGCTCACCAATTCCGCCTCGTCGCCGAACGTGACAAGCGCGAGGTAATCCTTTGGGTAGCGCGACATGATGAGTTCCGAGAGCGCGAGTGCAACCTGCTTCGCGGGCGTGATGCGATCTTCGCCGTAGAGAATCATGCTGTGGCTGATGTCAATCATCATCACGGTCGCACAGGTTGTCTGGTGCTCGGTTTCGTACACTTCGAGGTCTTCTTCTTTCAGCGTGAAATCCTCGATGCCGTCGCGCCGAAAGGCGTTCGAGAGCGTCGAGGTGAGGTCAATGTTCGTGGGCTGGTCGCCGAAGTTGAACTTTTTCGTTTCACTCAGACGGTCAACGCCGCTGCCGGTATAAGGCGTTTCGTGAGCGCCGCTCGGCGACTTTTTCAGCGAGGTGAAGATTTCTTTCAGCGCGTCTTGTCGTATGCGCTGGATGCCTTTCGTCGTCAGCGTCGGGATATCGTTCACGTCCTCGATGATTCCCAGTTCGCGCAGCTTGTCAAGCAGATCGTCCATCGTCATGTTCTCGTCGAACAAGCCGTACTCTTCCGCGAGCTGGCGCAGCCATTCGAGCGCCTCCTGCACATCGCCGCTCGTTTGCACGACGAGATAGCTGAAGAGCTGAATCATCTGCTGGAGCTTCTGCTCGTCAGTCTGCGATTGCGCGGTCCATTTCGAATATCGGAATCTCATTGGGAGTAGCTATGCATAGTTCTGATCGTGTCGCCGTGGAGCCAAGCAGCGAAGCGTTCCCGCTTCGTCAATCTTCCTCAAACCCGCGCCCCGGTCCCGAAAAAATACTTCCCACCATATCCTTGTACGACGTAACGTGGTCCACTTCGTCCTTTGCGATTTTGGAATTCTGGTGCAAGCCGTCGAGCACGAACTCCATCACGGAAGGCAGCTCGTACTTCTCTTCGACGTTCGCCATGTGTTTCTTCGTGAGGTCGCGCAAGCCTTTCACTTTATCCAGCTCGCGAAAATACTCGCTGATCGTCATGTCGTCAGCAATCTCAATTTTATTGCCTGCCTCGAACCATTGGACGATCTTTCCGTACTCGCCATCGTCGGTGGGCTGGCGCATTTGTCCTTCATGCTGCGGTCGCTGCGGTCGCTTGCGGAGCGGATCGGGGAAATACTTTTTGAACGTCTCACGTACCGCTTTCCCGACGAGCGCCTTGCTCACTTTCACCGATCCTTCCTGCTCGCCTTCGAACACGAGCTCGATTTTCCCCGTCATGCCCGGCAGCACATGGGGCAAGTCGCAAATGCGCGGCACGATGACATTGTCCTTGACGAAGATAGCGCGCCGCTCGGCGTTGCTCACGAGATTTTCCATGGCCGCGATCGTCAGGCGCGCGCTCACGCCGCTTTTCTGATCAACAAACTCGCTCTTGCGCGCCTCGAACGCAATCTGCTCGATAATCTCACGGAAGAACTGCGGCACGCGCACGTCACGCCCTTCACGCTTGACCGCCGCTTCTTGCTCGGTAATGCTGATTGCTTCCTCCAACGAACGCGGATAGTGTGTCAGAATCTGAGAGTCAATACGATCCTTGAGAGGCGTGATGATGTTGCCGCGGTTCGTGTAGTCTTCCGGGTTTGCCGTAAACACCAGCATGATATCCATCGGGATGCGCACGTTGAAGCCGCGAATCTGCACGTCCTTCTCCTCGAGGATGTTGAAGAGACCGACCTGAATGCGCGGCTGCAAATCCGGCAGCTCGTTGATGGCAAAGATGCCGCGGTTGCAGCGCGGGATAATCCCGAAATGGATCGCCCCCTCGTGCGAATAATGCAGCCGCTTTGCCGCCGCCTTAATCGGATCAATGTCGCCGATGAGATCGGCAATCGTCACGTCGGGCGTTGCGAGCTTTTCGCCGTAGCGTTGGTCGCGATGCAGCCATTCGATCGGCGTTGCGTCGCCCATTTCGTTGACAAGCTCCGTGGCGGCTTTGCTGACAGGCTGAAACGGATTGTCGTTGATCTCGCTTCCCTTCACGACAGGAATGAATTCATCGAGCAAGCTCGGTAGTGCGCGCACGATGCGCGACTTTGCCTGACCGCGCAAACCGAGCAAGATGATGTCGTGCCTCGCGAGGATTGCATTCACGAGCGCAGGCACAACAGTCTTCTCATACCCGATGATTCCGGGGAAAAGCGGTTCATTGTTGTTGAGCTTGCGGATCAAATTGTCGCGCAGCTCGTCTTTGACGGGCTTGACGCGATAACCGCTTCGTTTCAGTTCCCCCAGTGTCGCAGGACGATTCATGCCATTCCTCTCTTCTTCTAAAAATCTTGTGTCAATGTATTTGCTTTCACACTGAAAATCAAACAAACCTCCGAAAGAGTGAGTTCACTATTCGTGAAGGATCTGCAAAACTGGAGGCACGCCTTGTACAGCATGATCGGTCTTGTGTACCATCAGCAGGACTTTTTTTGGGGCTGCTGACGGACTACATCGTCCGAGGTGTGTTCCATGCCGCAACAAGTGCGGGCTGCGTCGTGGAAAGAGCAGCGGCGTCTACGCGCTTGCCCCGTAGCCTCCTCGCGTTCTGCTGCGTGCCTTGAGAGCGCCGCGCCAAATGCGGACGATGTGGCTCGCGCGCAGGACGGCGGCTGCACTTTACACGAAGAAGACTGTATGCTGCGGCGCAGCAGAAGAGGTGGACGCTGTAGCCCCTCTGCAGCCCCAAAACAGTAGGCGTGCACCGCGACGCGGATCATTTCTTGTTAATCCCATCGAAAACATTTACCATTATGTGCATGCCACATGCCACCGGTACTTCATAAAACACTTATCATTCGGTTCAGTTCCATCGGCGATATCGTACTCTCTTCCTTGCTCGTGCGAGCCTTCCGTAAGCGTTATCCCGAATGCCAACTCGACTTTGTTGTAAAAGAAGAATTCGCCGACCTCGTGCGTTTCAATCCACACATTGACCATGTCATCACGTTTCCACGACGGGGATCAGTTCACGACTTGCGGCAACTTCGGGCGCGTGTCCGTGAAGCGACGTACGATCTCATCATTGACATTCACGACAGTTTGCGTAGCCGGTTTCTCTGTTTCGGCGCGAAGCGCGTCGTTCGGATTGACAAGCGCAAGTTCGAACGCTTCCTGCTCGTGAACCTGAAACTGAATTGGTACGAGCGGTTCGGCGGAGCGCCGAGTGTGGCGCTGCGTTATCTCGAACCTGTGCGCGAGTTTGGAGTTGGGGATGATGACGGTGGGTTAGAGATGTTTGTTGATGACAAAGCGTCTGCACGCGCGCGCGAGTTGGTTCAAGGTTCAGGGTTCGAGGATGGTCAACAATTCATCGGCATTTGTCCATCGGCAAAGCACAACACGAAGATGTGGCTTGCGGATCGCTTTGCGGAAGTCGCGGCAACCTTGAGTCGCAAACTCCGGCAGCCGGTAGTTCTTTTCGGCTCAGGTGAGGTTGAGACGGTGCGTTCGAACGACATCGAGCAACAGATCAGAACCGTGAATCCTGACACCAGAACCCTGAACCTTTGCAACAGAATTTCCCTCACCCAAACCGCCGCAATGATGGATAAGTGTGCTGTTGTCATCACGAACGATTCGGGCTTGATGCACCTTGCAGCGGCGCGCAAGTGCAATATCGTTGCGATTTTCGGATCCACGGTCAAAGAGCTTGGCTTTTTTCCGTTCGGCACGCGCAGCGTTGTTGTGGAGAATTCTGCATTGGCTTGTCGGCCGTGCACGCACATCGGCTTGCCGTCGTGCCCGAAGGGGCATTTCAAATGTATGAACGACGTCAGCGTGCAAGAGGTTCTTGACGCGGCGACACAATTGTTGCGAGCAGAATGAAGCGTGTTTGGGAAATACTATACAGCTTCATCCTTCTCCCGGTGTTGTGGTGTGCGGTGCACGTGCTGTCCTTTGTGAACCCAAAAATTCGCCGCGGCATCCAAGGGAGGAGAAATCTTTTCACGCATCTCGAAACGCAAGTGGCAAGGCTCCTGCCCGGCAAGCGGATCTGGTTTCATGCGTCCTCGATGGGCGAGTTCGAGCAGGCGAAGCCGATCATTGCCGAGCTGAAGAAACGGTTCCCCGATAGTCGCATCATCGTGACTTTTTTTTCGCCCTCGGGCTTCGAGCATTCCCAAAAGTATCCGCTTGCCGACGTCATCAGCTATTTGCCGTTCGATACGCGGGCGAACGCGCGGCGCTTTCTCGATGCGACAAAGCCCGATGTTGCCGTCATCATACGGTACGACGTATGGCCCAATCACATTTGGGAGCTTGCCTCGCGCAAGATTCCCATCCTCATCGCCAACGCGACGATGCGCCGTACGACGAGGCGCCGCTATCCGCTTATCCGGCAGTTTCATCATCATCTCTACAACGCTATTGGGAGCATTCTCACTGTCTCGCCGAGCGATGGCGATGCCTTCAAGGTGTTTTCACTGACCAAGCCAACCATCGAGACAATCGGCGATACGCGTTACGACCAGGTCAATATCCGAAGCGCGGAAGCGAAGAAGAAACATCTCATTGCTGAACATATTGTGCGCGACCAACGCGTCATTGTCGCGGGGAGCAGTTGGCGTGAAGACGAGGAAGTGGTGATTCCGGCTTTTCTCCGACTGGGCGAATCAGTCCCGAACCTGCTGCTGATTCTTGTCCCGCATGAGCCGACGATCGAGCATCTCGAAGAGGTGGAAAGCGAGCTGGGCGGGAGAACGTCCTTCATTCGGTTCTCCGCGTTGAACGACTACGCGGGTGAGCGCGTTATTATCGTGGACAGCATCGGCATTCTCTCAACGGTGTACACCTATGGCCATATCGCGTACATCGGCGGAAGCTTCAAGCAAAATGTGCACAATGTGCTCGAAGCCGCCGTGTACGGCATTCCCGTCGTGTACGGTCCGAAATACACGAAGTCGCATGAAGCAGTGAGGCTTGCAGAGCTTGGCGGCGGGTTTGTTGTTGAGGATGTGGAAAGTTTGTATCGTGTACTGCGCGACTTGTGCGAGCATGATGCAGTACGCAAGCGAGCCGGCGCGCAAGCGGGCGAGTTCGTGAAGGAGAACGTTGGTGCAACGGAAAGGTTCTTGAAGCATTTGAAACTGTAGAGCGACGAGTCTCATCGCGCGCCTACGGAGGGTATTTGTTTCATTCAATCACTCAATCCTTGAGCGACCAACCTGGTCGCCTCACGGAATTACGTCGTTATGAGAATTGCATATCTTGACACAATCGCCGGCATCGCAGGCGATATGACGATGGCAGCGTTCGTCAGTGCAGGGCTGCCCATGGATGAGCTGGCAAGCGAGTTGAAGAAGTTGCCGGTCACCGGCTTCGAACTGCAGGGGCGGCACGTCATGCGCAGCGCCATTGCCGCGGTACAACTGGACGTCGTCCTCTCGCACACGCCGCACTATCATCGTCATCTCAAAGACATTTACCAGATCATTGACGCCAGCGCGCTTTCCGAGCGCGTGAAGGACGTCTCGAAAAAGATCTTTCACGAGATCGCCGTTGCCGAAGCGAAGATACACAACTCGACGCTCGAGAAGATTCACTTTCATGAAGTCGGCGCGCTCGATTCGCTTGTTGATATCGTTGGTGTCGCAATCTGTCTGGAAAAATTCGGCATCGAACGCGTGTACACCTCGCCGGTCAAACTCGGCAGCGGCGGCACGGTGATGACGCAGCACGGCGTGATGCCGACACCAACGCCGGCGACGTTGGAAATTCTCAAACACTATCCGACAGTTCTTACGAACGTTCCCGAAGAACTGACGACGCCGACAGGCGCGGGCATCGTCAAAGCCCTTTCGTCGGGAGTGTTGAGCAATGAGCAATTGAGTGTCCATGCGGTCGGTTGGGGTGCGGGGACGAAAGAGTTTCCCCAACTCCCGAATCTCTTACGCGTCGTCATCGGGGAATTGGCGCTGAGCACCGAAGAGGAAGAAATCGTTATCGTCGAGACGAGCATTGACGATATGAACCCGCAAGTCTATCCCTATGTGATCGAGAAACTTCTCGCCGCCGGTGCGCACGATGCATATCTCGTTCCCATCATTATGAAGAAAGGGCGGCCCGGCATTCTGCTCACCGTCCTGACTCCGACGTCGAAGCTCGATCCGATTTCGCGCATCATCTACGCGCAAACATCAACAATCGGTTTACGCATTCTGCACGTTGAACGGAGAAAACTCCCGCGTCGCGCACTCGAGATGCACACGCAGTTCGGGGTTGTCAAAGTGAAAGCGGTTATGCACGAGGGGAAGGAGATCCTCGCGCCGGAGTTCGACGAGTGCAAGCGGATCGCCGACGAGCGAGGAATGTCGGTTTTGGCAGTGCAGCAGGCATTGAGTATCGAGATCGCGCAGAGAGCTGGGTGACGGCTTGACTTTCATTGCCGTTCACTGTATCATGGTGCGAGTTCTTTCTCATTCCATTCGCAGACTCCTCAAATCCTATCATTCCGACGAGACAGAGAGCCTGCGA
>CAYUFU010000022.1:36018-44001 GCA_964444145.1 uncultured Chitinophagales bacterium
ATCTCACGGTGGACGACGGTCTCTCCGAGAACAACGTCTGGTCCATCATCCAAGACGCCGACGGTTTTATTTGGATTGGAAGCTGCGCGGGACTCAATCGGTATGATGGCTATAACATCACGACCTTCAGTTCTTCTCACGAGACAACAAGGGTTGCTTCATCTCCCGCAGGAGGATTTGTGTGCGCGCGCGACCCACGATACCTATGGGTATGCAGCGATTTCGGATTCTATCGCTTCGACAGGTGGAAGCAGCAGTTCCTTTCCTTCCCTCATCTTCATGGCGACTGGACGAATGACTCTGTCTTGAGCAACGATAACGTGCAATGCGTGGTAGAGGCTTCGGATGGCAGGCTGTGGATCGGAACAGAGGGAGGACTGAATAGTTACGATCTCACGTCCAACAAATTTTCACGGCATCCTCTCGATCCGCGCGTACCTGGTTCGATCTTTCGGGAGCGGATTTTCTGCTTGCTCGAAGATTACCGCCGCACCATGTGGGTTGGCACCAGTAAAGGGCTATTCACGATAGACAAATCAACAGGCGAACCTTCACGTTTTCGCTACCAGACGGAGACCGACACTATTACCTCCCTCTGCGAAGATGCCTCGGACAACCTTTGGATCGGTACGATGCGCGGCGATGTTATTGTCTTGGATGGCGAGCGAAAACGTATCGGGCAATTTCATGTCGGCTCGACGGCGTACGCGTTGTGTGTGGAGGATTCGCTTTCGGTGTGGTGTGGAACTCGGAACGGCTCGCTCTTTTTCCTCAATCGTCAAACATCGAATTACACGGAAGTGGACTATGGCGTGAAGGACCCTCCCCAGCCCGCGCTCTCCTCGCTTTTCAAAGATCGCAGCGGTATCCTTTGGATCGGAACCCACGGCAGAGGAGTGAGGAAACTGACCAAACCTCGTGAGACATTCGATCTGTACCGCTTCGCTGACGCGAAACGGAACTCACGCCAAGGTGCAGCCTGGTCGGTGGCCGAATCTCGCGACGGTAAACTCTGGGTTGGAACAGCCAACTCTCTCTGCTTGCTTGATACCGCATCAGGCACGTACAGCGAAATCCCCAGCAGCCCGAAGGGAAAACAAGTCCGCGCAATTCTCGAAGACGGCGATTTTCTTTGGCTTGGCTAACTCGAAGGAGGACTCGCTCGGTGGAATCGGAAAACGCATCGCTGGACGTATTTCGTTCACGATCCTCGCGATTCGACGAGCCTCGCTTCCGATCTTGTGTACACCATGCATAAGGATGCGTCTGGCGGCGTATGGATCGGTATGAACGATGGAGGGCTGGATCGTTTCAACGAACAGACAGGCAACTTTTCTCATCATTATTCTCAGCGCAAGCTACGCTGGGTGGTGGCGATCGCTTCAGAGACCGAGAATCTGTGGCTTGGACTATGGAACGGCGGTTTGGAGAAGTTCAACCCAACGACCGAAACATTCACTCGCTGGTATCCGAATATCGCGAAGACCGTCGATCAAGCACGTGACGTCATTTTTGCAATTCATCTCTCAGAGCGCGACACGAGCGTACTTTGGCTTGGCACGTACACCGACGGACTGCTCCGATTCGAAAAGAACACAGGGCGCTTTTCTGCATTGAAGGAAGCCGATGGTCTTGCCAGCAATACGATCTACGGAATTCTCGAAGACGGATTCGGCAATTTATGGATGAGCACGAACCAAGGACTTTCGCGATTCGATCCGCGTGCACACGCGTTCACGAACTACGACGTACACGACGGCTTGCAAGGGAACGAATTCAACCTCGGTGCGTACTGCAAAGGGAAAGACGGCACGTTGTATTTCGGCGGCGACCATGGCGTCAACGCGATTCGCCCCCGAGGCGCCGTGCATCGAGTTCCGCCGCAGGTCGTCTTGACAGCCTTCAAGAAATTTGGAGCGCCCGTAGATTTCGATGAGCCACTGAGTCAACTACGCGAGCTTTCGCTTGCCGAAAACGAAAATGCCATTGCATTCGAGTTTATCGGGCTTCACTTCCAACGCTCGACCGAAATTCAATACGCGTACAAACTCGATGGCTACAATCCGGATTGGATTCGCATCGGAGGGAAGCGCGAGGCGAGTTTCGTCAACCTTGCACCCGGCGACTACGTCTTCAACGTGAAAGCCGCGAACTGCGACGGCGTGTGGAGTAAGCCGGTCTCGATGAAGCTCAGCATCGCCCTTCCGCTTCGGAGAACGTGGTGGTTTCATTCTGTGTGGATCGCAACGCTCGGACTTGCCGGCTTTGCTTGGCATCGAGGCAGAATCCGTCGAGCGATTGCCCTCGAGCGGCTGCGCCGCGATGAGGAAGATCGCCTCCGCCGACAACTGCAGGATGACGTTCATGACTACGTGTCGGGACACGCCGCCCGTATTGCAGCGATGACGAAAGAGCTGAAACATGCGCACGAGCAACGCCATTCCTCCGCCTCACTCAGCACGATTGCCGACCACGCCGATTCGCTGCTGCGCGAGTTGGGGAATATCCAATGGACGCTCGACCCGAAACAGGACTCGCTGTTCGATTTGATTGCGCGCTTGCAAACGAGCGGCAACGCACTCTTCGGGCAAGAATCCATCGCCTTCCGACTCGCGGGCGTCCGGGAGAATTTCGCCAATGTAAAACTTCCTCTCCAATGGCGAAAGGAACTTCTCCTCCTCTTCCATGAAGCGATGAACAACGTGGTGAAGCACGCCAAGGGCTGTAAGAACGTCACTCTCACGACGGAAGTCGAAGAGAATCTCCTCATCATGTGCCTTGCCGATGACGGGGACGGATTCAATGAACATGAGTGCGAACGCAAGAATGGACTTGTCCACATGCGCGAACGAGCCGAACGTATAGGCGGCGAGTTGCAGGTGAAATCCGGAAAGAGCAAAGGAGCCGCAATTTGCTTCATCGGAAAACTACCCCGCGGGAGAGTTTGAATTGCTGAACGAATCCGGTAGCATGTCTAAAGTCAATACTCATCCTTCGATGCGTAACCCTCGAGACCTTAAGCTTGTGAACTCGGGGGGTGAATGATGAAGTCCCTCGGAGAGTGTTTGGATGCAACCAATTCGAGTCATAATCATTGACGACGATGTCGAGGTGCGCTCAAGCATCGGCAACAAGATCGCAAAAGCGCATGGCTTTGTTTGTGCAGGGACGTATGAAGACTGCGAGAGCGCGATCAAGCATCTCTATGCCGACAAGCCCGACATTGTGCTGATGGACTTGCAGATACCGGGCCACATGAGCGGCAACGAGGGCACTGCGATCGTCAAGGAAAGAATGCCGCAGGTCGAGGTTATCATGCTGACGAATTACGCTGATGACGATCATCTGTTCGAATCGCTTCGCTGTGGTGCGTCGGGCTATTTGCTCAAGAGTTCCGATAGCGCAACAATAGTCAAACGCTTGCGCGAGTTCATTGACGAGGGGTCAACGATGAGCATGGGCATTGCGCGCAAAGTGATCGAATACTTCCGCACCAAACAACCTGCCGAGCCGCTCACCAGCCGCGAACAAGAAGTTCTCGCTCATCTTCTCCAAGGTCAAACCAACGACGAGATTGCCAGGCAACTCCATGTCGAAGTGTGCACGATTAAATTTCATAACAAGAATATTTTTCGGAAGATGCATGTGTCGAGCAGGATGGAGTTGATGAGGAAGGGTCTCCAGACCTCGCATCACTGAACCCCCGCATTCGAAGCTCCCCTTACAACCTATTCGCGATAAACTCTCCTTGGGGGTAGTTCCGCCAGCCCTCGTTTGATTGTACATTTTGCGTGGAAAGTTCCTGCTTGCCCCACGTCAACCACAATGTAATGTATCTCGTTAAGCACTCCCCTCATAGTTGCGCGCCACTTCGCTTAGCGCTCGCACTTATCATCCTCTACTCATGTGGTCTATCGCAGACCATCCACGATCTCGATAGTCTCAATCTTGCTGGAAGCAAACTCTACAAACGCGGCAACTACAGGCAGGCACTTGAGAAACATTATGCCGCGTTAAAGATTGCCAAAGCATTGCAAGAGGAAAATCGAATTGCAGAGACATTCGGGTTGCTGGCTCAGGCGGAGATACAACTTGATCTCTTCGACAGTGTCGCCGTTCATGCCAATCGTATGTTGGCGATTGCTCGAACAACAAAGAATTCAAGATTTGAATCAACGGCACTCCGTACTCTTGCCGATGTGTATAGTCGGTGTCGCAAATATCCTGAAGCGACGCGCTTCTATACCGACGCAGCACGAATTGCCGAAGAAATCCCTGACAGCGCGGAGATGGCAATCATTTACGGCAACCTTGGCAACGTGTATGGCGACACTGGGCAGTTTGATACTGCACTGACTTTGTATCACAAATCCTTGGTGCTCAATAGAGTCTTGCACGTGCCTCGCCGCGTCGCAGATGCACTGCAAAACATCGGCATCACTCATGTGCAACAAGGAAGACTGCCGCAGGCACTTGCATACTTGGACAGCGCCCAAACAATATTCACCCTCCTCAATGACGACGTGAGTGTCGGCAGAACTTTGTCCATTCTCGGCTCAGTGTATGACGAGCAAGGCGCGTTCCCCAGAGGCATCGAAGCTTTGCAGCACGCCCTGGCAATTGCGGAGAAGACGCAGATACCATCCGACATTGCATACGCGCTCGGCAATATGGGCATTCACTATTGGAATGTGGGGGAGTATGCAAAGACCGCGCACTACTTCTCCCGTGCGAATGTAATCTTCGAACAACTGTGCGATGACTACAACGCAAGCGTTACCTACACCAATCTCGGCGCGCTATACACGTCGGTCGGCGATTATGCGCAAGCGCTTTCCTGCCTTCAACGAGCGTTGCGCATCAAAGAAAAGCTCAGTGAACTTCCCGGCATTGCTATCGTCTACTCCACTATCGGAACGGTGTACGCCGAGCAGGGCAGATTGCAGCAAGCGAAGACGTTTCTCAACAAGTCATTGACCATGTGCCGGCGGATTGGCGATACGCTTACAACAGCAAAGGTGCATATCGCTCTTGCCGATATTCTCCTCCGCGAGAAAAACTTTCAGTTGTCGGAGAGGCACATTGCTGATGGGATAAACCTTTTTCGCGCGCATGGGGTGAGAACGCAGGTAGCCGGGGCGCTTGTGTCCCTTGGTTTGCTCCGAATGGCAGAGCGTAGGCTGCCCGATGCCGCCCGATGTTTTGACGATGCGCTATCCATTGCAAACGAGATCAACTCTCCCGAGTGGAAATGGAAAGCACATGCTGGGCTTGGGGCGATTCACGAAGAGCAGAGCGCGTGGGATGAAGCTCGACACGACTACGCGCTTGCAGTGAATGAACTCGAGCAGGTGCGTACCATGATTGAAGCAGGGGAATTGCGGACAACCTTCGTCCAAAGCCAAATCTCTCCTTATGAGTCGCTCATCCGCGTGCTGGCGAGGTTACACACCGCTTCGCCGACCAAGGTATTCGCCGATACCACGTTCGTTGTTCTAGAGCGATTCAAAGCTCGCTCATTCGTCGAGCTTCTTGCGGAAAGCAGGGCGGATGTCCGCCGCGGACTCTCCGAAGAACAAAAGCTGCAGGAACACGCTCTGCTGAACCACATCAGCAAAATCCAATCGAGGCTCATCGAAACCGGAATGGATCGTTCAGCAAGAGAACACGCATTAGAGGACTTGAAAGTTGCCGAGGATGAACTGCTGCAGCTTCAATCGGAATTTCGCCGAACGAATCCTGCCTACGCAAACTTGAAATATCCCAGCCCGATTGATGTGCAGACTGTGCAGTCGCAGATTCTTTCGGAAGGAGATCTCCTTCTTGAGTTCAGTCTTGGAAGCAAACGCTCGTACCTGTGGCTGATAACGAAAGACTCATCACGTCTCGTCGAATTACCTTCCGCCGCAACAATCGAGCGACAGGCTCGTGTATTCTTGAGCGAACTCCGCCGCCGGCCAACTTCTGCGACGCTGACAGGCTCACTGAGCGCCATTCGTTCAGCGGGAACAAGCCTCTTCAAGACTCTTTTCGGGAACTGGGCGAAAGAGGTCTTGTCTGCAAGGAATCTCATCATCGTCCCCGACGGGATTCTTTTCTATCTCCCATTTGAAGCACTGCCTTTGCCGAGTGCGAGCGGCTACCTCATCAATCGCCTGCCCGTATCGTACGCTCCGTCGGCAACAGTGCTTGTGCAATTATGCGCCAGACCCGATTCTGCTCGCCCTCCTCTCGACCTGCTTGCATTCGGCGACCCGACGTTCGCCAGAAAACAGAATGGAAACCACCCAGTTGCTTCAACAACAGTTCGGGCAGTAGACATCTTCAAGAATCTGACGCGTGATGTTACGCCTCTTCCGTTGACGCGAAAAGAGATTCACGACATCGCCTCGCATTGCTCGTCGGACAAAACAACGCTGCACCTTGGCAATGAAGCGACAGAAACAGACGTGAAGAAGGAAGAACTCTTTTCGTATCGTTACATCCATTTTGCGACACACGGCATCCTCGATGAGAATGTCCCCTCGCGTAGTGGCTTGCTTCTTTCTACCGTCGACGATTCGACCGAAGATGGAATCTTGCAGATGAACGAGATTCTGAACCTCGAAATGGATGCCGACCTGGTCGTGCTTTCCGCGTGCGAAACAGGATTGGGGAAACTGATGAAAGGGGAGGGAATGGTTGGGTTGACGAGGGCGTTTCACTACGCCGGTGCGCGCTCGCTTGTCGTCAGTCTCTGGAAAGTCGCGGACAACTCAACGGCTGCGTTGATGGATGGTTTGTATGCGAATCTTGTGAAGTCGCATACGCCGCCTGAAGCACTGCGCGAAGCAAAACTAAACATGCTCAAATCATCTGTTCCGACGTGGCGGCATCCGTATCACTGGGCGGGATTTGTGGTGCAGTGAAAGACTTGTAGAGCGACACGCCGGTGTCGCTCTTGCGGCGTGATGAGCGATTCTGGCTTGGCCGCCGAAGCGTAGCGTAGGCGGGAGAATCGCTCTCCGAGCCTGTTTTTCATCGCAGTTACCGACGGAACCGAAGGTCAACTCAAAAACGAACGAACATGCCGCGCAAACGTGAACCAAACAAATATCAGCTCACCAAAGAGCGACTAGAAGCATTACTTGACGCGCTCGATATGAACCGCGAGAAAGCGATTTCCGCGTACGAGACCATGCAGAAGAAGCTCATCAAGTATTTCGAATGGAACGGCTGCTGGCGAGCAGAGGAATGCGCAGACAAGACGATTGACCGCGTTGCGATGAAAATCGAAGAACTCGGCAAACAAATCCGGGCCGCGGACAAATTCTCGTTCGCGCTTGGGGTCGCCATCCACGTCCTGCAAGAGTACGCCAAGCAGGCTCGCAATCTTGTCGCGGACGACGGTCGGGCGACGAAAGTCGCAAACGATGATCACGAAGCAAGCGAAAGTGAAATGATAACGCTGCTCAAAGAGTGCATCGAATGGCTTGTGCCGAAGCAGAGGGATCTTATCAGGCGGTACTATTGGGAGAGCGACCAACGCGTTGCACTTGCGGAGGAATTGGGGCTGACGATGAACGGGCTATACACCGAAGCATTCCGTGTAAAAGAAGCGCTCCATGACTGCATGAAACGAAAAAGAAAACAGTTCTTGTGAAAGAAATCATCTCCCCATAGCCACTCTTATTGGGGGGAAACTTATGCGCGAACTACCGAATGAAGCGATTCTCATGCGTTACTTGTTGGGCGACCTTCCCGGCGACGAGAAGGCGCAAATAGAGTCACAATACTTCTCCGACGATGAGTTGTTCGAGCTGCTGCTTGCGCTCGAAGACGAGCTGCGCGAGCGCTACCTGAAAGGAAAGCTCTCGACAAAAGACGAGAAGCTGTTTGAAACAAAGTACGGCACGACGCCAACGATGCGAAACCGTCTCGCCTTCTCGAACGTGATGCTGCAACACTTTGGCGAACGTGCCGCCGCCGCGGTGCATGAAACAT
>CAYUFU010000023.1:0-39662 GCA_964444145.1 uncultured Chitinophagales bacterium
CAACAACATCAATTCACCGCTTAACTTCGTGTCCCGATTTTGGGGGGAAGATCACTCCCCCCATCAGTTGTCGCGTAGACAGATTCGCTCGCACCTGCACACCACCCGTAATTCGAATCAACAAAGTCGATCGCATAGAGCGCCGATATTCCACCAACTGTTTGCTCAATCCAAGTATTGCCGCCATTTGTTGTGTGGAAGACGTTGTACGAAGCCCTCGTTGCCCATCCCTTTCGCGAATCAATGAAGCATAAGTCATTGAATAAGAAGGTGGAGCCTGGCAATGGCGCCCTCAACCAAGTTGCTCCTCCATCTGTCGTTGACATGAATGCTCTTCCTCCGGCAAATGCATGCCGCTCATCAACGCTTGCTATTGCAAAAAGCGATTCTGTCCGTGCTGTCGTCTGTGACCTCCAGTGGGCGCCGCCGTCTGTAGTTTTTAGGACCTGTTCGTACATGCCTACCGCCCAACCTGTTAAGCTGTCAACCATATCTATCCCGCGCAATGCCATTCGGTCAGTTTCAGTTTGGATAATCCAAGATCTCCCGTGGTCTCTTGTAAAAACTATCTCATCAAGCCCCACGGCGAAACCGTGTCCGCTCTGAGCAAGTTCAATTCCGGATAGGAGCCTGCAACGTGTTGGAACGGGCGGAAAGCTATCAGTAAGATCTTGCATCGTAACAGGATAGTTGTCGAGGGGCGGGTCGGCTCTATTGTCCCACATCGTGGAAAGTGCAACCGTATCGCTGATCATCACAACATCGGTCGGCCATATCTCCCAATAGTTCCATGGGTTCTGCATCCAACTACTTCCTCCGTCAGTGGTTTTCCAACTCAGCCGTGAATTCCTTGCCACAGCCCACCCTAATGAATCCGTCAAAAAACTAAACCGACCGAGCCTGATGTTGGAGACCGAATCCCAGCGGATACCACAGTTTGTCGTTTTCAGGAACGCGGTGGCGGGACCATATCCACCACCTGCCCATCCTAATCCGCTTGGAAATAAGAAGATATCATTCACACTCATGCTGCGACCGCTTGCTTGCTGCTGCCACTGCGCGCCCCCATTTGTGGTTGCCAAAATCTTGCCGCTATCCCCGCAAACCCATCCACGCGACGCATCCGAGAAAAACACCGACCAGAACCTCACGCGGCTTGTGTTGAGTTGAGTGGTCCAGGTTTGGCCTCTATTGGAAGTCATCATGACAAAACCCGAGAACTGAATGTTATCGCCGCCGACAATCCATCCTGTTGATGCATTGACAAAATGAATATCGTTAACATGCAATGGCAGCGATCTGCTTAGTTCAATCCAGTTCTGTCCGCCATTGGTCGTCGCCACGACAAGCCCGGCAGCAGAATCATGCCGACCCGCAGCAAACGCGTGCAGGCTGTCAACAACGGAAACTGATGCCAGACGCCATCCCGATTCAACAGGATGCTGCCTATACCAGTGGTCAGTGAGCGTCGCATCAGATCGTCGCCCGGCGCCTTGGAATTGCGCGTGGCTTGCCAACGCCATAGCAACCAGCGTGCCCAGAATTTGGCTAATGACTTTCTTTTTCACAGTTAGGTGCCTGTGTATTAACCCTGATAATGATAAGATAAAGACCCGAAAGAGAAAACCGTCTCTAACCAGGTGGTGCGTATTACAGCAACTCGTCATCAAACGCAAGCAAAACCTCTCACCTGCGGTATTCATTTGCGGCTCTCATTTGCGCCTGAATTCCGACATAGAAATCTCGCGCAAAGACGCGAAGGCGCAAAGAAGTGGAGAATGGTTGAGAGTAATTGCTTGTATGCACTTTACAAATAACTTCACATCCTTCACCTGCTCGGTGAATTCCTTTTCAGTAAATTTCCAAGACAGACTTGGCGGCATTGCGGCTTTGCGTGATGCTAAATCGGGTTTCAGGGCTCTTTCCTTGACTCTCGCAGCAGTTTTCCCTATCATGACTGCGATGTAAAGCCTCTTCTTCTCATCATCGAGCATCAACGTATCCACTCAACCACTCATCTAAGGAGAATCACATGAAGCACGTAGGCCTCCTGTTCGGCATGGAGAATACTTTTCCGGGGGCAGTTGTCGCGAAGATCAACGAAATGAATCAGGGCGTGATCGCCGAGTTCGTTGATCTCGGCATTACGAAAATGGCAGACCCCGTGAAGTACGATGTGATTATTGACCGCATCTCGCAAGATGTTCCGTACTATCGCTCGTACCTGAAGAACGCGATGATCGGCGGGACAACGATCGTGAACAATCCTTTCTGGTGGAGTGCTGACGACAAGTTTTTCAACTACGCGTTGATGTCGAAGTTGGGCATCGCGATTCCGAAGACCGTGCTCCTGCCATCGTACAAACATCCGCCGGATACGACCGCACAATCGTTTCGCAATCTGCATTACCCCCTCGAATGGAACGACGTGTTCGCCTACATCGGCTTCCCTGCGTTCCTGAAACCACACAGCGGCGGCGGCTGGAAGCACGTGTACAAGTGCCATAACGAAGGCGACTTCTTTCACTTCTATCATCAGACAGCGGACATCGTGATGACGCTGCAAGAGGGAATTGAATTCCAGGAATATTATCGCTGCTATTGTATCGGTCAGGAGCGAGTGCACATCATGCGCTATGACCCGAAGCAGCCGCATGAAAACCGCTACGTGAAGCCCAACGTGCCCCCAAGCCCCGAGCTGGAACAGCGCATTATCAACGATTGCATCACGATTTGCCGAACGCTCGGCTACGACATGAATACGATCGAGTTCGCTGTGCGCGACGGTGTGCCGTACGCGATTGATTTTCTCAACCCCGCACCCGACGCAGACTATTATTCGGTCGGTCCTGAGAATTTTACCTGGATCGTTAATGCAATTGCGGAGATGGCGGTGAAGAAAGCGCTCGCCAATAACCGACAAGTGCCGGAGTATCGCTGGTCAAGATTCTTGAATGGGGAGTACGAAGCCGAGGTGAAGCGAGGGGTGAAAGTCAAACAGTGATGGTAGCTCAACCGTAATTAACGAACGGCGTGGCTTCAAGTCACGCCGTTTTTTTTTGCTCTGGAGGGTCTGTTCATAGAGAAAGCCTCTACCAAAAATGTTTACATTCCGCCACGTTTTCCAGAACGCCTTGTCCACTCTCCCAACAGGTCAGCACCTCATGCTTTCCGGTGTGCGTCATTGCTGAGAGTGCAAAATGTGACCACTCGTTGCTTATCAACCTTGACCTTCATAGCTTTGCTCAGAAAGATTCTATCAGACCGAAGGGAGCATTGATGAGTAAGCACATTTTCTTTGCGCTTGTTGTTTTCTGTTCAGCAACGGTCCGTTCACAGCAGCCTGAACTCCGCGGCATCTGGGTGACGCCGCGAACCGGCGGCGGAATTTGGTCCAAAGCCGATATAGCGCGTGCCATGGACAGCATCGCCAACAACAATTTCAATGTCGTCTATTTCAATGCTTGGAGCAGAGGATGGCCCCTATGGCGGAGCGACTATTTTCTCAGCGAGACGGGATACCGCACGGACCCCGCTGCGGGTGAACGCGACATCCTCCAGGAAGCGATAGCAGAGGCGCATCGTCGAGGGCTGGAACTTGAGGCATGGTGTGAGTACGGCTTCGTCGGCTGGTGGAGCGGCAATATCCTGCCCGGCTTTCCCAAGGGTCCCTTGTTCGCGCGTCATCCGGACTGGCTGGCGAGAAAGTACGATGGCAGCGATGAGTTTGACGCAGGAGGATCGGGAGTTTTCTACTGGATGAGCCACAACCATCCACATGTGCAACGATTTCTTGTCAAGTTACATCAAGAGATTGCCGAGAAGTACGACGTAGATGGGATCGAGTTGGATCGCATTCGGTATCCTCAGTTGGATTGTGGATACGATTCCGCGTCCGTTGCCTTGTACCGGCTGGAATTCGGTACGCCGCCGCCAAGTGCAGGTAACAATCCGCAGTGGATGCGATGGCGCGCCGATCGGTTGATAGCATTTCATCGCGCGGCGTACGATTCCATCAAGAGGACAAATGCCTACTGCATGGTCTCGAATGCGCCGAGTCATTATTCATCCGGAACAAACTATCCAGCCTACGAATCATTTTTGCAGGATTGGCGTGCGTGGATCAATGGCCGCATGCTCGATGGGGCGCAGATTCAGATGTATGTGCAACCGCCGACGTTGGCAACGTACATCCCATCTGCCATCAGCGGCGTGCAGGATAGCCTCCGACGCAAGTGTTACGCCGGTGTTGCGCCGAGGACAAGTTTCTACACGCTCGACGCGGCTGGCACGGTCCAGCTGATCACCACGTCGCGCAACGCCGGATTGCGCGGCCATGCGTTTTGGTATTACAATGATCTTGTTGATCTTGGCTTTCTCGGGGTTATCCGAAACCAGGCATATCAAACGCGTGTTGCCGTCCCTGATCGTCCCACAGGTTGGCGCGGAGAGGGAAGAATCCGCGACGACACAACCGGCAATCGCTCGAGCGGTTGGATCAATGTTCAACTTCCGCCGACAAGTTCAATCAGCGCATGGAACAGAAACTTTTCCTACACGGACGAGAACGGAAATCGCTTTCTGGAATATAGGGCAACGATCCCCGCGTCCGGTTTCTATGACGTCTATATCTATCAAGTCGGCGGTTTACTGAACCTGACTTCACAGGCTCCGTACGAACTCTTCAACCAGGGCGGTCCAACAGAGAACATTCTTGTTGATCAGGCTGCGAGCATCAACGCAGGCTGGTACCGGTTAGGCACGGCATCGCTCGCGCAAGGGACAGAGCAGCTTGTCGCACGGGTGACCAATGCCAATATCGGCGCCGGCAAGTATGTCACAGCCGACGCAATGATGTTGCTTCTGAATCGGAAGAGAAGCCCTCATGTTATCATTAATGCAGTGGCGCAAAGGGACGAGGCTCATTTTCCACAACGTGTTCGGCTCCTTCAGCATTATCCCAATCCCTTCAACCCCTCCGCTCGGATCGTCTATCATTTGCCGCGGCCTGGCAAGGTCGAGTTGGATTTGTTCGATACGCTCGGACGCCACATTACAAGACTGATTGATGCAGAGAAACCTGCCGGAACGCATGATCTCGCGCTGGATGGGGGTAGATTTGCTACCGGCGCTTACCTCATTCGGCTCCGCTCGGGTCCCGAGGCGGATTACAGCAAGATTCTCCTGATACGCTGAACGGTCTTGACAACACTGGAGGTCTTCGGTATATTACGTTTGTTCGATTGGTTAACTAACCAACATCTAGGCATGCACCGATGATCTCTCTTCGAGTGGTTCTTTCTCAGAAGTAGCAACCTCACTTCGATGGTGAAATTCAATCGTGCTAGTGAATTTCTTGATGAGCCGAACGAATACCGCATCCTTCGACTTGCCAGGGAATCTGAGGTTACCTCGCGAACGGAAATAGCCCGGCGCTGCCAGATCTCGAAACCGACTGTCTCGGAGATTGTGAACCGATTGCTGCGCGGGGGGTTTCTCAGTCGCGTAGGAGAATCGTTCTCCACTTCGCGCGGCGGGCGCAAACGGGAATTGCTGCGCTTCAATCCTCACGCGGGGTACGTCGTCGGAATCGAAATTGGTCGGACAGAATGTGTTGTTGCTCTGACGGACCTCAATGCCAATGTTCTTGACATCCGCTCGTTTGACCACGATGCGCTCAGCCCATCGGCTACGGTGCTGAAAGAAATTCAGAGGACTATTGAGCGCTTGCTGAAGGGCAAGAAAAGCTTTGCGGAAAAATGCGTTGGCATCGGCATCGGGCTTCCAGGTGTTATTGACCATACCTCCGGCGTTGTCCGAGTAGCAGATACGCTCAAGGGTTGGGAAGGTCTAGAGCTGCGAAAACACTTTGCAACGAAATTCGATGTCCCAATTTATGTGGATAACGATGTCAAAACGCGGACACTTGCTGAATTCTTGTTTGGCGCCGGACGCCGCGTCAACGACCAAGTTTTTCTCTGGGTGGGGGAAGGGATCGGTGTTGGGATCATTGTTGATGGGAAACTTCACCGCGGTATCACAGAGAGTGCCGGCGAGATCGGCTATAACGAACTGCGCTTCGGTTCTGCGGGCAAGGAGTTGTTTCCGATCCTCTACGACGGGCAAAGAGACTATGGCGATATTCTTGGCAACAGCGAGATCGTGAGGCGCTACACTGCGGCAAAAAAGAAGACTTCACCCCCCACAACCATTGAAACCATCCTCAACGCTGCGGAGAATGGTGAACCGCTCGCAAAGGCACTCATGGAAGAAGTAGCGTTGCTCATTAGCATTGTGTGCATTACACTCATCAACACATTGAATCCGCAACTTCTCGTACTTGCCGGACGCATTACGGAAACCGGTTCATTCCTTCTCCATCGCGTGCGTCAGCGCGTGCGAGAAGATCTTTTGAGCGTGCCTGCCGAGGCGGTCACCATCGTCACGTCGCAATTGAGCAGAAACGATGGTGCGATCCTGGGCGCCGCGGGACTTGTTTTGTATGACTTGTTCAAGCCTATGCGGAATGTTGTTGCGCCGGACCGGGGGCGACGGTAATGTTGCGCTGACGAAATGGTTGCGCAACAGTCTGACTAACGATCGAATGTGGTGGCAAGAATTATCCATCCCGATCCATAAACAACTCTCAAGAAAGGAGACTCCTATGAAAGCATTCCCCTCCGTCCTGTTAGCGCTAGTGCTGTGGAGCCATGTGGGTGAAGCCCAACTGCAATGGCGCTACGTTCGGGCATTGACCTTTCCGGCGAGTGACACGTCATTTGTTCGACCCTATTTTTGCACTGTAACAAGCACCGGACGCCTCTATGTCATCTCGTCGACCGTTACGGACGCCGCCGCGCACAATGCAATTTATTATGCTGATTCCAATGCGACCACGCTGACGCGCATGGTAGACTTCTTTGTTACCCGCGCTTCCGATACCCTTACGGGCGACATCGGAAGTCTGCGAGGCATCGCATCCGTCGGGACCGATATTCTTGTCAACGCCGCCGCGCCCTACCAGCGCTCCCAGCCGAACACCGTGGGCACAATGTACTACTATCCGAATGGCGATACATCTCGACTCCAGAAGTTCGGCTTTTATGCAGTTCCGCAATCTGCCGGCCATGGAACGTATCATCATGGCGTTGCTCTGACAAAGGACACGATTGCCTTTGCAGCTACAACTGCAAGGGCGACGGGACCTGGACCTGGTCCGAGATTCTATAATTTCAAATACGGACTTTCATCGCCCGCACGAGGAAGTTGGATATCGGCAACCTACCAACTCGAACCGAGCGGAGTGCACACAGGCGGCTTCGATATCATCCGTGACTGCGCCGTACATCCATTGTCCGACTACAATGATTCGACAAAGAGATGGTTTACGTCGCGGAATTCGCTTTCCAGCACGCAGGTTACCGGCGGCATTGCGGTTTGGTCTGGGGGGAGGCAAATTGCAAATCCCGGTGGTTATCAGGGGCAGCGCGTCCAAGATGCCTTCGGATTGCTGACCTTGGGACCATTCATCTCGTATGGCATTACCGTAGATCGCAATGGCTTGCTCTGGGTTGCGGGAATTGATTCGACGAGGCGTTGGGTGAAAGCCTTCGATGTGAGCGGCGGTATCTTTGCGAACGAAGTGTTCGAACTGCCTTCGAGCAACAGCATCCCCAATCCCGTCCCGAGTGGCGCACCACTCATCAACCCGGCGGATGTTGCTCTCGCGCCGAATGCGCTTACTGCGTACGTCCCCGACGCAACGCAGAAGCAGGTGTACGTTTTCAAATATGGAACAACCGACGTGAAAGAAAGCTCCGAACTGCCCGCGCAATTCACACTCGAGCAGAATTTCCCCAATCCGTTTAACCCAATAACAACGATTGCTTTTACTGTGACAAAAGCCGCGACCGTACGTCTTGTTGTCGCTGATCTTCTTGGTCAAGAAGTCGCGATTCTTGCCGATGGTAAGTTCGATGCCGGCAAGCACGTGAGAGTGTTCGACGCTGGGAATCTTGCTTCGGGAATGTATCTCTCTCGCTTGTCGGTAAACGGCTCTTCCGTCGCGCGGAAAATGATGCTTGTCCGATAGCGCTTGCACGCAATCAAGTTTCTCGTCTCTTCAGATCGTATGAAACGCTTTACCTGTATCGTGCTCTTGGTGCTTGTCCACACTCTGATGTTCGGGCAGTCCGGAAAACTCTCGGGTCTCGTCACTGACGCGAAAACCCGTGAGCCTCTGACGGGCGCGAATGTGTTGATCGAAGGAACAAGGCTTGGTGCCGTCACCGACTTGGACGGTCGCTATAGTATCTTGAAACTTCAGCCCGGCATATATTCGGTCTCCGTTTCAATGGTAGGATACGCGAAGACAACCAAGCGCGAGGTGGAGGTGTATATCGATCGGACAACGGTTGTTGATTTTCCTCTGAGGGAATCCACTGTGGAAATGCAGGAGGTGAACGTCATCGCCGAACGGCGCGCTGTCGTAAAGGACCAGACATCCTCTGAGTATGATTACTCGGCGAAGCAGATTACGGCAGTTGCGGCGGAAGGATTGCGCGGCGTACTCGAGTTGACCTCCGGTTTCCAACGTGACCCCCAGGGAAATTTCACCGTCCGGGGCTCGAGCGCATACGAGGTCAATTTTCAAGTCAACGGCATCTCGCAGGTGAACGCTTCGACCAGCTCTCCCGGCTCGTTTGGGAACAGTAAGGCTGATAACTCTTACAAGTACGATGTCAACCCGCTCGCAGTCCAATCACTGCAACTCATCTCGGGTGGTTTCACTGCCGAGTACGGCAATGCACAGGCAGGTGTTGTCAAAGTCGTGACGAAAGAGGGAACGCCAAAATTGAACGGCGAACTGCGCGTCGAGATTCGTCCGCCCGGCCAGTACCATCACGGCAGGTATCTGTACGACCAGTCGCACCTTGAGTGGCAACGATGGGGGACGATTGACAAGTGGTTTGCACGGCGTAACGATATGATCGTTCAGTTGGCGCTGGACCAGCGCTATGCGTCCCTAGCGCGTGATACTTCTGCCGCGGCACAAGCACTCTATAACAGCATCGTTGATCGCGAGATCGCGTGGGCATATGGCGTATGGCTGAAGAATCACACGCCCAGCGATGACAACCCGCTCGGTGTCTATGACTATCGCAAGGGGATGTACACACGGCTCCTTTGGGGAATCGGGGGTCCACTAAGCATGGAATCCGAAGCGTTGCGATTCTATTTCTCGGGCGAGTATCGCCGCAACCCCACTCGCCTACCGACACCTGAACGAACGCAGATATTTCAGAATTATCTGTTGAACGTAACCTACCAACCGGTGGCAAATCACAAGATCAAGCTTGGGGGGATGTATCAGCGGTATCGAGGCGGGATCTGGTCGGGATCGGAGGATATTCGTTGGTCCGGTATAGCCTTCACCCCGCCCGGCGTCTCCAGCAAATACTATGTGCTGATTGATCCGGTGCGCAACGAGCAAACGGTATCGCAAAATGCCAACTGGGTGTTCTCGATCAACGACCGCTCCTATCTCGAAGCTACGATCGCACATCAGCTCGAGAAGTACGAGCTCCCGTACGAATACCTCACCGGCACTGCGACCGAGAGGGATCGGCTCGACAGCCTGAACGACCCACGAGGGCAAATCTTGAAAGACGGCATCTGGTGGGACAGCCAGTACTTCCGCCCGTTGTTCAATTTCAGCACGAACTATTACCAGGACAACAGGACGGAGAACTGGATTCTGAACTTCGACTATTCGAACCAAATTTCCTCGGCGCATCTCCTGAAAGGCGGGATTCGTTTTTCGTACTGGGACATGGTCAACAACGGCGTCAACTCCAGCTTTTTGGCGAACACGTACGTCACCCGCTCAGGTTTTGCAGAATACTATCGAGCCTATCCTTGGAATCTCGCAGGCTTTGTGCAGGACAAAATGGAGTTCGCCGGCATGATCATGAATATCGGTATTCGAGCCGAGGCGTACAATTTCAACGAAGAGGTACCGCTGGATGTCTTCAATCCCTTCTACCAGGGCGAAGGTGGAGCGGGCAATCGGGGGAACCCCGCGACTGAACCTTCGAAAACCAAACTCGTTGTGATGCCGCGGTTCGGGGTTTCGTTTCCCATCGGGGAAAATACTGCGTTTCGTATTCAGTACGGGCACTTTGCCTCGATGCCAATCTTCAGTCAAGCGCTTTCACAACGGACGGAGAGCGGGTGGATCGGCCGCGGAAATCCAAACTTAGAGCCGAAGAAAACTATCAACTATGAATTCGGCTTACAACAGGTTGTCGCGGACGATCTCCGGCTCGACGTTGCGCTCTACTATAACGATCGCAACCAACAAATTGATCTTGCGCGCTACGCTTCCTATTCGGGCAGTCGCAATCGGCAGGCCGGCTTCGACCGACAAAACAATCCTCTCTACTTCTACACTACCTTCGCCAATCGCGGCTACGGCTCGACACGCGGTATCGAGGTTCGATTGGAGAAAAGCGCGAAGGAGCGCTGGTCTTATCGTATCAGCTACAATCTTTCCCAAACCTTTGACGGCAGGTTTGGGGCGCAAGATATTTATCCTGACAATCGCTCAACCGCGACGCGAGCTGCCGCAAACGAGTTTATCTCCTCGAGCGACAGGACACATAACGTGCGTGCGCTCGTTCAATACAACGTCCCTGACAATACCGGCGAAGGGCTGATCGCCGATGTGCTGTCTCGCATGACGATCAGCCTGACGTATGCGGCGCAATCGGGCGTACCATTTACGTATGCAACCGCGTTCGAGGATGTTGCCAGCGGTGTTATCAACAATCGGCGCTATCCGCTTGAATCAAGTTTCGATTTGAACCTGACGAAAGAACTGTCGCTGGCAGGTTTGCGCGTGAGCGCCGGACTACGCATCATGAATCTCTTCAACAACAAATGGCTCACACCGATGGATGTCACCAGTGACATCGCGAACTGGATCGAAAACGGCATTACCGTTGCGGACCCGGGGAACGATCCCACGCGCCTGAGTTATGTCGTTGCGGATTATCGCGCGTATCGGAATATTCCGCGTCAAGTATTCTTTTCTTTGGGAGTAGGATTCTGAAACGGATTGTCTTCATCGTCCTGATTGTTGCAGTCACGATGCACACCAGTGCACAAGTTGAATCACCTGTCCTGATCATGAATCGCGGCATGTTATGGCAGAGTGTGTTCAACGGAAAGATCGGCGCGAATTTCAACAATTGGGCTCGCCGGGGGATCGGGTTGGATTGGCCGGGTTTCGACGAAACCATCATCGCCGAGAACATTGGCGGAGCTCCCTCGCATCTTGCCACGGGAGGGTTCTGGGTTGGTGCCAAGAAAACCCGCGACACGATTCTCAATGTCGAGGATTGGTCAATCAACGCATCCACCATCGCGGCGGAAGGCGGGGCGAAGTACCGGATCACCAAACACCGCCACAAGTACAGAAATGGTGCAAACTACGGGCTGCAGTCGAATCCTCGCGAGGGCGAAGAGGTTATCGAGACACAGTGGGAATACAATCTCAACTACACCAACCTTGACGATCGCGAACGCCAGTTGCCGCTGCGCGTGACACGCGAAATGCACCAGTGGAGCGGCTCGCGCCGCGACGAAAATTACATCATCTATGAGTATCGCTTCAGGAACATCTCACCCGAATTACGCGCGGCTGGACGCACGGTCCCGGATACGTTGTTTGGTTTCTATGTGTTGCTCAACTATGCGCTGCATGTAAACTCTCGTGCATGGAGCATTCTCTTCCCCGCGCTGCCGCCCGGTGCACGAAATACATTCTTTTTCTACGACCCTTCGCGTCGTATGATTTGGGGACGCTCCGGCGATTATCGCGATACTCCTGCGGATGAGAGTTTCATGTTTGCGTCACAGCAAGGTCCTCTGGTCAACGGCGTTGCCGGCGGTGAATGGCTCGCCCCCGGTATTGTGGGCGTGCGACTCTTGTATGCCACTCCCGATTCAACCGGACAGCCCACACGTGTCAACAAATTTGGATGGTCGGCTGCAAGCAGTTCGATTGATTTGAGCGGACCGTTCACCGGCATTCCCGGGACAAACGAAGCGAAGTATGCAGTCTTGGCGAATCCTGCGCTCGCCTCAAACTTCGTTGCCAATTCGGCAGATACTGTTTTCATGCGCCGGGCGCGGCTCTGGTCAATGATGTCTCTCGGTCCCTGGACCATTCCTCCCGGCGATTCGGTTGTCGTTGCCGTCGCAGAGATCGTTGACGGTGCTGACTACCGATATGCTGTCATCCCCTCGACTCCCCAAAGCCGCTTCAGTGGTACTGCGCCGGGACAAGGTGCTAACATTTTCTTCGCCACTGCCGACAAAGCCAAATTCACCTACGACCAGTACCTTGCAGGATACGGACTCAATCACCCCGATCCGCCACCTGCCCCGCGATTTTCAGTGGACTTTTTCCGCGGCGCTGAACGGAAGGTTGCCAACGTCATCCAATGGGGAAACGAATCGGAGGCAGTTCCCGACCCTGATGATGGCATTCGTGACCTTGCAGGATATCGCGTCTATCGTTCCACCTATCTGCCGATCGGACCATGGGATACCGTAGCGACTGTTGCAAAAGGCGATCCGCAGTATTACAACGGAGCAACAGGGAAATATACATTCGTTGATTCGACAGTGACGGTTTCCACGTTGTACTATTACGCACTCACCGCATTCGACACCGGGCGCTCCTCCTGGTCCGTCAACCCAAGTGCCATTCATCCCGACAGTCGTTCGACGCGTGTCTTGCCGTGTGAGTCATCAATCTTTGCCAATCGCGTTCCAAGCAGCGGTGATCCCTCGCCGTTTCGTGCAACTCTGGAAGCAAGTGCCAATGCGAAAGATGTCCTCATCGTTCCGAACCCCAGCACACTCTCCCAGGGCGTGCAGTTCGTGAACCTCCCGAACCCATGCACGATTCGGATCTATTCCATTCGGGGAGATCTTCTTGCAACGATTCCCGTTCCCGAACGCTATGGCGGACTCTATTCATGGAATCCCATTACCGACTACGGCGGTTTCATTGAAAGCGGCATCTATCTCTTCCATGTCGAATCGCCGCAAGGGACACGAATCGGAAAATTTGCATTTGTCAGATGATCAAGCCGTTAGTCATAGTGCTCATCGTTGTCGCACCGCTCTACGCGCAAGAGTTCAAGAAAGTGGGGCAGGCAGGATTTGTGTTCCTCGAGGTTCCGGTCTCCGCTCGCAGTGCCGCCCTTGCCGAAGCCGGCGTAGCGCTGTCCGATGTTCGGTCGGATGCAGTCTTCACAAATCCTGCCGCACTGGGATGGCAAGATAAGACGCATGCGGCATCGTTTTCGTATGCAACGTGGCTTGCCGATACGAAGCATTACGGCGCTTCCTACGCGTACAACTCCGAAGCCGGTGTCTTTGCCGTCAATGCAATCCTCTTTGATTTCGGTTCGATGCCGCGAACGCAATTCGTTTCCGGTAATCGCGTCTACGAACTCCTCGGCGAGTTCAAAGCGGATGCGTTGGCGTTCGGCGTGTCTTACGCAAGGCGATTGACAGACCAGTTTGCTTTCGGTGTAACGCTCAAATCGGTGCGCGAGCGGATTGATACCTACACTGCCGGCAATATTCTCTTCGATGGTGGGGTTCTGTACTATACCGGTCTGGGGTCATGGCGCGTTGCGGCAACGATACAGCATTTTGGTACGGAAACACAGTACATTTCCGACCAATTCAAAATGCCGTCCACCTTGCGGCTCGGAACGGCCGTCGAGGTTATCAACGAGCCGGACGTACGCCTGACAGGGATGGTTGATGCATCACACCCGACCGACGCAAATGAACGCATCAATGTTGGCGTAGAGCTTTCTTGGATGAATGCGCTTGTCTTGCGCGGCGGTTACAAGTTCTTCTACGACGAAGAGACGTATACGCTTGGTGCAGGATTGCTGCCGCAAGCTTCCTTGCCGGTCAGCGCTGATTTTGCTTTCTCGGATTACGGCCGTCTCGGCAAGATCATTCGTTTCACGGTTTCTCTTGAGATGAAATGAAGATGCGGCGATTGCTCGTCATAGCCTCCATGTGTTGTCTTTCAACTGCGCTTGCTCAACTCCGCTCGGTGACCGCATACGGAAGTTATTCTACAGCCCTGTCCCGCCAGTCGGGCTTTTCTACCGTGCGCGGTTTTGGCGGCGGCGTACAAGCCCACCTTACCGTAGTCGAGAGCATCGGCGTGAACCTCTACCTCGGTTACGAGCGGTTCAGCACTATCAAACAAGACTCTGCTCTCGAACGATGGAATTGGCGATTCTGGAATGAACGCTATGCAGGCAATGTTCGTATTGACACGCTTGCCGATACCCTGAAGGCGGTTCTCACGCCCGTGCAGTACATGGAAGTTATCCCGCTGATGATCGCCGTGAGCTATGATTGGCAACCCTCCGAACGACTCTGGGTGCGGCCCTCCATCGGCGGGGGAGTCTTATTCTACACGCGTTCGCTCTATGTAGATGAGCGATGGCGCAAGCGTTTCGAGAGTGCGGGCTATACATTCGAATACACGTTCCGCAACTTCGCTCCCGATAAGAAGGGGAATCCTTTCGCCGTGGCCGGTGGTCTGGATTTATCCTATAGAGTTTTCAATGCCCTCGCGCTTTCGACACAAGCGCGCTTCACGTCGGTGTTCAAGACGCCCGGCTATGAACAATTCCCGATCAAAAGCTCTCTCTCTCTTTCATTCGGTTTGAGTTTCTTGTATTGACTATGACATCTGTGCTCCGACTCAGCGTTCTTCTCGTTCTTGGCGCGGCAACGGCTGTTGCGCAGAACGCTGATATCTCTATCGGTGTCAACGGCTCTCTGTATTCTCCCGTCGGTACGCTCTCAAAGAGATTCGTGTCTGCGCCGGGTGGATCGGCATTCTTCTATTTGCACCGAGGAAAGCCGCAATGGGGCGGCGCCGTGGAGTACATGAAATTCACTAAAATGGCTGATGGGCTCTCCATCAACAGGCCCGTTACGGATACGGTGAATGGAGTGCCACAGGAAACATTTTATCGAATCCCGATCCCTCGCCTGACGATGTCGCTGGAGATTGCCGGTGCCTATGTTCAAGCGCGGTACGAACTCTTCCGTCTTGATCCCTTGGTCGTCAATATTGGGTTCGGCATGGGGCTTCACTACTGGCTCTTCAAACGGAACGAATACTACGACACCCTGAAAGTTCAGACAGCACGCGGCGCGCGTACGGCAGCGATACTCAGTGTTCCCTCCCTGAAGCAAGAAGACTGGTCTGCAGGATTCAATGCCGGGCTTGATCTCGGCTTGCGGCTCTTCGAGCCCCTCTCGCTGAACCTTGGCGCTCGCTACAAGCTTATTGTCGGAGAGCTCTGGCCCACTCTCGCGCTGGACATCGAAAGTGTCAGCACACTTCAGCTGATTGACCTCCGTGCAGGATTGAGCGTTGACTTCTGACTACCCTTCCCATGAAGCAGCTTCTCGGATTTCGCTTACGGCATTTTGCTTACTGCGTGCTGGCGCTGCCACTGCTCCTGGTTTCCTGCAGTCGGCCCGACCAACGCACGACGATCGAGTTCTGGACTCTCCAGCTCACACCGACTTTCGACGAGTATTTCACGTCACTCATCGAGGAGTACGAGAGAGAACACCCCGATATTCGCATCGCGTGGGTTGATATTCCATACGACGCAGCGATACAAAAACTCCTCGCCGCCGCGGCGGCGAACCAAGCCCCCGACGTAGTGAATCTCTCCACAGACTTTCTTTCGCGCTTTGCAGCTATGGGTGCGTTGGAAGATATCGCAACAGTGCTTCCTCCCGATTCGCTCAGCCGATTCTTCCCAAACGCTCTCGCATCGTGTACGCACGGCGGAGCCCTTGTTGCGCTCCCGTGGTATCTCGATACCTACGCGCTGATTTATAACACACGGTTGTTGCGAGAGGCAGGCTTTACAGAACGCGACATTCCTACGACGTTCAGCGACCTGGTCAGGTTCGTCAGGCAATACAAAAACCGGACGAGAAAATTCGCGTTGTTCTGGAATATAGGTCGGGACAGCTATCTTCCCATCATGCTGGAATCGGAAGGAGTGGCAATGACCGATTCCGCCTTGCACAGGGCAACATTCAATTCGCCGCGCGGTGTTGAGTTGGTGAGCCAATGGGTGGATCTATACCGAAACGGCTATCTCCAGCGCGAATCCATCATCAACAGGGGCACGAGCATCATCGAGCAATACCAAGCGGGACAGGTCGCGATGGTGCTGACGGGTCCGGTCTTTCTCGAGCGAGTCAAGGCAAACGCTCCGAACATCTATGCGCAGACAGCGATTGCACCGGTCCCCGTGGGCGCGACGGGCAAACAGGAACTTGCCATCATGGCGCTCTCGATTCTTTCGTCGAGTACCCATAAAAAAGAGGCTGCGGCATTTGCCATGTTCGTCTTGAGCGCGCGCAATCAACTCCGGTTCAGCAAAATCACGCCGACCTATCCGTCGGTTGTGGAGGCACTTGCGGATTCCTTTTTTGCCGTAGATGAGGGGAGCGTGGAAAGCCGTGCGCGCATCATCGGGGCAAAGGCGCTCCCTCGAGCATACACGCTCGGCATGTACACCCGGCATCCGTATGCCGTTCGGTTGCGAGAGATCTTCGGCGAGGCGATTCAGAAAGCTTGCCTTGGGACGATGACTACCCGGCAAGCCCTCGACGCAGCGGCAACGGCGTGGGATGAAATACTTAGTCGTCAAGAAACAGCATTCCGGAGGGAATAATCATAGCTGACGTTACACAAGGCGAGCACAACGACTCTCAGCGAAAACATCATTGAACCCTTTCAGGGACAGCTCTATGTTGGCACCATTGGGCATAACGACTGGACGAATTCGAGAGTGCTGACGCCGAAGGCGTCAAAATGCGAATAGGTCGGGACGAAGCCCCGACAAAGAATCGAAACGTAAATGTGAACCCTGTCCCGAAGGGATGCCCTTGGCAAAAGGGTTCAATAACATGGTTGCGAAACATCAGTCATAGGTATGATGATCCCATATGTGTTTGTTCTGCCGGCTCTGATTTTTCTCCTGCTCTTCATCTTCTTGCCGACAGTACAGATTTTTTACTACAGCACTCTGCACTACAACGTGTTTCAGCCGAGCACGTTTGTCGGGTGGGCAAATGTGTCACGCTTGCTGTCCGATTCGGATTTTTGGTGGACCTTCGCAAACTCCCTGCTCTTTATTCTCGTGACGCCGGTGATGATGGTCGTGTCGCTTTCGCTTGCATTGATGGTGCGACAACTCCGGCGCGGACAGAAATTGTTTCGCACGATGTTCTTTCTTCCTGTCGTTACGCCTGTCGTGATCGCCGGGATCATCTGGCGCTGGATCTTTGCAGAAGACACCGGGGTGCTCAATTATCTGCTCTCACTGGTCGGCATCCAGCCCATCCATTGGCTGACAGAGTATCCGACAAACATTGTCAGCGTCATGCTTGTTACGCTGTGGCGCGGCGCGGGATATTACATGGTCATTTTCCTCGCCGGACTCGCCGTTCTCCCTCGCGAAGTGGAAGAGGCAAGTTTGCTCGATGGCGCAGGCCCGGTGCGTCAAGCCGTGTACATTCTGATTCCCCTGTTGCGTCCCACGCTCACGTTTGTGTTTGTTATCTCGGCTACGGCTGCCATTAAGTTGTTTACAGAGATTTACATTCTTATTCCCGGCCAGGCAACTGCGAACAAAACACTCGTTACCTATTTGTATAGTCAAGCGTTTGAGCAGTTCGATATCGGGTACGGTTCGACGATTGCGGTGGTTGTGTTTGCATTGACGTTGACGTTTTCGTTCATGCAGATCCGACTCATGGAGCGACAAGACGTCGCTTAGCAACCATCATCCACCGACGAACATCGAGACGCGGAGAAAGAAACCAGATGCACATAAGGTCAAAGACGATATCCTGGCGACCAAGCCAAGTAGCCGTCCGTATTCTCCTGATGGCGAGCGTCGTCATTGCTCTTGCTCCATTCCTCTGGCTTCTCAGTACATCTCTGAAAGAAGGCGAGGAGTTGTTCAGGTTTCCCCCAACGCTCATTCCTGAGAAACTTACCACCGACAATTATGTCGGCGTGTGGAACAGCATTCCGTTTGGGATATACCTCATCAACAGTCTCATCGTGGTGAGCGCAAGTATTGTGCTGAACGTTGGAGCAGGGTCGCTCGCGGGATTCGCCCTTGCGCGTTACAACTTTCGCGGCCGCGCGGCATTCTTCATTCTCGTCCTTGCAGCCATGATGATCCCCAAAGAGGTGATCATCATTCCGCTCTACACCACGGTTCTCAACATGCGCCTTGCCGATACCCTTGCGGGGGTCGTGTTGCCCTTTGCAGTCGAAGGCTTTGCCATTTTCATGATGCGCCAAGCGTTTCTCGCGATCCCGCGAGAAATCGAGGAAGCAGGCGTGATGGATGGAGCATCCCCCTTTCGCCTGTGGTGGAACGTCATGCTGCCGATGACGAAGCCCTCGCTTGCTACCCTTATTCTCTTTACGTTTATCGGGACGTGGGGTGATTTTCTCTGGCCCCTCGTCGTGCTCAAGAGCCAACAACAGTACACCCTGCAGGTCGGCTTGAGCTATATGATTGGAGCCTTTGCCGACAACTATCGCTACGTAGCCGCGGGTGCAGTTCTTGCGGTTGTGCCCGTGCTCGTTGTGTTCGTGACATTGCAGAAATATCTTGAGCGGGGATTGTTCTCAGGAGCATGGAAGTAATGACCTACAATTCATTATGATGACATCAGAACAAGTCGCATCGCAATCAGTTCCAACTCTGCGCGAGGTTGATATTCTGGTCGTTGGAGGAGGCTCGGCAGGCGCGGTTGCCGGGATCGCAGCGGCGCGACAGGGAATGCGCACTCTGGTAGTCGAGCAATTCGGCTTTCTCGGCGGCACGCAAACGGGCGCCCTGGTAACGCCGATGATGCCCAACCAAATTGATGCTGTGCCTCTCAACGCAGGGATCGACAGCGAAATCAATAACCGAATGAACACGGCGCGCCAAAGCGGTGTGTGGAAGGACGGCAATCGAGGCTGGTTCAATCCCGAAGCACTTAAGCATCTGCTCGAACAGATGAACATCGAAGCGGGTGCGGAATTGCTCTATTTCACTCTGTGTGAAGACGTCATTGTGGATGCCGGCGTGGCAAAAGGGATTGTTGTCGCGAACAAGGCGGGACGCTCGGCGATTCTCGCACGGCGCACCATAGATTGCACGGGCGATGCCGATGTTGCCGCCCTTGCCGGCGTTCCGTTCGAAAGCGGTGAGGACAATGGCGGCAAGAATCAGCCGTTCTCCGTCCGTTTTCATCTCGGCAATATTGATCTACACCGACTCGCTGAGTTTCTGAAATCGCTGGGAAAGCACGACGTGATGGAATCGGCAGAAGGGTCGGATATCCCGCTCATTCATACTGCCATGGTGTGGGGAACGGGCTGGACGCTCGAACCCCTTTTTCGCCGGGCTGTTGCTGATGGCGTGCTAAACGAAAGCGACGGCAATTATTTTCAAGTCTTCAGTATGGCTGGCAGGCCAGGCGAGCTGGCGTTCAACTGTCCTCGTATCAGCGACAATGTCGACGGGACAAATCCATTTCACCTCACGCAGGCGGTGATCAAGTCGCGCGCAATCACCCAGCGCTATCTCAATTTCTGTCGCCGGTATTTGCCCGGCTGCGAAAACGCATACCTTGTCTTCACCGCCCCCATGGTCGGCGTGCGCGAATCCCGTCGCATTCGCGGTGAGTACACCATTACTACCGATGATGTGCTCTCCGGAAAAAAATTCGATGATGCCATTTGCCGTAATTGCTATCCGCTGGATATTCATCGTGATAAACAAGAAGACAAACTGAAACTCAAAAAATTACCGCCGGGAACATTTCACGAAGTACCGTATCGCGCGCTTGTACCACTGGGCGTAGAGAACCTGCTTGTCGCAGGGCGCTGTCTCTCAGCCTCCTTCGAAGCGCAAAGCTCGATTCGCATTCAATCGAATTGCCGGGCGATGGGTGAAGCCGCGGCGGTTGCCTCTGCTCTGTCGCTGAGGCAAGGTGTTTCGCCGCGGCAGATTGACGGCGTCGAATTGAGAAACGTTCTCAAAACTCTCGGTGCATCACTCTGACGACCGCATGACCATATCGCTCCTCATCCTCATTCTCTTTCTCGTGGCAGCGGTGCTGATGTTCTTGCGCACACTGCCTGCCATGCTCGCCCTGCCCTTGATGGCAATCGGCATCATCATCATCGAAATAGTTGCCGGTGCCCTAACGGTTGACGATCTTCTCCGTGCCGTCATTGCCGACGGTGCAGTGCGCCTTGCCGACCCGATGGTGATTTCGATGTTTGGCGGCATGGTGAGTGTGCTGATGCAAAAAGCCGGCGTCGCGGAAAGCTTTGTGCGTCGAGGGGCAGAGTTGGCAGGCGACAACCCGCTTGTTGTCGCCATCATCATGCTTGCCATTATCACCCTCCTCTTCACAACCATCGGGGGACTCGGAGCCGTCATTATGGTCGGAACCATCGTGCTGCCGATTCTCGCATCCATCGGGGTGCGGGAATACATCAGCGCGGGGCTGGTCTTGTTTGGGATCAGTCTCGGCGGATTGTTGAATGCAGGGAATTGGGTGGTGTACAAGACGGTTCTCGGCTTGGAGAGTGACGTTGTGTCGTCGTACGCGCTTTCTGTGTTTGGTGTTGTCGCGCTCGCGTGTGTGGCGTTCATAACTGTGGAACTCTGGCGCACGCGCGTGATGAAGTCGGGGCAACGTATGCTTGTAAGCAGTCTCCTGTTGCTCAGTGCAAGCGCCGGTATCATCCTGCTTGCGCGCTACGCGCTTGCCGGCGTTGAGAAAGGAGTGCTCCCTGCCGCGATTCGCTGGGTCATTGGGAGCGGCGGCGTCATACTCATAGCGTTCATCGTTCTCGACATTCTGCGTCCGCGGCGCAACCAGCCCTCTGTACGCTGGTACGCCTACCTCATCCCCATCGTTCCCCTCTTGTTGATTCTGGTGTTCGATCTGCCGTTCGTTGCAGCATTCCTGCTGGGACTTGCGTACGGAGTTCTTGCGACCTATCGCCGCGGCATTCTCAACATGACTTCACGCGCGATCATCGAAGGGAGTGCGAGTGTTATTCCTGCCATCGTTCTCATGATGGGCATCGGTATGTTACTGAGCGCGATTTTGGGACCAACACCCGTCGGTCCGGGGAAGTATTGGCATGACGCGCACACGGGTTCGAACATTGTATGGCCCGTGTTGGCCGATATGAAGCCGCTCCTCGAAACCATTGTGCCGCATTCGATCATCACCTATGTTCTCATTTTTACGGTACTCGGACCGCTGGCACTCTACCGAGGTCCCTTGAATGTGTGGGGGTTGGGATACGGTGTAGGGGGCATTCTCTTGGCAACAGGCGTTCCTGCGGGAGCGGTGATGGGAATACTCATGTCCCTTGGAACGATTCAGGGCGTGAGCGATCCGACGAATACGGCGAACGTCTGGATCGCCAACGAAGTGCGTCTGGATGTCACAACTCTCATGTGGCGTACGCTGCCCTACGCGTGGGCAGCGGCGGCGTTGGGATTGGCGGTTGCCGGTGTGAGATTCTTCTGATATGGCGCGCAAAATCAAAATAGGCATTGATGTCGGTGGGACGTTCACTCATGCGGTTGCGATCGAGGCCGATACGCTGACCCTCAGCGGAAAGGCGATGGTGCCGACAACGCACACGGCGCGTGAGGGTGTTGCACGAGGCGTCGTCGAGGCGATGCACAAGCTTCTACAGGATGCCCATATCGCGCCTCAGGAAGTTGTTCTCATTGCCCACAGTACGACGCAAGCAACGAATGCCTTGCTCGAAGGCGATGTGGCAACAGTCGGCATCGTCGGTATGGGGCAGGGGAGCGAACGCGTGATCGCACGACGGCATACCAATATCAGCCATCTCGAACTCGCTCCGGGGCGATTTCTCACGACGCGGCATCGGTTTCTCGATACTCGAACCGCCATGCATGAGACCTCCATCCGCCGAGCAATGGCGGAGTTGGTAGATGAGGGTGCCGAAGTCTTTGTTGCCAGCGAGGCGTTCGGTGTGGACCATCCGGAACATGAGCAGAAAGTTGTCGAGGTCATTCGCGCAGCGGGCTACCTTGCAACGTCGGCATCCGAGATCTCGCAACTGTACGGATTGAAAGTCCGAACACGTACGGCAGTCATCAACGCCAGCATGATGCCGAAGATGCTCGAGACTGCAACGATGACCGAGCGCGCAGTGCGCGATAGCGGCATTACCGCACCCTTGATGATCATGCGAAGCGACGGTGGGATTATGGATATCAACGAAATGCGCCGCCGTCCGATCCTCACGATGCTCTCGGGCCCGGCGGCAGGCGTTGCTGCCGCTTTGATGTATGCCAAAATCTCCGACGGTCTGTTCCTCGAGGTGGGAGGAACCAGTACGGATATCTCTGTCATCAAGAACGGAAGGCCCACTGTCCGCTCCGGAGAAGTCGGCGGTCACCGCCTCTATGTGCGCACGCTCGATGTGCGCACCGTGGGAATCGGCGGAGGTTCGATGCCGCGATGCAAGGGTCGGCGCATCACGGATGTCGGTCCCCGCAGCGCGCATATCGCAGGGCTTCACTATCCGTCCTTTGCCACTGCGGGCGAATGCATACCGACAAAGCTTCTCTGTATTCAACCGAAACGCGGTGATCCATCCGATTACCTGGCTCTTGCAACAACAGATGAAGCTGATCCGAGCCTCACGTTCACGACAACGGAAGCCGCCAATGTGCTTGGTCTCGTGAAACAGTACGGCGTTGCCAACACTTCGGCATTGGCCGCAGTCTCGACATGGCTTGCTGGACAACTGCAGACAACTCCCGAGAAACTGTCCGACGAGATTCTCCGCCTTGCAACAACGAAGGTGATAGACGTTGTGCAGAGCTTCATCGAAGAATATCGTCTCGACCCGCGTCTGCTTGCCCTGGTGGGAGGTGGCGGAGGGGCAGAAGCGATCGTTCCCTACACCGCGCAGCGCTTGGGCATGGAACATCTCATCGCCCACGATGCAGAGGTGATCTCGGCAATCGGTGTTGCCCTCGGAATGATTCAAGACACCATCGAACGAAGCGTCCTCAACCCTTCCGATGCGGACATCGTGAATATACGCAACGAAGCGATGCAATCGGTTCTGCGTATGGGCGCATCGGCAGAGACCATCGAGGTGCGCGTCGAAGTTGATACACGGCAGAAACGGTTGATTGCAACGGCGAGCGGCTCCCCGGAGATGCGGCGAGGCTCGGCGAAGATCAATGCCCTGTCGCACGATCAGTTGCGAGCGATCGCCGCAACATCTTGTAGTGCCGAGAACGATGGGGTACGCCTCGTTGGTGAAACAGAATTTCTCAAGGTGTTTCAAGCAACGACGATCGAGGCGCGGCTGTTCGGCCTTGTCAAATCACCCGTGACTCCTGTACGGGTGATTGATAGAGAAGGCGTGGTTCGCTTGAAACTAAACAATGGTCGAGTACACGCAGGCACCATATCCAATCTCGCCGCAGGCTTGAGCGGACTGATCGAAGAGCTGACCATGTATGGAGACGCCGGAGGATTACAGCCGGATGTCTTTGTGATTGTCTCGGGAAGGATTGTGGATCTGAGCGGCTTAGTCAGCAAAGAGCAGGTGCTCTCGCTGCTTCGCACGGAAACAGAACACTACAGTCCCGCCGAGCATGCCATTGCCCTTGTCTCGAAACATCAATAATGCTATTTGCGATACTCTTTTCCCTACGATAACTCTATGCCATACTTCCCACAACGCCTCAAGGAATTCAACTTCCTCCGTCATCTGATGCTCATGTACGGGAATGCCAAAACGCCATGGCGCAGTGATGAGTTGCGATACTACGTAGCGCATTTCGATCACACCAATAAACCCGATGATTGGCTCTTTGATTCGTTTCTCTTCTTGAATGTGAAAGCCGCATCGGGGAATGACTTTTGTGCCGATGTCAATCTCGGTACCACGATGTCGGGAGAGGGAGATTTTTTTTCGATGGTGTCGCCACAGCCTGCAACCAAGGATGACTGGGAGGAATTGCTTGAGTTCTTTCTTGGTCCCTCCGGAGCGGTCCAGACACTCGATACGACCATTGATCAACTCTCACAAGAAATCCGTCACCCCTATGGGACGAAGCGGAATGTTGTCCTGATGTTGCCGTATCCACATATTTCACAGGAGCGCTTCGGGGTCGGCGGCGGGAGGAACCTGAATTTTTCGATCAAGAATCAGAATCTGACAAGGGCGAGCGAACAGCGCCTTGCCGCCTCGACATGGTTTGTGGACCGGATCGTCGAACGCTTTGCGGCGCTCTCGGTCAAACATGTACATTTGCTCGGTGTCTACTGGATGTTCGAGACGGTATTTCGCGGCTGGGATGTAGATGACCACTGGTTGTTGAAAGAACTGCGCCGGCACATTCGTTCCCACAACCTCAAGTTCCTCTGGATTCCGTTCTGGAGCAGATACAATCTCCATTTGTTAGAGCATTACCGGGACTACTATTTTGACCTTGCCTTCTTGCAGCCAAACTACATGTTCTACGAGAAGATTCACGGTGTAGAGGATGCCGCTCGTGCCGCGCGTAAACGAGGCGCGGGTATCGAGATGGAGTACTATCTCGAATTGAATGAGCCGATCAAAATCCAGGACGAAAGGCACTCACGGTTTCGAGACTATTTGAACGGTGGGGTGACATACGGGTATATGACCAAGGCGGCCTGCGCGCATTTTCACGGCGTCGGTTCCCTGGAACGAATGCAACACCATGAGAATCCGCTGGAGCGTGAATTCTACGACGACATCTATCATTTTACCAAAGGAGAGTATCGCATCAAACCCTCGATTCCACGGCGGACACGCAAGCAGTGTACCGGTAGTGTGTTGGCAGTTGATTTGGGCGGAACGAATTTGCGCGCTGCACTTGTCGATGAGTGCGGCTCGGTCCTTGTCCGCAAGAGTGTCCCCACGCCGGCAAACGGGCAGGAGATCTTGAGACAGATGGTTCACCTTCTTCGCGAAGTACATGCCCATGCCGGCGCCTCCGAGCGTTTCGTGAACGGTATCGGTGTGAGCACGGGTGGGCGCGTGGATTTTGTACGGGGACATGTCGTTGATTCGACTGCGTTGCTTCCCGGCTGGGACGACCTTCCTCTGCGGGATCTCCTGGAACGTGAGATGCACCTTCCCGTCGTTGTGGACAATGACGGCAACTGCGCTGCGGTAGCCGAGCATCTGTTCGGCGAGGGGAGAGACTGCTCCGATTTTATCGTTCTCGTTCTCGGGACGGGCATTGGCGGCGGTATCGTTATGCACGATGAGGTGATACGCGGGGCAGCACATGCCGCCGCCGAACTCGGTCACCTCAGCATTGATCACAACGGGGTGCAATGCTCGTGCGGCAATCGCGGCTGTGTGGAGCTGTATGCGTCGGGCTCGGGCCTCGCACGTCTAGCAAGTGAAGCCATGGGTGCCGGAACACTTGTCATTGCGGGCGTTTCCCCGGAGAACGTGACAGCGGAGATTTTAGGTGATGCTGCGAGGAATGGCAACCGCCGCGCAGCCGAACTGATCGTACAGGCGGGAAGCCTTTTCGGTGTTGCGCTCGCCGGGCTGATCAATGCGTTTAATCCGGAACGGATTATTCTGAGTGGGAGTCTGCTGGCGCTTGGCGACATGTACTTGAACCCGATGCGCGAGACCGCTCACGCACGAGCGATGAAAACTGCCGCCGCATCAACCGAACTCGTTCTCTCGGCACTTCGTGATGGAGCACTTCTTGGCGCCGCAGGGTTGGCGTTCCAACGCGCACGAGCGGAATGAGTGATGCCGGCCAATCGCTCTACATTGAGCGGACATACCGCTTGACAATTTCCACCGGACGCGTGATAGCTGTTCCTACGACAACGGCAAGCGCTCCTAGCCTCAACGCCTCCTGCGCTTGTTCCGGCGTCCAAATTCTCCCCTCGGCGATGACTTGGTTGGGCAGACGCCGAGCAAGATCGGCGACGAGCATGAGGTTGGGCATGCTCATGTCTTGTTGTTGTGTCTCCGCAGTGTAACCGGAAAGCGTCGTCCCGATCCAATCGGCACCTGCTCTCGCTGCATCCAATCCCTCAGCAAGGGTTGCCACATCTGCCATCAGAGGAGCAGCGAGATGCTTCTTGACCCCTTCAACCATTGCCGTGCCGGTCATGCCATTGGCCCGATGGCGATGTGTTGCATCGAGCGCAACACAATCGGCTCCGGCCGCGATGATTGCTGCTGCATCCTCGATCGTCGGCGTGATGAGCACCCTGCCGTCCGGGTAGGTGCCCTTTGTGATGCCGATGATCGGCAGCACAACCTGTTGCCGAACGACTTTGATGTTTTCGATACCGCAGATACGTACGGCAATTGCTCCGCCCAACTCTGCCGCTTTGGCGAAAGCGACAATGAACGGTGGCGCATTGAAGGGACTCCCTTCCTCCGCTTGACACGATACGATGAGCCCTCGTTTCAGCATGGACGTTCCTTCGAACGGGATAGCATAGTTCTCATGATCGCTTCATTTTCAGTGTCTTGATTTCAAAGGGCCGAAAGTGCAATGGGACTTGCGAGACTCGCGATGCGAGCCTCACTGACTTACTCTCGAGCATGTCCGTTTCCTCGATCGTTTGTAAGGGCGCAGCGAAGGTCAATGTTGCTCGGGTGTTCCTTCCGTGTGCTTCATGCAGGCGTAGAACGAGGTCATCATCATCCTCTGCCTTCTTGATGCTGTCGACCATGATGTTACGCCGTGAGAGTGAGACGAGAGCCGGCACCGCGCGTTTCAAGATTCCTTCGATGACAATCAGCGGATGATTCAACGCTCGTGCTTGTTGAGTCGTCTCTCCGGCGCGCCAATCACCTTCATGGGGCAATAGCGAGTAGGTGAAATGATGTGTACCTTGGTCCGTTACAGCGTCGTCCGTGAGCCACCATGGCTCTTGTGGGTGTGGAAAATGAGGAGAACGGATCAAACTCAGCCGAAGTACGTGTCCTTTTGCATCATACCCATACTTGCAATCGTTCAACAAACTCACACCGAATTTCTCTTCCGACATATCTGCCCATTGCTGCGCGGGCACTTCGTATTTTGCCTTCTCTGCGGGCGTTCGGGGAATAGTGGGCCGTGCTATGGCACCGAACTGGGTCTCATAGGTTGCAATATCTGTCTTGACGGCAAACGGGAATGCAACTTTGAGCAGCGTTCGCTCCTCGTGCCATTCCACCTTCGTGATAAAATCAATACGGCGCACCGCATGGTAGAAAGCAACGTCTTGGATGATGGAAGAGCCGCTTGGCGCAGTAAACATCAGCCGGACGGTCGAGCGCAGAGGACCCAACTCGACAACCTCCGCCCGAACACACGAAAACACACGCATGCGGTGCCGCTCGAAGTCCGGAGCAATCTCCCACGCGTCCCATTGTCGTGGAGTGTCCTTGAATGTCTGAAACTCGTTCGCTTTCTCTCCCGGTGCAATAAGCTCGCGCTGCAACTGCTTATCGAACAATGAAGTGATGGTGCCGTCCTTGCCGAAGCGAATCCGGAAAAAGGGAGTGTTCAATCGACGCGTTCGCCATTGAGCTATGCGGGCGCCGCTGCTTGCTCCGCTCAACGCGTGGACATGAAGCTGAGCAAACGACAGTGGGGGAATGGCTTCGATAAAGCAGAGCAGGCTTACACTCCCCTTCTTGCGAGTCACAACCTGGTGAGGGATTGGCTTTCCACTGTCATTCAGGACGATGAATCGCTTTGCATGCGTTGCACATGTCAGGTGTACATACTCGGAGCGTGGGAAACTCAACGAGTTGAAAATGACGAAGCTCCATTGGTTCGCTTTCGCTCGTGCCGACTGCCGTTGAACAAAGCAGTCGAGCGCACGCTCACGCAAAGCCGAGCAGGTTTTTTCCAAAGCGATGAAATCTCGACGGACATCTGCGTACGCATCAGCAATTGCCGTTCCGGGAACAATATCATGGAATTGGTTCAACAGGAGAATTTTCCAAGCCGTCTCGATTTCGTCTTGCGGATAGGATTCTCCAGCCAGCATGGCAAGCGAAGAAAGCAATTCTGTTTCATACAACAAGCGTTCTGCATTGCGGTTTGCTTTCTTCACCCATCCGTGTGTGGTATAGGTTCCGCGGTGCATTTCCAGGTAGAGTTCGTCTTTCCAGACCGGCAGCTCCCGAGAAGGTTCAATTGCATCGAAAAACGTGCGCACACCGGACAGAGTCACTGCGGGCAGCACCGCACGGAGCGACCGTGCAGCGTGGACCTGCTCGCGGGTGGGGCCGCCGCCGCCATCGCCATAGCCGAATGTTTGAAGGACGTGTGTGGTTGCACTCCTCTCACGATGCTCCTTCAAGCTCTTGAGGAGATGCGCTGCTGCGATTGTTCCCTCAAGCCCGACGGGCGGAAGATGTGCCAGGACGCGCGAACCGTCAATCCCTTCCCACCAAAATGTTGTGTGCGGGAATCGTGTGGTATCGTTCCAGGTCAGTTTGGTTGTAAAGAAATACTTGATGCCGGTCTTGTTCATAATCTGGGGAAGCGCCCAACTGTAGCCGAACGTATCGGGCAACCATATTTCCCTCGCGTCGATGCCGAACTCCTCTCGAAAGAAGCGCTTGCCGTAAAGAATATGCCGCACGAGCGATTCGCCGTTTGCGAGGTTGCAGTCCGGCTCGACCCACATTGCGCCGACGGGTTGCCATCGCCCTTGCTTGATAAAGCGTTTGATCTGTTTGTAGAGTTCGGGGTATTTCTCTTTGGTGTATTGGTAAAGCAGAGCCTGCGACTGAGCAAAGGTGAACTCAGGAAATTCGTCCATCAACCGGAGAACCGTTGAAAACGTGCGAGCACATTTTCGCTTTACCTCCTTCAGTGTCCAGAGCCACACCACGTCAATGTGAGAATGCGCGATGAGATGGAGACGCTCACGGCTCGGTACTGTATGCGCCGTACGTCGCACGAGCGAGTCTGCCCTCTGAAGTGCTTCGTCGAAGTGGGGACTGTTCGGTGGTATCCCTTTGAAGAGGTCAAGAATGGCTTCAATGTGGTCACGGACCTCCACCACATCACGGGAATCTCGCTGGAGCGTGTCATGGAAATCTTTCAAGGCTCGTAAGCCTTCGTATACGCTCTTTGCCTCGACATGGAGAGTGGCAACGAACGCAGTGGAAAGCGACGGTCGCTCGCTGCCGCGACCGCAATACGCTTGAATGTCCAGGCGAAATCTCTCACCACCGCGTGCTCGTCGTGTCAAGAGCACTTCCTGATGGTTTGCATCAATACCCTGGAACGGGATGCCGTTTAGGTGAAGCAACGCTTCGGCAAAATCGGCGACAAAGACAACCGGCCTACGTGCGTACTCCCTCGGTATTGTGATGTCGTTCGAGAACCATACGGTTTTGTCATAGCCGCCAAAGGGTGTTGTAATGACGTAGGGCTTTCCCCGTTGCCGTGACGGAAACGAAGCGGTATCGTGATAAGCGGTGGCTTCCTCTGCAATGCGCCAATGGGGAAGGGATATCTTCGAGGTATAGATCCGCGCTTTGATTTGCGAGAGGAGTTCGGAAAAAAGCGTGATGGTCATTTCGCTGCGAGAAATCGTGGCGTGAACGGCAAGCGTGCCGGTGTACGATAGAAGTTTTCCTTCAAGAGCTTCGCCATTTTGTTGTTCTCCTTTCGCAAGCCCTCGTAGAAGAAAAACACTTCGCCGTTATACCCGCTTACGCGATTGTAACGGACCGCCTCTTTGAGATACTCTTCGCTCATCAGATAGGTGCCCACATTCAACAAGATGCCCGGGTAGAGATAGCGCCGGTTTGTGGTGATGCGCATCGAGTCACGATGTTGCGTGTCGAGCGTTTGTCGGTACGCCTCGATCGAGTAACGGTAGTTCTGGGGATGGACAATGTCGGCGGAATAGTTGCCGTTGGGATCGGGGTTGACCCACGAGCGCCAATCCTGCAAATACTCGTCAAGCGACCAGGGATAGATGCTGGGCGACCACGTGACAACGATGTCGGGTTTCAGAGCTTTGACCCTCCAATACACTGTTTGCGCGAAGCTATTCAAGCGGACTGCGCGCCAGTACTTCCAATGCTTGTCGCGAAAGTCCAAAGGTGGTGGATTGCCCAAATGCGTCTCTTTGTATAACGCAACGGTGAGCGAATCGTAGCCGCCTTCAATGGGTTGGGCAGGGAGCCGGTCGTCGCCCTGTACACCATCAATATCATACTTCTTCACCACTTCCATCACAAGCGAAAGCATGAACTCCTGCACTTCGGGATGGAACGCGTTCATCCATTCAAAGCCGTTTTTCTCCAGCAGCTTGCCGTTGCGGTCGCGTGCAGCCCAATGCGGCTTTGCCTTCAGAATGTGTCCGCCATTATCTTTGTACGAACACGAAAAACCAAACTCAAACCACGGCACAACTGCAATGTTGCGCTTATGAGCTTCCTCGATCACTTCGGCAAGCGGATCGCGATTCTTGTAAGCCGCGAGCGTGTCCATTTCGATGCCGAAGTGTTTCTTCATGACGTCGCTGCGGTAGAGTGTCATTGCCTTGTTCCAGACAACGGGGTAGACGATATTGAAGTTGTGGTCGGCAAGAAACTGCATTGCCTCGGCGATTGATGCTCGGCTTTCGAGTACCCGGCTGTCAACGTTTGTGACCCATACACCGCGCAGCTCGATGGGGAGCGGAGCTTGTTCCGGGGTTGATGCGCATGACGCAAGCATACCCGCACTAACGACAAACGCAAAGCTGATCTTGAACATGTGATGAGATATGCCTTTATTAGAAATGACGATTGGCGTACAAGGATTCTTTGATGACCGATTCCTTTATGCCTCAGTCCCTGCCTAAAATATGAAATCCATCATTACAATGAAAACTTCCGTCATCGCTGCGTTGTGTGCAGCGGTCCTGTTGTCCTGTTCGTCGTCGGTCTATGCTCCGCAGACCACGCGAACGGCACGCGCGAACTTCACCCGACAACTTCTTGATTCGACCATCGAAGCCACCCTTGCCTTGCCGCTCACACGGGAAACCGCAAGAAGATGGGAAAGCGCGTGTTGGGGGATGGGTTTGGCGCGCTACACCTCGCACCAGACGACGGAAGCCTTACGCCAAGCGTTTCGCACTTTTCAACAGCATCCTACCGACAATCAACGGGCGTTGCTCGAAGTGACCTATGCACTCTACCCGGACGAATTTGTTCAGGAGACAGAGGGCGTGATGCTCTCGACCACCAATGAGAAGCTGTTCGCGATGGCGGCATTGCATTTCTTGCGGGCAACAGCATGGAAAGAGATACGGCGCGTCAAGGAGCAAATGCATCGAACCTTTCCGGCGCATGATGTGCATCCGATTTTGGGCATGCTAACATACGAGTTGGAAGAGCGCGCCACCGGCGTGACAGAGCCCCGTCCGCCGTTGGAGGACCTGTTGTCAGCTCCTATCCTCAAAGGCATGCCCGTCCTGTTTTCGCTTCAACGAAAGAACCGGCAGTACTCGGGTCTTGCCCTTGTGCGTGATGCCAACGGAAGGTTTGTTAAACAGAATGGCTCGACGTACTTTTCTGTCCCTCAGCTTGCCTTGTCATCATCAGACCTTCCGGGCTATCTGACCAATGGAAACACTCCCCAAGGGATTTTCTCTGTCCAAGGGTTCGGTCGCAGCACAAATCTCTTCATTGGACCCACAGAGAATGTGCAAACGGTCTTGCCGTTTGAAGCGAAGCCGTTTGAATTCTTCCACTCTTCCAACAGCGGGGACACCATGTGGTCAAAAGAGCGCTACGCCAATCTGCTGCCACCATCGTGGCGCGACTATCTACCGATCTACACTGCGTACTACGCAGGCCAAGCAGGAAGATGGGATATCATCGTTCACGGTACGACGATCGATCCGGAGTTCTCTCACGGGAAACCGTATTTTCCCAATGCACCCACGTTGGGTTGTCTTTCAGCGGCAGAATCGTGGTCGCCAAACAACGGTGAACGTGTCTGGAGCGATCAACAAAAGTTGATAGATGTTATGCAGTCCATTGGTTTCGAGAAAGGCTATCTCATCGTCGTTGAGTTGGACGATGAACGGCGCGCGGTTCTGCTTCGCGATGTGCTCCCGATACTCGACCGCCTTGCCGAACAATCCTCAGCGCAAAGGTAGCATTGTTGAATCCTGTTTACCACGTACACTTTTCGTGAAGTAGCAACATGAAGAAACAAATGCTTCTCCTCATTGCCTTGTTTGCTCAAGGCTCTCTGATCAATGCCCAGACAATCCTCTGGACAGAACAGCCTATGGCGACTCTCCCGACAAGCGTGAGACTCTTCCGTGGCGAACGGACAAGTCCGCCGTTGAAAGCCTGGTATCTGAAAGTGAATATGCGCGACACCTCGATTGCCGTTCGTCCGTATCTGACGACTGCAGCGGGAGGCGTCGAGGGAATTGTGCCGATGGTTCGGCGCTTCAATGCGTACGCGGGAATCAACGGCGGGTTCTTTGGCGGCACGACATCGCTCTCGACAGTCGTCTATCCGAACGAAGTGAAATCCCAGAATCCTGCCTCCTTGACGCGCAGCGGAGTCGTGTATCCGGTGACGCGGAGTCTCTTTAGTGTAACCACCGCACGCGAGATGCGCGTAAACTGGATTTATCATTTTGGGAGCCGGGTGCAAGATATCTACACGTTTGCGCAGCCCACACCGAACGTACCCGGCACACCTGCCCCGGTGCCGCAACAATCGAACGGCAGTCCGTATCCGACCCTGCTCGTTGGTATGGGCGGCGCGCCGACCCTCGTTAAAGCGGGCGTTGCGAACATTACCTACAACCAGGAGGTCATGTTCGGCTCAGGCGTGGGACTTGATACGCAAGACCCGCGCACAGCCGTGGGCTACACCGCGGATCGGTTTGCGATTTTGTTGGTGGCAGACGGTCGGAGTGCAGTCAGTGCCGGTGTGAGCCTGCCGGAGCTTGCGCAGATCATGATTGACCTCGGTTGCGTCGAAGCCATGAACCTCGACGGCGGTGGGTCCACCTCGATGGCGGTGGGCGATTCTCTCATCAACCGTCCGAGTGACGGCATGCAGCGCGCAATTCCGACGATGCTTGCCGTCGTGCGCGCAGAGTCCTTGCAAGTTCCGCGCCCTCCCGTCTTCGAGCGAATCATTGACACCGGTGATCCGGGAGCGACGCTCGTCGGTAGCGGGTGGTTTGCGTCGGCGAATCCGGGATATTGGGGAACAACTCCCTCGCAGCTCAATCCCATCGGCAACGGGAGTGCCTACGCGCGCTTCAGAGTCGGCACAAGCGTCAATGCCTTGTATGAGGTGTATGCGTGGTGGGTTGCAGCAAGTAATCGCGCCACCGATGTGCCGTTTGTAATCAAAAGCGCTACCGGGCAAGACACGGTGCGCGTCAATCAGTCGCAGAACGGTTCGCAATGGGTTCGGATCGGCGGCACCTATCGCTTCGCGAACGATACCGCACACGCCGTGTTCATTTCCAATGCAGCGACAACCAACGCGTACGTTTGTGCCGATGCAGTTCGAATCATTTCCTACGATCCCGCAACGGCAGATGTGCGGATATTGAGCAGCGACATCCCTCCGCGATTTGCGTTGCTGCAAAACTCTCCCAACCCGTTTAACCCAAGCACCAAAATCACATTTAGCATTCCCGTAGGGACGGGACAGCGCGACCGGTCTGAACAAGTTAACCCTTCCCTATTGAGCGTGTACGATATGTTGGGCAGAGAAGTCGCAACGCTAGTGGACGACGATCTCCAGCCCGGAACTTATGAGGTGACGTTTAATGCAAGTGGGTTGGCGAGTGGCGTGTATTTCTACCGACTACGGGCGGGTAAGTTCACGCAAGCGAAGCGCATGGTGTTGATGAGATAAGACCAGAAGCGCTGTAGAAAGAATAGGGCCGTCTGCGCGTGCTATCTAACCAAAACCATCCGCCTTGTTAGAGATGCCCTGCCGGTGTGCAGAGTGTAGAGGTACACGCCGGAGGGGAGACTAGACCCATCGAAGAGGATTGCATATCGTCCTTGCGGCAACCTATTATCAACCAACCTCGCTACTTCTCTTCCCAAGAGGTCGGTGACTGTCAACGTTACGCGCTCGGACGATGTTACCCTGAAGCCGATGCGTGTATGGGGGTTGAAGGGGTTCGGTGAGTTCTGTTCGAGCACGAATGCGCCGGGCGCCTCGGCGTTTGGCTGGACACTCAGCACTCCAGCTCTCCGACGCGTCAGCACGGAAAATTTTTCGGGCGTTACTACTTCCACGTCCCGACCGACAACAGTGTCGGCGGTAATCAGTTGAACGAGTTGCGCAAGTCGCGGAATAGAGACATCCGAAGAACTGGGGCTTGTGCGATTCGCAAAGTCGTCTTGCCGAAACCGTTGATATCCCGCCAGGGTGAGACTTGGCTTTGCTTGCGTCCGCAGATAGCTGACGATGCGCGTGGCTGCCGCTGTCAGGTTGGTCAAGTCACTGTAAAATGTCGGCGGATTGTTGCCGACATGGTTGAACATGAGCGGACCGAATTGAGTGAACGGTGTCTGAGTCGGCACGAGGGGATCGTAGAGAAGCGTCATCGCTGTTTGGGTTGACGACTGAAATTGCCCGTAACGTGTGAAGTTGAAACTGTTGCTGATCGTGCGACCACGATAGACGATCGTTCCGGAAGGAGCGTAGTGCTTGTAGCCATACACATCGTGCACGCCGAATTTGTTTTTCAAAAATCGCGTCGAGTCCACCGCGCCCTGCCACACGTCGTTCTGCCAGAGGTCGGGATATGCGTAGCCCAGCGGAGTTGTAACGCTGATGAACCCGTCGTTCGCGGTAGCCGTGTCATAGTAGTATGCTGCAACGAATGGGCATTCGTTGAACAGATGCAGATTCCACCCCCATGCTATAGGGACTGTGCCGCGTTGTGGTGAGAGCCATGCACCAGCGTGAAAGCCGAACACCCAATTGGCGGCATCTCCTTCCGAGGTTACGAAAAGGAGATAGTGTTTGCTTTGCAACGGGATAGTATCAGGATTGACTGTTGATCGCGGGTGGAATGTCCGCGGCGCAACGGGAAACGAAGCATGCCAGGAGATATTGCCGAGGAGCGTTTCATGAAAACTCGAGCCGAAGAAGGCAAACCACTGCGTCATAGGCTCGGGGCGAATCCACCCGTAGATGTGAAAAATTGTTGCCGGATTTTTTGCATGGAGAAAGACGAGGGTTCGTTCAAGAACATCTGCGCGTCCTGAGGGCATTGAGTACAAATCGAGATCATCCGTACCGGCAAGATTCACTTGGAACATTTTTCTGCTTACTGCCCAGTCGGTAATCTCACGCAGATAGAATTTCTTGGGATTGCAACGGGGAAGAAGTTTTTGAATTCCCCAGTCGAGCATATTCAAATAACGCTGCTCCTCGGTGAGCGATGTCGCATTCCATGAGTGTGAAGGCAGTTCGAGTCGTCCCGTGACGTGAATTGCCGAATCGCCGTCGAAGGTATCAATAAGCAAAACCGAATCCACGATAGCCAGGTTCAGCGCTTGCGCCAGCGCCACCGTTGCGGGCAGGCGGTTTGTCAAGCCGCCGATGAGTGAAGCATACTCTGCTTGCCACCGAAAGTTCTGTCCCGGAAAGTTGGAAAAGAAACGGCTGGGGTCGTACGTGATTGCCCCGTTGATGAAGGTCCGGAAACGGTCGAGGAGCGTAATGATAGAGGCAATGCTGTCGAACTGAACATTGCCGCGTGCGCGGTAGAGATCGCGCCAGTGCTCATCCGTGGATGTGTACGACCAGGTCTCGTACACATTGAGCAGGTACAACCGCGCTGAATCTCGATTGACAATTCCCGCTAACGTCATTGCCATCAGCCGCTGCTCAGCCGATGCATTCGTTCCGTCATACAGAACAGCTCGGTACGGCTGTTGCGCAACCGATACGGAAGCCAGCAGGAAAAACAACGAAAAGAAGTGTCGTCGTGTGCACATGCTCAATTGAACTTTCCGCAGTTGTTGAACAAAATATAAAACAGCTACCTCAAAGGCGAGGCCGCCTGCTCCTAAACTCATCCGAGAGAAACTGATCATGAACCAACCGTCCGAATCCAAACGTGCTCTGGCGCTCGATGCGCTGCGCGGAATGGCAATCCTGTTGATGGTATTCTCCGGGCGCATTCCATTCGGCGTCTTGCCCGATTGGATGTATCATGCGCAAATTCCCCCACCCGATCATATCTTCAACCCTAACCTGCCCGGAATCACGTGGGTGGACTTGGTCTTTCCTTTCTTCCTCTTTGCGATGGGTGCAGCAATCCCGCTTGCACTCTCACGCAGATTTGATCAGGGCGCTACGACATTCACGATCGTGCGGTCGGTTCTTGTGCGTGGGCTTCTCCTTGCATGGTTCGCCATTTACGTACAGCATATTCGCCCCTGGCAGATGGCTGACCATCCGCAAGCGGAACATTGGTTGATTTGCCTCGCTGGTTTTATTCTTCTCTTCCCAATGCTGGCGCGACTTCCGGACTCATGGAGCAGAATGTATCGTTTGGGTGTGGCGGCGTTGGGCTGGCTTGGTGCAGCAGTGCTGATGATGCTGGTCGTATACAAAGATGGAAGTGGCTTCTCGGTCAAGCGCAGTGATATTATCATCCTTGTCCTTTCCAACGTTGCCGTGTTCGGTGCGCTCATCTGGATGGCAACGAAGCAGAACATACTCTTGCGGCTTTTGCCCCTCGCGATACTTCTGGCAATGCGCTTGGGATCCAAAGATCCCGGATGGACTCAGTGGCTGTGGAATATCTCTCCGCTGCCCTGGCTTTTCCAAGTCCGATTTCTCCAATATCTCTTCATCGTGATTCCCGGAACGATCATCGGCGACCTTCTCTTGGCATGGATGAACTCTCCTGCGGATGCGGGATCTGCTTGGAGAGGCAAACGCCACGCTACACTCCTGCTGTTGATGATGACCCTACATGTTGTCGTTGTAGTTGGATTGAAAGCCCGATGGGTCGAAGCTACAATGGCTGTCTCGTGTGTGCTCGGTGCAATCTCATGGCTGTTGCTTCAGCGTCCGTCGAACGCAACTGAGAGACTACTGAGATTGATTTTCCTCTGGGGGGCGGCGTTCCTCGTTCTGGGTTTCTTCTTTGAACCGTATGAGGGGGGAATCAAGAAAGACCACGCGACTCTGAGCTACTATTGGCTCACGTCGGGGTTGGCAAGCATGATGCTGATCGCGTTTATCATTGCAGTTGATGTTCTGCAAAAACGGCGATGGTTGAATCTCCTCATCTCCAGTGGACAGAACCCGATGATTGCCTATGCGGGAGTCAACAGCCTCGTTCCTCCCATCCTCGGCTTGTCGGGAATCGCCCCACTGCTCGAGTCGGTAACTGCATCGCCCTGGCTCGGAGTCCTGCGAGGTGCCCTTCTCACATATCTTGTTGCATTGGCAGCGAGTATTTGCACAAGACGGAAGATTTTTCTCAGGACGTGAAGGCATTCGCACAGTGGAACTTCCCGTGCAGCGGGAATGTTCGAAAACCAAACACCTATCGCCATCATGTACAAGGAGCAACGATCATGTCCATTTTTTCTCTACACAATCCTTTGAGTATCTTCAGACGCATTATCATGACCACATTCGGCTTAGCAACAACCAGCGCACATCTCAATGCGGGCGAGAGGGAATTTAAGAGCATCTATGATTTCACGGTGACGGATATTGCAGGACAGTCGGTTCCCCTGTCGAAATACAAGGGTAAGGTAATGTTGATTGTGAACGTGGCATCCCGATGCGGCTTCACACCCCAGTACGCATCGCTGCAATCACTGTTCGAGAAATACAAAGACCAAGGGTTGGCAATCTTGGGGTTCCCGGCCAACAACTTCCTCCGACAGGAGCCGGGGTCGAACGAAGAAATCAAAACGTTCTGTCAGGTCAATTACGGTGTCACGTTCGATATGTTCTCGAAAATCTCCGTCAAAGGTTCCGACCAAGCTCCACTCTACAAGTTTCTCACGTCAAAGGAGACAAATCCCAACTTTGCCGGCGACGTGAAATGGAACTTTCAAAAATATCTCATAGATAGAGAAGGAAACATCCTCGGCTCGTTCTCACCCCGGACCGACCCTCTCTCTCGCGAAATCGTTGCCGCTATAGAAGCTGCCCTGCGATAGATATCCAGCGTGGCACTGATGGCTTGATCTTCCTCTGTTCCCCGATGATAGCGAGGTTGGCGTTGCAAGCAGCAGATGTGTTTGCCATTAACCAGTTCGTCTGGAGTGCCTGCTCGTCAAATGACGAGTTCATCCAAAAGGTATTTTAGGGGGCTTCAGACGCGCTGCATCGTCCTACCATTCGTCTGCGCCGCTGGAGGCGAATCCTCTTCGTGGAAAGTTCAGCCGCCTTTCTTCGCTCATCAACGATGATCTGGATTGAACGCGATGGTGCCCGCCTTCGACGGTACAGACGGCAATCGTGCCTCAACCATCGCAGCGCTGGAGAGTGAACGATGCCAAACAAATCGTCTGCGGCGATGAAGCTTCAACTCGGCGCTCGTATTGCTTCTCCATCGGGTTTTCGATAGATTTTTCATGTTCAATTTGCCCGGATGGCGAAACTGGCAGACGCGCTAGCTTCAGGAGCTAGTGGCCGCAAGGTCGTGCAGGTTCAAGTCCTGTTCCGGGCACAGGTGGAGCTGGTTTTCCTGCGGCATAGTTGTAGGTAGCGCTGTTCAGATCAAAGAGAGCCAGTTCCCAACACGATCAAGCTCCCGCGCAAAATTCTGAGCGCAGACCTCTTCGGAAAAAACCGGTAAGTTTACTACTCATGCTGTTCCGAGCAAACCGTCTCCCACCTCAACGCCTCAGCAAGTACATCGCCGTGATATCGTCCGCTTGCGTAGCGGCACCGCTAAACCTCTTAATGTCCACCATTAACTCCTGAATGAATTGCTCCGCTGCGGCGGGTTTGGTGCGAAGCATGAATTGTTTGAGGGGCGCAACTGCGTCGTAGAGTTCAAGTCGTTCGTTCACGGCTTCGGTCACTCCGTCCGTATAGAGCAACACACGCTCTCCTCTCGCGATCGTGATGCGGTCGGTCCGAAACGGAAAATCCATATCCATCATCCCGAGGGTGAGTCCCGGAAGAATTGCAGCCGTGCCCGGATCAATCGCGCCTTGCCACGTCAAGCCGCCCTGCCATGTGAGACCTCCTTGCCATGTTAAGCCGCCTTGCCACGTTAAGCCACCCTGCCATGTTAAGCCCGGCGCGTTCGATTGGACGACCGTGTCGCCGATGAGTTGGATACCCGAAAGCAGATTCCAAATTTGATTCACGACTTGGCTCATCGTTGAGTCAGACGTCAAGAAGTACGCGCCGCCGGTTGTGTCGGCAAGTGTGCTGTTCAGGTCTTGTCCCGTGCTTCCTGCG
>CAYUFU010000023.1:39762-43590 GCA_964444145.1 uncultured Chitinophagales bacterium
GTATCGGCGATGAGGTGAGCAGCGAGACTCCCGTTTGCAGTCCGCTCCCGATGCCGCTTGTCCCGCCGACCGTCATACTATTGACAGCAGAAATGAGATTCGCACGTGAGATGCTGTCCTGAATCGTGACAAGAGGAGAGACAACGGTGCTCGGGAGCTTGAGCACGCCGACTCTGTCGCCGATTCTCATTCGTTGGAGAAGGTCAGCCGCGCTGTTTTTCGCCGGAACGAATCCATTGTAAGCGCTTGGTGAAGCAAAGTTGCCCGCCCCGTCGAAGACCAGGATGAGATCAACTTTGCTCTGCGGAATAGTTCTATAAATATACCCAATGCCCGCGGTGTCCGGCGAATCCAAGCTTCGCTTCGATGTTTCTCCATTCATGATGAAGCCATACATCGTCACGCTGTCATTACCGGCACCCATAAAAGGAACGTATTGCGGATAGCCCGGATTATGGATGTCGCCTAATCCGCTGTAATGCCCGATCTCATGCACGGCGACATTCTCGACGTCCTTTTTGTTCAGTGTATCGCCGATGGTGGGGTTAGGCGGAACAATCGTGAAATCAAAAAACTCGTCGTTGAACGCAATGTCAACATCGGTCAACTCGCCTGTGATGCTATTGTAACGAACGCGCGTCACGGCGATGGCGTTTGGGTCGGCTCCCGTACTGTGCACCCAATCGCTCACCCAAACCACGTTGTTGACGCCGTCAGGGACGCCGCCCCATGTTGTGAGCGGCGTTTCTCCTTGTCTCGAATAGTCTACCTGCGGCAAGCGGCTCCATGTAGAAAACGCAGTATCAAGGGAAGCACGAAAATTCGATGGGACGCTCGTGCTCATGTGGTACGCACCTCTTCCATCTGTCCAATGCAGGGGAATGCCGGAAAAGGTTGTATTGATAACGAAATGATCGCCATAGATTCTGGATGTCACTCCAGCGACCACACTTCCTGAAAACTCCGACGTGTTGTTCGCAGAGTCGGTCGCCGTGGCTGAAACGAATCTGCCTGCCACGAGCGGCGTGCTCGTGGGGATAGAAAATATCGCGTTACCGTTTGCGTCCGTCCGCAAAGTCGTTGATCCGATGAACGTTTGCCCCTCGCCGAAGCCGGATGCATCGGCGTCATTGCTTTGAAACACTTCGATGCGCAAAAGAGTGTGAGGCCAACTGTTGATCGAGCCTCGCACACGTGAGGAGTCAATGTCGGCAACATAAAGCGTCGGATAATTCTGACCCCAGTTGGGGAGCGATGAAGTTGCAGGCCGGGGAGTCGGGGGACGTGTCGGCGGAATATTCGCAGTCACTCCATCGTTGCCCAAATCAATACCGAGGAGTCCGTTGTCGAAAATCGAATTCATCGAAATCGCGCATCTCGATGCATCGGTCAGGTCAACGCCGTTCTGCACATTCGTCGCAATGACATTCTCCGTAATGCTGACATTTCGTGAACTCACCTCATCGCCCGAAAGCCGTATTCCGCTCTCGTGATTGCCTGCTGCTGCACCGGTCGCGCTCACGCCGATGAAATTGTTTCTGATCAGAGCGGCTTGTGCGCCGCTGATCGCAATGCCGCTGCCGTTGTTCCCGGAAATGACGTTGCGCGAGCTGACCGTTGCGCCTCCAATCGTATCGTTGAAGCAAAGGTAACCGCTGATCCCGGAGCTGCCGTTACCAAGAACTCCCGTGCCGGCGGCATTTACCCCGATGTAGTTCCCCTCAATCTTCGTTCTGCTCGTTTGATCAAGCACAATGCCGTTACCCCCGTTGCCGGAAATAATGTTGCGCAAACCAGAGGTCGTTCCTCCAATTCGACAATCAGAAAAGCGATAGCCAGAGATTCCCGTACCGCCATTTGCGACGCTTCCGGAGCCGACGGCGTTCGTGCCGATGTAATTCCCCGTCAAAGATATTCGTGAAGCGTCGTCGAGATAGACGCCATCACCTTCATTCCCCGAGATCAAGTTCGACGCCACGACAATGTCGCCGGCACCGCCGATCACATTGATGCCATGCCGTTCATTTCCCGGTCCTCCGTTCGAGAGTGCTGACGTGCCTGCAGCATTCGTGCCGATGTAGTTGTTCGAGACGGTATCGAACGAGACGCCGTTGAGCTCGATGCCGTGACCGTCATTCCCCGAGATGACATTGCGATGGCTTGACGTCGGACCGCCAATCCTGTGGCCCGTACCGAGATAGGCACCGATGCCACCGTTGGCATTGGGAAGCCTGGATGTTCCTGCGGCATTCGTTCCAATGTAGTTGCCAACAACTTTGGTTCGCAATACCTGATCGAACACCATCCCGTTGCGTCCGTTGGCAGAGATGACATTGCGCGCAGCGGGCGTTGTACCACCAATGAGGTTGTCGTTCCCCGTGCCGGGCGAAAGACCATTCGCGACAAAAACTCCGTCAACGCCGTTTCCGCGGCTCAAATTTCCCGTCGGGTCGATCCCGACAAAATTTCCTTCGACGATGTTGTTGTCGCTCTCGACGACAATACCGGCATTTGTGAATCGGTTGACGACGAGACCGCGCACAACGCTATTGCCGCCTTTGATGACGAGGCCCTGATAGATGGTGTTGGTCCCGTTCAATTCAATGAGAAGCACTGCATTGTTTCCCTCAGAAAGCGTGTTTGCTTGCGCTCCCGGTTGCGTATAGCCGTCAATGACCACAGGGTCCGTTACGGTGGGAAGTTGCGTTATAGGACTGATTGTCTTTACCCCTGCGGCGGGGATGTTGAAGTTGATACTATCAGCACCCGGGTTAGCATTTGCGTCGAGAATCGCCTGGCGCAAACTGCCGGCACCCGCATCATTTGTTGTCGTCACAGTGTACGTTGCTGCCTGCACTTGGTCGTGAAATGCAATACACTCTGTCAGCAGGCCGAAAGCCACTACAATGCGCTTCATAAGCTCCCCTTTCGTCACTTGATACGTGTTTGGGTGTCGAATACATCAACCTACTTGTTGTCATTCTGCCGCTGGGTAGCAAGTCTCACTCGTGTCTTCAATTCGTCCAACGTTCTCTGGTGTGCAACCATCTGTTTGTGGGTGAGTTCATCTTTGGTGATTGAGAGTTTTCCCTGCTCACCGCCCGTCATCCGCAATGCACCTCGCGCATCTCGCTCGACAAACACAACCACGTGCTCGTCGTTCTTGAAACGCGCAGAATGACTGTAGAGCTCGCCCACGCCATCAACTTCACCACCAGGGACGGTAATGACGAGCGAGCGCAGAGAGAGTTCGCCCTTGAGATATTCATCCACGGCTACCGTCGCGCGCGTAACGATGCTGCGCCGATCGTCACTCCATTCGGAACGAAGCGAAACGACTTTGCCAACGGCGACGATATCTGCGCGAGCAGTAAGCGCATCTACATCGCTTGCCGTTGATTGACCGTATGCTTGCAACGCGAGTGCCTGTAGCGCTGCAAGCATAAGCGGCACAAACCTGCCGAAGCGCGATAGTGTGCTCATGATTTGTTTTCCTTTATATGCTCGTTGTTCTTTGTAAACGTTGAGAGAGATTAATGAAATCAGTTTACATGCAGTGGACCGGATAACATGAAGCTACCGGCAACAAGTTTTGCCTCCAGAGAATTGTGATACCAGGTTTTGTCTGATTGTGAACGAATGCAGGGTGTGGTGTATCGAAAGGCATTCAACATGCGGGTACCCTGTGCAGGAGAGGACTCCAACTCTGCGGTGAAGCGATGCCGTGCATGACTTGGACACCATAAACCTTTGGCAAGGAACTGTGAGTGGATTTGGAGGAGGAGACTGCGTTCAAAATAGTGTTTCGGCATCACTTAGTCAACCGAT
>CAYUFU010000024.1:0-43517 GCA_964444145.1 uncultured Chitinophagales bacterium
TTGGCTCGCGAAACGAACGATTCTGGAGAATCGCTCTTCATGTCGAAGTCGTTTTCGCGCAGGCCCTTAAGGGGTAGGCTTAGCACATTCTGAGCTTCGGTAAGCTCAACGACCTGCTTGTTTGGCCCGGTCGTGACGGTAAAGATGCATTTTACGGAGAGGTCCATTTCATTATGCATTACCTATTTGGAACAATTGTGGAGACTGTTCTGCTATGTGATTGCAATTGCTCCCGCTTCAATTAACTCCTTGTTCTCCTCCACGTCAAATGCCGTCACTGTATTCCCGCTCTTGAGCAGTTTGAAAATGAGGCGTTCCAAGTTTCCTCCCGGCTGTGCATAGGCAACAAATATCTCGTCAGCCATTTCCGCCATCATCTCGTTCCGTTTGTTTGCGGTCTCTTGAGTTACACGAGTTATGTTTGTTTCAAACGGCGAAACAAAAAGCAACCGCTTGGAAGATAAGGCTTCCTTTATCTCCGGGTCCACACGCTTCTTCAATCCTCGCGCAAGGGCAACTATGATCGGCTGGCTTCCTTTTAGCAGATAGTGAAGGACATCCTTTTCAATCTGCGAGTGATTTCCAGAGATAACACATTTCTCTTCATTCCTCATCATCTTTGCCCAGTCGTATGCCTTCAGCACCACGGATGCAGGGCAACGACGCGAACAGAGAAACGCTGTCTTGTGTTTTTCGAGGAAGGATCTATTCCCTTGGGATTCCATTAGTGATTACTCAGCGCTTCTTGAGCTCTCTTGGATTCCGGGGTTTTAGACGTTCCTTGCCCATCCGTTCGATATACCCTGAGACGGTCAAAACTGTTTCCAGACTGAAAGGTGGAAACTCCACATGATCCTTGACGTAAGTGGCTAAGTACTCTTCGGATGTTGTTTTGAGGCCCATGCGGTTGCAAACCAGGAACGAAATGGATTCGGCTTCAATCTCCTTAATCTCCTGACTTGCCTTCCTGCGGTCCGGCCACCATGTGTCAGGTGTTGTTCCCACGTGACCGGAGAATATGTGGCCAAGCTCATGAGCTAACGTCGAATACTTGTCTTCCAGTGGATAGTTCTTGTTGATACTGATTGAGAAATCATGATGCTGTCGCTGCGCATACCCTGCCTTGCCCGGTCCAAAATCTGATTCGTAAATGGGAATGGAATCCCTCTTGCAATTCTCAAGTGTAAAAGTGTAAACACGCTTTGATAACTGACCCCGAGTCTCAAACGGCCGAAGAGCTTCCCGAGGAAATGCATCACCGTCTGTTTCGGAAACATCGTAGACAAAGGACACAGGACCGAATGGGATCAGAATTACCAACGGTCGGGCATCTCGTTTCGGTTTGCGACTGAACTCCTTCTCCCACTGTGTAGCAGTTGCTACGTACTGCGCGCCAGGATGCTGCATATGGATCAGAAAGGCATTGAATGGCGAAAGGCGAGGTAGTCGATTGATGAATTGAAGCAAGTCCATGAAGTTCTTGCCAATGCGGTAGCTTGCACTTCGGGCAAACAACTCGTCGAGCGCCTTGATCTCATCATCCCGACCGGTCAACAACTGTGAAAGTTCCAACTGTTCTTGCTTTATCATCTCGGGACTCATTCCTCCTCCAATTCCTTCCCCATCCTGTACCAAATGTCGTAGTTGATGCTTGCCCTGAGCGAAGGCGAAGGGATAAAATCCAACTCCTCCGGCTTGCCCGCCATTCTTGTGGCGGGCGTAAACCTCCCGTCCCGATGCATCGGGACGGGATAAACTCCACGCTTGCCTGCCGAAGCGAAGGCGGAGGCAGGCTTCGCCAATTGGGCTGATTCATTTGTTCTCACGTGGTTCACTATTCTTGATCGTTCTTTGCGCTAGCAATTGTTCGTTGTGGGGACGTTCCCCGCCTGCCTCATTTGATTCATGATGGCGGGCAGGAATTGAACGTCTCTACGTGATCGTAACCTGTCCGCCGATACACTCTCCGCGTTCTTTGATCAATTGGTCAATTCCAAATCGGAGGTGGTTTCCACCGAGCTTTTTGATGCGCATTCGAATGGGACGTCGGCACAGCGCCTCCGCTTGATATCGTGTTTTAGTCTCCATCGTCCGACGATAGTTCCTTCCCCATCCTATACTTGATATCGTAGTTGATGATGAAGTCCAACTCCTCCGGCGTAAACCCATAGTGCTTCGCCAACACCTTGTCGATCTCGTCGATGATGGGCTTGGCTTGAGCCGGATAGTATTCTTTGTAACGCACAGGCCCAGAAGGGTATTCACGAGTACATATCTCGGCAGTACTTTCAAGTGCAATGCGCAAATGGTTACAAAGAGAAGCTAACTTCTCAAGTTGAACATCGGAAAGCCTTGAAACTGGAAAATTATGCAACTCATAGTCACCAAAGTCTCGGCAATTGCTTACTGACTTGAAATAAAGATAGAAGAGGCTGCTATTTAGGATGGTGCAGATTGAACTAGCGTCATGAACTGAGGGTGAAGAAATCCTATGATAGTGATTTGACCGACCACTCGATCTATTCAAAGATGGTTCAAAAGGCAACGCTCGAATCCAATAGGTAGGTCCATCGTGATAGTAGGTGTGGTACTTTCCTACTCCTTCATAGTCGCCAAGACTTCCCTTATGAGTCAGTAACTTTTCAATGATAGTGTTATGGACAATATTTCCAGTCTTGTAAGGCATTTGACGACCGCCGACAACTTTGGCTTTCACGTAAGTCAGTGACGAAATTAGAACTGGACGCTGTGCTTCATACCAATGCATGTAAGGCGAAGAGTAGCCCACCTCTTTCGAGGGATCAGACAAGAGGATCACCAAACGCTGTTCAACCCCCTTGAAAATTTTCCCTGGGCGATTTGAAAATGAAGAAACGTGGTATTGGTTCACAAATGCAAGGTCAGCGAGAGGTCTGAATGAATCACTCGAAATCGAACTGACCGGAATAATCATCCCAAACCGACCGATTGTTTCTTGAATTCTCCTTGAGCGCTCAATTGCGAAAGCATACAAGTTCCCAGTTGAAAGTGTCCTATACCCGAGAAGGCCGTACTGATCTTTGACTGATTGACCGGTAGCCTTGCTCTTTTTTGAGTATTCAACATACGGCGGATTTCCAATAATCACATTAAACCCACCCTGTGCAATCGTTGTGTAGTACTCCGCCAGCCAATGGAACGGCTGGTGTGAAGCAAGCCACTTCTCGTATGCGGCCTTACTGTGTGAGGGTCCAAGGTACGTCACTGCAAGATATCTGTTGAGCTTGTCGTTGAGAACGGAGAGCCGCTTGTTCAGCTCGTCCTTCGCGTCCTTGTAGCTCCTTGGATCACTATGCATCACGAACTGCGCATCTTTGAACCGTGCGTACGCTCTGCTCACCACATCGGCTTCTTCGAGTATCGCCTGCTTCTCGTCGTCGCCAAACAATCCGCCTTGCTCACCTTTGTCGAGGTCGGCAAGCGTTGCGTAGCCAACGAGCGTATTGCCCGAGCGAATGTTGAAGTCAATGTCGGGGAGCGGCTCGAGTCCTAAGTTGGGCTTTTTGTAATCCACGTCCACCGTGGCAACGAGCTTGAGGAAGAGCCGGAGCTTGGCAATCTCCACCGCCTCCTTCATAATGTCCACGCCGTACAGGTTATGTAGAATAATGGACTTGTAGATGAAGTATTCTTCGTTGGGATGGTCATCGGCATCAATGAGTGCAAGCTGTTCCTCAAAGAACTTGTGTCTGCCCTTGCCATCAAGTTCTATGAACTCCCGCATCCGCGTCACGCACGCAAAGTACAACGGCTCCAACACGTTGAGCGCCGCAAACAGAAATGCCCCTGAGCCGCAGGTCGGGTCGAGCACGGTGATCTTGCGAACGGCTTTGTAGAACTCCATCACGAGCTTCGGGTCGTCGGTCTGCTCCAACACATCCTGCGCAAACTGCCGGATGTTGAGGTTGTAGGTGATGAAGTCATTGATCTCAGTAATTTCGCCCTGTTCAATCTTCTTCCGCACCTCGTAGTAGCGTTTGCGTCGGGCGATGACTTCACGATAGATCTCCGTGGGCAAAGCAATCTCCGGCGGTGCAGGACGGTTCCAGCATTTGCGCTTCTCGACAAGGTCGGGAGTGTTGGGGTCTATGCAGGAGCGGACGTCATCGGGAAGATCGTCGAAGCCGTTTTGTTCCGTTATGTTTGGTCGAATACCATGCTTGACGGCAGGGTAGATGTACGTATCGCCGCTCTGTTGGAGGAAGGTCCAGACTGTAGAGCGACTCTCCGAGTCGCTCTTGGTTGATTCGGAGAATCGACCCACAAACGGTTTTGCATAATTCCTCTTGACCTCATCAAACAACCACGGCACAATGCAATTCTTGCTGATGTATTCGGTGATGTCCTCCTTGGTGTAATACGCCCCCATCGCCGCCCGGTCGTTGATGTACTTCTCGAAAATGTAGCCGATGACGTCGGGATTGATGTCCTTGCCGGTGGCCGTAACGCGTGTATCAAGATGCCAGTTGTATTCGTCGAAGAAATCGAAGATGCGCTCGAATGCCTTATCCTCGATCTTAATGTCCCTGTTCTCCTCCTCGAGCTTGTGCACGTCAAACAAACCGCCGTTGAGATACGGAACCTTGCCGATTTCGGCTTCAAGCTCCGCATCCCGTAGAGGAGAGCCAAGCCCTTTGTGAAACAGAACGAGGAGGAAGTTTCTGTAGAAGGAGTAAAACTTGTTCTTCCCTTTCTTCTGTTGCACCAACTTCAGCCGGATCCTCAAGTAGTCCCTGTCGTTATCGAGGAATCCCTTCTTCTGGATGAAGTAGATGAACATGAGCCGGTTGAGCATGAGCGAGGCGTACCATTCTTGGTCAACCTTGCCCTGGATGCCGTTGATGAAGCTGAGGAACTTCTCATGTTCCTTCGAGAAGCGTTCATAGAACTTCTTGGTGACGACCTCGGCGTTCTTCTCGAAGTTTGCCATCACTTTTGAGCGAACGTCAACGATGCTCAGCTTTTCTTCCTCGTTGAACTCAAAGAAAAGCCCTTCAAGCTTCTGGAAGAGAAGCTCCGGTTCCTGACCTACATAGTAGTCTATCGGTCGGGCGACGAGGGGCTTGTTTTGCTCTCGGACAAGCAACTCCCATCGCTGTCGTGATTTCTTCCCATCGATATAGATGATGAGATGTTCGTGATGGAGCCTGGCAATGGCGTTGTCGATCTTCTTCCGCGCTGACGAATCCGGGATCGCTTGAGCGCCGTGGGTAGTGCAAAGGAAAATGACAAACCCCTTCTTTTCGGCTATGCCGGTAAGCGTATGCACCTGCTCATCAACCTTGACAGGATAGCTGAGCTTGGTGTTATCCCACCCAAGGTCATTGAACAACTCCTTGAGCTTGAACTCTTTGATGTATCGGAAGAATGTTTGTTTCGGGATGGACATGGCGACTTCTTGTTATCTCACCCTTTCAGGGTTCAGGTTTTCGAACTATTTGTTTGTTGGTCGGGGTGATACCCCGACCTCGAAAAATATCTCTCCCCTTCGGGGAGGGCAAACTGTGAATCTTGCGACTCATCTGGACGATTGATCGACCCCGAAGGGGTCGGATAGCTGCGATTGCTAATCCCACATGTATCTCTCATCGTACTCATCTCACGATTCGACCTTGAAACCAAGTGAACAAATGATCTGTGGTTCTCTCTTCACGACCTCAGTCTGATCAACAATACAGAGCTTGTCCTCTTCACGCAAGGCAACCACGAGTTCTGCAAGCCCGGCATCATCAACTCCAGCCTTCAATTGTCGATTCAACGTGTCACGGGCTACTTCACGAAGCGGATATTTGTAGATATCATCTATTGCTCGCTTGAGCGTTTCAGTCGCAAACAGAGTGTCCTTGTTCTCCTCGTAGTATCGCACCAGCCGCATGTACGTTCGATACTTGGCGCCGGTTTTCTTCCCGAGCTGGCCGCCTATGCTGCTTTCGACTTGCTCAATATGGCCCATCGCTGACTCGACGAGCGCATGATGCTTCTCAAGTTTGTGAAGCGGCTTTGTATCGGGGGTGCACTCAGCTGCCTTGAGAATGGTCAACTGCGACTGTGTGATAATCTCACCGTTGCCGTTCACCCAGGCGAGGATGTCATTATCGTCTGCCGTGCGCGTGTACACCACAACACCTTCCGTGCTCTTCTCTGCTGGCTGGTGAGGCTTCGTCGCATACACGACGTTGGGCAATGAGGCAATGGTCTTCTTCAATTCAGGATTTGCATCGGTGGCATTCTTCCAGATCTGGTAGGCGAAGGAAGCGAGATCAACTTCTCCTTCATCTTCCTGATCGAGGATGCCCGCCTTTTCATTGTACAGGTCAGCGACATTGACCGGATCGCCCTCGAAGAACACTTCGTCTGAGCCTACGACCTCGGCATTCTGCTGAATGCGGGTTCTCAGTCGGTTCCGAAGACGAATGATATTCTCCAAGCCATCCTCTGGCAGGAATGAATAACAAAGAATCTCCACTGCCTTCTGGCCGATGCGATCCACACGTCCCGTTCGCTGAATCAGTCTGATGAGTGCCCAGGGAAGATCAAAGTTCACGACGATGTGCCCGTCCTGCAGGTTCTGCCCTTCGCTCAGTACGTCAGTCGAGATGAGCACACGAATCTCATTGTTCGTCCCTTTGATCTCTGGTTTCTCATTGCTAACGGGACTGAAGCGATATGCAAGATCGGTCGGATCCTCGGAGTTACCCGTTACGCACTCAAGTTGAGAGACACCCATTCGCTTGAGTTGCTCAAACAGGTACTCTGCGGTATCGGCAAACTGAGTGAAGACGAGAATCTTGTCCTTTGAATGTTTCTTTGTGCAGAGATCATGTAATGCCTTGAGTTGTCTATCCTTGTCAGCATCCCACGTTTGTGCGATGGCAAGGACTTTGAGCAAATCACGAGCATCTTCGATGAGGGACTGCTTCAGTTCCTTCTTGAAAAACTCGGCACGTATCCAATCCAGCCGATGTTCAAGCGTTGATTTGTACACGTCGTACACTGCCCCTGCTTGTTCAAAGTACTGTTCCTCCTTGAGCATCAATTTGAGTTGACCTGGAATCGAAGCCTGATCCAGATCGTCATCATCGAGGAACTCATCAAGAAGGTTCACCTCCTGGGGGCCGATTGGAAGTGGCAGCTTGTTTTCCAAAGCATAGACGTACAGAAAGTTTCTCAGGATATGACGGCCAATGGAGAGGAGGAAAGCGTGACCGCTACTCTCCAATCTCTTGAAAAGGTTGGTTCTGCAAAACCCCATGAGCCGCTTTCCTGCACGGGAGAGGTTATCAATCACGACCTGTTCATCCCTCGTCGGCGTGACGGGAGGATGATCTTCGAGGAATTTCTTCAGGCCATATCGCGCAAGACTCAGGTGGTTGATGATATCAACAACTTTCTGAGAATAGAGCTGGGCATACTGATCGTGAAGATCATTTGAATGAAACTCGTATTCAACTTTCTTGGGTGTGCGGTCAGGGAAGTACGAGCGTCGTCCGTCAGCAAACTCAAGGTACTTTCTGTCGTTTGTAGGGTCCTTCTTTGCGTAGTTCTCTTTGATGAAGCTCCTTGTCCGCCGGACCATGAACATACGCATCAATTCCCGCCAATCGTCGGGATCTTCGCTCTTTTCAAAAGCAAGAAGGCTGCGGGTCGGATACTGATATTGCGCCATGAATTGAACCTGCCCACCAAGTTTCTCGATATGCCGTTCCGGGCTGATACCAAGATCCTTGTCTTCAGCGATGAAGAGTCTGAGCTGATTGGAGAGATCGGCGTAGGTCTTGTTGTAAGGAGTTGCAGTGAGAAGGATGACCTTGCTTTCATTCAACTGAATGTACTCCTGAATTGCGCGATAGCGCTTGCCTTCTCTGTTTCGGAGATTGTGACTTTCATCGATCAGGACAATCCGATAGCGACGCTCTTTGGGGAGGATATTTTGAACCTGAGAGCTGGAGATGACTTTCGCGTGCAAGCGATACTTGTACACATAGTCGTTCCACATTCGCACTAGGTTCTTTGGGCAGATGATTAGAGTTTCAAGAAAGAAGTCCTCTTCAAATATCTTTGCCAGTGCAGTAGCGGTGTACGTCTTGCCAAAGCCAACAACATCACCGATGATAACCCCGCCCCTCCTTTCATCGTTTAGGTGGTGAGCTGCAATCTGGACTGCCCTTTGTTGAAACTCAAGGAGTTCTTTCTGGAAGACCGCTGGGATCTTAAACTCGGAGATCCCTGCAATAGCTTCGCGTGAAAGGTGGTACGCCATCTTCAGATAGACGTGGTAGGGAAGTCTGACAGCTTCCGTTGCCCAACTCTCATCGATGATCTGGGCAAGTTCTTCAGAGATATCAACACACCAGCGGTCCTCCCATCTGTCATTGAACCACTTCGAAAGCTTTTGCGCGGCGTCCTGTTCAAGCACATCCACGTTCAACTCACCCTGATTCTTGAGACCGGCAAGAGTGAGGTTGCTGCTCCCGACGTATCCGATGATTGGGTTAATCTTGTCATCACGAAACAGGAGATAGAGCTTTGCATGCAGCGCATGACCGAGGAAGAGTTTGACAACAACCTTCTTACTCTTGATCTGTGCGGATAGCTTTCTCAGTCCATACTCGTCTGCTTCAGTAGGAATTCCAATCGTAAGTTGATCTTTGAATTCCTGAGCCAGGGTCTTTCGGAGCTGCACTACCGTTCCCTGGTCAATCATCTCCGGTTCTTTCTTCGAGAGCAATTCCCTCAACAACTCTTCCGGTCGCCGCTGCATTCCAACAAGCAAACGGCATTGATGACCTTCGCCGCCACTCCACACTTCAACCTTGTCTGCAAGCTGCTTCCATCCTCGAAGATTGAAATAGCCCACACAGAAGTCTGCCTTATGGGAGACATCCAAGGTGTAGGTCAGCCCTTCGAGTAGCTGGTTTTCAATGTTGTCGAATATCTTTGGCATGCAGTATCAGGTGTCTATTGGATAGTGGTTGTGCGATGACACGCCTTTTTTGCAGCGTATCGTCGTTCCGGGAGATTGGTTGTTTCGGTTATGAATCATTTCCCTGTTTGCAGGTTCTGGTGCCTAAAGTCCAACCGATAAAATCGATACCGATTCACAAAAAAGAACACAGACACGCCCGCGCGTTCGGCACCTTGCCCTATCTTCGGGGTGGGCAACAGTTGTAAGTATTGTTGTCCGCAAGTTTGATAGCGCAGACGGTAGGGAAGATGTGCCGTTGGCTTACACGATATAAAAACGAGCACAGAGTTGCAAGCATCGTTGGTAGCTCGGTCGTGGCGGTAAAGGCGCATCTCCTCGAGTGCCGCGATGAATTATCGCGTGGCTCGCTCCGAAGACGGATTTGGAAAATTGTCACCAGCGCGCTATTGACATTCAGATCTGATCCGCATAGATTAAAGTGTCCGCAGCGCTTGTGGTGACAAACCAACTGATCAGATTCTGCTCATCTCAACTCGCAAAGGACTGCATCTTCGTTCGTTCACTTCGCAGCAAGCATTTCAAGCTCGGTCGGAACGTTTACGATCAAGTTTAGATGTTAATGAGATTCCGGGGGTAATTCTCGTGCAAAACAAAAACACGCTTCATAAATACGCCGAGGAATTTCATGCGTCATCATGTCACTTTGCTCCTTTCATGCATCTCGCTCTTCAACTCCGTACGAGCTCAAGTTCAGCTTGATACGATTCGTCATTATCGCGAGCCAAGTTGGGCCGGTGGTCTTTCAGCATTGTGGGGGTACACCGCGCCGAATGGGCGTGAATATGCTCTGGTTGGGATTATCGGTTACGGGGGATATCCTGGCGGGACTGCCGTTGTTGACATTACCATGGACGCAGCCCCGAGGCAGGTTGCATTCGTCCCGGCTGCCACGTCATATAACAGAGAACAGAAGTCGTACCAACACTACGCTTACAGCGTTTCGGACAATGGCTCGAGCGAAGGCGTGCAAATTATTGACCTCTCCGGATTGCCGAACAGCGTTCGACATGTCAGAAATTTCAATTACATCTCGGGCAATAAAAACATCCTTCGCTCGCACACGATAACGATTGATAGTGGGTTCATGTACCTAAACGGATGCGTCAATTGGCCGCCCGGCGGCACGCTCATCTTCGATCTCCGCAGTAATCCGGAAAACCCCCAGTTCGTTGGTGAATACCAGACGGGATACTGGCACCATGATAGTTTCGTGTCGCGCGATACGATCTACGTCTCGGCAATGTTTGGAGGCGCGTTTATTGCCAGCATTGCCAATAAGACCTCCATTCAGACTGCGAGGCGCCTCACGTACAGCGGATCCGGTACACATAATCTCTGGCTGACAAGCGACCGGCGCTACGCACTTACAACGGACGAATTCTCACGCGCTGGAGACGACGTGAAAGTATGGGATTTAGCCGTCTCGCCTCCGACGCGGGTAGCAAGCTTCACAATCAACCCCACGGTGACAGTTCACAATGTCGTTGTTCGTGGTAATTATGCCTTTACAAGTTGGTATAGTGGTTATGGACTCCAGGTCTGGGATATCAGCAATCCTCCGTCGCCTGTGTATGTTGGCGGATATCGAACATCGTCCGGTGCGCTTGCGTGGCAAGTCTATCCATTCTTCCCCTCGGGTAAAATTATTCTTTCAGATGGAAGCACCGGATTGTGGATATTTCGTTTGCGGAACAGCTCGGTTCCTGTTACCCTTGCCTCGTTTAGAGGAATGTATCTCGGAAGAAATCGTGTCCGCTTGCGATGGAGAACGTTATCAGAAATTAACTGCTATGGGTTTGAAATGCAGAAGTCGGCTGGCGGATCAGGCGCCTTCACGACGATTCCCGGTAGTTTCATCGCAGGGAGCGGGACGACGAACCTCCCGCGCGATTATGAGTTTATTGACACGACAGCCAGCGTTGGCAGCCTGCGCTATCGCTTGAAACAGATCGACCTCGACGGGACAGTGAATTTTCTCGATCCCATTACTGTTGTCGCCGCAACATCCGTGGCTGAAAATACTGTAGCGTCTTTTTTGATTCTCAAGAGTTATCCAAACCCTTTCAACAGTTCAGCGAAAATCGAGTTTCATCTGAAGACGGGGGGAGCCACAACGCTCGAGATTTTTGATGTGTATGGTCGTGCCGTCCGTACACTTGTTCAGGAGAATCTCGAGGCAGGATTCCATTCACGCGAGTTCGACGCAAGCGGACTGGCCAGCGGGATCTATATCTGCCGATTGAATTCGGGCTTGCATTCGACAGTGCGGCGTCTGAGCTTGTTGAGATAAGGTTCCGAGATCTAAAATAGGTTCGGCCCTAACTATTCGTGCCGTTCTCACGTGCTGACTCCAGACGTGCGAAGGTTTGTGGTATAAGTATCTGCTGTAGTTCCTGAAATCCGATTTAGCCTCACGCCGTGCTGCGGCAGGTACGGCGTGAGATTCAATATCGGAATTCAGGGTAGTTGCGCGGACTTGCAAAACGCACAACAGTCTTGTAGATTGAATCAGACCCTCTCACCGACTGTTCTTACCAACTCGAACATTTTCGACCAAAACTCCCCGCGATCAATTGCTTGGCATCAATGTGCCAGTGATCCGCAGTGCTCTCTGACCGAAAACGAAAAGGCATGACAGTGAAAACGATCATTGAACCATTCAAGATTAAGTCTGTTGAACCAATACATTTTTCTACGGAGCGCGAGCGCGAGGCGTACTTGCGCCGCGCGTACTACAACGTCTTTCTGCTCCCCGCAGAGGAAGTGTTGATTGACTTGCTCACCGATAGCGGTACGTCAGCGATGAGTGCAAAGCAGTGGGCAGGAATGATGGAAGGGGATGAAGCATACGCGGGAGCAAAAAGTTTCTTTCGCTTCGAACACAAGGTGCGTCAACTGACGGGACTTCGCTACATCATCCCGACTCATCAGGGACGCGCGGCAGAAAAGATTCTCTTCACGATCGTTGGAGGGAAGGGAAAGGTCATTCCCAACAACTCGCATTTCGATACGACGCGAGCGAATATCGAATTCAGCGGAGCGGAGGCTGTTGACCTGCCTACAGCCGAGGGGAAGGACCCGGACGCCATTGCCGACTTTAAGGGCAATATGGACGTGCGGGCATTAGAGGAATTCATCCAGCGCGTTGGCGCGGAGAACATTCCGCTCTGCATGATGACGGTGACGAACAACTCCGGTGGTGGTCAGCCTGTTTCGATGCAGAACATTCGCGAAACAAAAGCGATTTGCTCGCGCTACGGCATCCCGCTCTTTCTCGACGCCTGCCGTTTCGCGGAGAACGCATACTTTATCAAACTTCGAGAGAACGGCTATGCGAACGTTGATGTTCGCGACATTGCCAAAGAGATGTTCAGCTATGCCGACGGCGTTACGATGAGTGCGAAGAAAGACGCTATCGTCAACATGGGCGGTTTCCTTGCCCTGAACGACGAGCAGCTGATGATGCAAGCGCGCAACCTGCTTATCGTGACCGAAGGCTTCACGACCTACGGCGGACTTGCGGGTCGCGACCTCGAAGCGATCGCGCAAGGACTTGATGAAGTGCTCGATGAGCACTATCTCCAATATCGCATCCGCTCTGTTGCGTACTTGGGTGAGAGGCTCGCGTACTCCGGCGTGCCGATCCTTCAACCGCCGGGCGGGCACGCGATTTATCTGAACGCAAGAAAATTCCTACCACACATTCCCATCGAACAATACCCGGGGCAGTCCCTCGTTGCAGAACTGTACAGGCGCGGCGGTATTCGCTCCGTCGAAATCGGCAGTGTCATGTTCGGCAAGTACGATGCGCAGGGCAAACTTATTCCTGCGCGCATGGAACTGGTACGGCTCGCGATTCCGCGACGCGTGTACACCCAAAGTCATATTGACTACGTGATCGAAGTGGTGCGCGAAACGTATGACCATCGGCATGAACTGCACGGGTATCGCATCGTCGAGGAAGCGCCGATGCTGAGACATTTTACGGCGAAGTTCGAGCCGGTGTAAACCCAGAAAGTGCGACGGATTTTTTTTCTCCTCCTTTGTTGCAACGTGAATGAATGCGGCAGTTCGCTCGCGGGTTCTTGCATCAAGGGGTTTGCATCGTCACGACTATGTTTGTAACTTTGAGCAACCCAAACGTGGAGAGATGCGTGAAGTCAGCCTTGCTTAATCTTAGCGCCGCGATACTCGTCTTCGCCGGCTGCAATCAGTTGAACGAAGTTACCCAACCTCAGCGAAAAAAATCTACTGGAGAGTACTCGACGCAGATTCAACCGATCTTCGATCGCAGTTGCGGCACACCGAGTTGTCATGGTGGCGGTCCGCAGGGTTTTGGAGGCGGATTGGATTTGACCTCATACGAAGGCGTGATGCGCGGGTCGCGCTACGGCGCCGTCGTTGTTTCGGGTAACGCGTTCATGAGTCACCTCGTGCAAACCATCAATCCAGGTGATACCGTCCTCAGCCCGGTCTCCAGCACGCAGATGCCCGCAGGACGTAATCCGCTTCCGCAATCGGACATTCAAGCGATCGCGCAATGGATTCGAAACGGGGCAAAGAACGATGAGGGCTTGTTGCCGTTCGATCAACCAAGCTCGTTAGGAAGAGTTTTCTTTTCGAGCCAGTCGGTGGATTTGGTAGGAGTGATTGATCGTTCAACGCATTTGATCACACGCTATGTCTCCGTGGGATATCCGCAACCGCTCACAAGACCTCCCGAAGCGCCTCACAATGTGCAGATTGACGATCAGGGAAGATACTACTATGTCACGATGATCAGCGGCAACAAACTGAAAAAGTACGACGCCGCGACGAATCAACTCGTCGGCGAGGTAAGTGCAGGGACTTCGCCCGCACATGTCGTTCTTACGCCCGACGGATCGAAAGCATACGTAACGAACTTCGACCAGACGGTTGGGCGAGTCTATGTCGTGAATACTGCGACCATGACCATTTCGAAAGTCATCTCCTCCGCAACGTTCATGAAAGGAACGCACGGCGCACGTCTCTCGCAAGACGGAAGGTTTCTGTATGTTGGCAGTAACGGGTTCGACCTCCTCAATATTATCAGTGTCGAACGTGATTCCCTCGTCATGAGTATGGGAGTGGTTCCGTCCGTTCCACCATTTGGTTCGTTCATTTATAAACCCTATCAGATTGCGGTTCGCAATGATGACCGATTCATCTACATCACCCTTCAGGGAACGGGGCAGGTTGCCGTGATTGAGCGCCGTTTGGGAACTGATAGTTTCGTCTGGAGCGACACGATACGTGTAGGGAGCTTTCCTCTGCAATGCGAAGTCACGAGAGACGGGCGATTCTTATATGTCTGCAATCGCAACTCCGCGAATGTCTCGGTGATTGATGCCCAGACGAACCGATTCTTCCGCTCCATTGAAGGAGTTGGACAGCAACCACACGGTATTGACATTTCGGACGACAGCCGAACGGCCTACGTGACGTGCGAAAACGTACTGGCAGCAGAGCCGCCGCACCATGCGACGGTCGGAAGTACTGTTCCAGGCTTCCTTACAGTGATTGATATTGGAACGCATAGTATCATCAAGCGAATAGAGATCGGCGGGTTCGGAGCCGGAGTTTCCGTGTATCCAGGGAAAGGGAATTAGTGATGAAGAACGTAGTTCTTGTGTTGCTTGTACTTCTTGCGTGTTCATGTCAACAATCGAATGAAGTTGTCGAGGATGCACAGGCAAGAATTTCCTTGACGGTGGAAAATCTACCACCGCTCGAGAATGCGCATTATGAATTGTGGGCAACTTTTTTCCCGTTCAACAAAGCTGAGGGCGGCGACAATCCAACGCACGAAGGTGAGTTTGAGTTTCTCGGCGATTTTACGGTGACGGAAGCCGGGACTGTGCAAGCACTGAATGGCGGCACTCCGCGTTTTGCGCTGCCGCGCGGCCTCAACCCGCAATTGCTGCGGGACATTGTTGTATCGGTCGAACTGAATCACAGCCTTGCAAAGCCCGCCGATAGCCAGCCGGTATCAATTCTGATCGGCGGCGCGTTTCATGGAACAGAGCGAACGGCAACAGCGGATCTGACCCTTGCGTACGCGGATGCCTTCAAAACAAATTTCTCGTCGGCGACTGGGCGATGCACCATTGTTGCGCCAACCTCTCCGGCAGATTCCAATTCAGGAATTTGGTTTGTCGAACTGGGTTCGTCGGCGAGCGCGGGATTGCGAAACCTTCCCGCTTTGCCACGGCAATGGCGCTATGAAGGATGGGTCGTTGATACGCGAGTTCCACAGAGTTTCAGTTCAACGGGAAGATTCACGAAAGCCGATAGTGCGGACTCGGACGGCGCTGGCCCAGCCAGCGGAACGGGAACGCCCTTCAATTTTCCGGGACAGGATTTCATCAATGTAACGCCACGTCCGAATTTTCTCGATCAGGTCTATTCGTTCATGGTAACGATCGAGCCGCAGCCTGATAATTCATCGAAGCCGTTTTTCCTTACGTTGCTGAAGGTAAATCGGTTGACTGTGCCGCCGGGAAATCCTCGCGCATTGACGATGCAGAACGTCCTTGCCTCCGTTGCACCAACGGGGCGGGTGGTTGTCCAGCGATGATTGCAATCTTGACTTGGAAACCGCAGTCAAAAGGACACCGTACGGACAAGAACTTCACCGCAGAAACCGCTGAGAGCGCAGAGAAGGAATCGCGATGATAAAGAGAACCAAAGGCATCTCTCTCCGCGATCTTTGCGTTGTGTGCGGTTTAGGCTTATCAACCGTGCTCCCAGTGTACGCGCAATTCGAGGGCATCGTCCAAAGCAAAAACGTCACGACCGATGAATTGGGAAGGCCACAAACGTTCATCATGACGATGTGGGTAAAGAAGGATATGGTGCGGATTGAGACGAAGGGAGGGGCAACGCCCAGTTCAACGATGTTGTACCGGACGGATATGAAAAAGATTTTCATGCTGAACGAAGAGGAGAAGTCATACTTCGAGATCTCGCAGGAGGAGAAAGCAGAGGAAGTGTTCGCTTCCGGTGGGACAACGGCGAAGTATGCCATAAAGAAAACCGGGAAGAAGAAAACTATTGCGGGCCATCCGTGCGAAGAATTTCTTATCACGCGCAATACCGAGGAGACGCGGTTGTGGGGAACGAGGAAACTCGCACATCTTGTTACGGCGATCTCGAAGGCGCTTGGTCAGGAACACGCGAGCGTAGCCGAAGGCGCGACGAATGAGGTGATGAAGATGGGAATCTATCCGATGGCATCCTCCACAAAGCTCGAGGGTAAGATCATCGAGTCTCAGGAGGTCACGCTGGTTGAGGCAAAGCCTTTGGATGCAAGCCTGTTCACGTTACCAGCCGCGTACAAGAAGCAGAAGGCGTTCGACATGATGCAAGGGGTGCAGGAAGAGAAAAAGTAAGCGTTTGAATTCCACTCTGATCTTGTTATATTTCCTCACGCTTCACTCGCCAAAGTGGCGGAATTGGCAGACGCGCTGGACTCAAAATCCAGTCCGGCTCACACCGGGTGAGGGTTCGAGTCCCTCCTTTGGCACGTTCCTTCGGTCAACTCGTGTGTTGACCATTTTTGTTCTATGAACGACGGAGGTCATTCGCACGCTCATCGTTGATACGATTTCCCACTGCCGAACGTTCAGTTGAATGATGAGCCAACATTTCCGCATACGCGCATTCGGCTTTGCGCTGGTCCTCGTTTTCCAACTTTTGTTCGCTACCGCTTCTCGTTCCCAAAGCCTCCCGACGTTCTCCACATCGTTTCGCTTGTTGCACGCAATCAGCGATTCAATCCTCCAACTGCCGCATAGGTTCATCGCGACAAATTCTGACAGCGTTGTTCTGGATTCCATGAGGACGCTGCGCAGGGGAATCGAGTATCAGATTGACTATCGCTTGGGCAGAATCTCGCTCGACTCCATCGTTGTCCGCTCGCACCATATTGATTCGACGAAGCAGCACGTCATCACCGTGCAGTATCAGTACTTTCCGTTCCGTTTTCAGGATTCGTATTTCAAGCGGAGGCTCCTTGTGCTGAGGGACTCGACGGGAAGAGATTCTATTCGGATCTCCAAGCCGCGGGCATCATTTGGTTTGACTGATATTTTCGGAGAGAATCTCCAGAAGAGCGGCAGCATCGTTCGTGGTTTCACCGTCGGGTCGAATCGAGACTTTTCGCTCAACTCTGGGCTGCGCCTGCAGCTTGCCGGAAAGCTCGCTTCCGATATTGACATTGTTGCGGCGCTGACAGATGAGAACACACCGATCCAACCGGAGGGGACCACGCAAACGCTGCAAGAGTTCGACAAAGTGTTCGTCGAGCTGCGCGCAACCGACGCGTCGGCGACGCTGGGCGATTTCAATCTCGATTTAGTCGGAACGGAATTCGCACGCATGAACCGAAAATTGCAAGGCGCAAAAGCCTCAGCAACGTATCGGCTTGGCTTTTCTGACGGCACCGTGCTTGCCTCGGCGGCGACGACGCGCGGAAAATTCAACACGAATCAATTCCAAGGGCTTGACGCGGTGCAGGGTCCCTACCGACTCACAGGGCGAAACAACGAGCGCCAAATCATCATCATCGCGGGAACGGAGCGAGTGTACGTCAACGGCGAGCAGATGACGCGCGGCGAAACAAACGATTACACCATCGAATATTCAACAGGCGAAGTGACGTTTACCACTCGCAGACTCATTACTTCGGCGTCGCGGATTACGATTGACTTCGAGTACACCGACAGACAGTTCGCGCGCTCACTGCTCGCTGCACAAACTTCCACAAACTTTCTCGACAATAAAGCAACGTTAACATTCTCGTTCTTGCGCGAAGCCGACGATCCCGATGCCCCGATTGATTTCTCCATCACCGACAGTGCTCGCAACGCACTGCAACTTGCCGGCGATGATAGAAACAAAGCAACACTCAGCGGCGTGACGCGAGTAGATTCCAACGGCTACTACGTTCAGGACAGCGCGACGGTTGGTGGCGTGCTGTATCGGTTCTTTCGCTATGCTCCCAGACGAGAGGCAACCTTCATCGTGACGTTTTCAAGCGTTGGGTTCGGACAGGGTGAATACATCCGTCAAGCGGTTGGGGTGTTTGTGTGGAAGGGTCCAGGACAGGGTGATTATCTGCCGATTCGATTTCTTCCGCTTCCGCAGTTATCGCAAGTTCTGGATGTTGCACTTGATGCATCGCCCACTCGCGAGCTCAAGGTGACAGGCGAATTTGCGTCGAGTCGCTTCGACGCGAATCGCTTGTCAACTCGCGACGATAGCGACAATACCGGACATGCACTCAGGTTTGAGGCGGCGTATTCTCCGCGTGAGTTTTCGATCGGCGATACGAAACTCGGCTCCTTTGATCTTCGCGTCAGAGAACGGTTTGTCAATCGCCGCTTTGTCCCAATTGATAGAACAAACGACATCGAGTTCAATCGCAAATGGGGAATAGAAGGGGTGAGTTCATCCGATGAAGAGATTCAAGAGGGACTGCTGAAGTATTTCCCAACACGCTCAATTACGGTTGGTGGGGGCTACGGCAAAATTACACGCGGCGCCGACCTACGCTCAGTGCGCAACGACGCAAGCTTCGTGATGAATGGAGATTCCCTGCCAACGGTGAATTACGTTTTCGAAAGCGTGAGGACCCGCGAAGCGGCGGTTGATAACTGGAGCAAATGGATTCGGCAGAACGGCTCCGCCGAACACCGAATCGGCAACATCAGTCCGTTTTTTCGATTTGAAAACGAAGATAGGCAGATCCGTTTCCTCTCGAAGGACTCAATGAAGTCAGGAAGCTTCGCGTTCACCGCCCTCTCGGGTGGCGTTCGGGTACGAGAGCTCTGGAATATGTCGCTGGGCGCTCACTTCGAGTGGCGCACCGACGACAAGTTCCTTGATGGGAGCACGAGTCGCGAGTCTAAGTCGTTCACCCAGTCATACACTTGGAAGCTCTCTGAGTGGAACTCGCTTTCCTCCTCGCTGGATGTTACGCTGCGTGATAAAACATTCACCCAACCGTTTAAGTTATTGGGAAATAAGGATATAACTACAGTACTCGTAAGAAATCAGACGCGATATGCACCATTTAATAGGGGCGTTGAAACTGATCTCTTTTATGAAGTCTCGACGGAGCGCTCGTCTCGGTTAGAGCGCGTGTTTGTCCGAGTTGCAATCGGGACAGGCAACTACAAATACCTCGGCGATTTGAATAACAACGGCGTCGCGGAAGAAAACGAATTTCAACTTGCTCGCTTCGATGGGGACTATATCGCGATCACCGTCCCCTCCGACCAATTGTTCCCCGTGATTGACTTGAAGACAAGCGCTCGTGTCCGGATAACACCGAGCAGATTTCTTGCGCAGGGAGAAGGCGCGCTCGTTGAGCTTCTGAACATGATAACAGCGGAGAGCTATGTACGCGTCGAAGAGAAAAGCAGTGAACCGGATTTGAAACAGATTTACCTGTTGCATTTCAGAAAATTCCAAACCGATTCCACAATTTCTGGTTCAACGCTTTTTACGCAAGACATCAACGTGCTGGAAGGTCGCCCCGATTTTTCCGCGCGGCTTCGCTATACGCAACGCAAAGGCGTGAACAAGTTTGCTTCGAGCAGTTCCAGTGGAACTCAAGAACGCAGTTTTACACGAGAGAGGTCTCTACGGCTTCGTTGGCAACTGGTAAGTGAAATCGCAAATCAACTTGATTTCATCAATCGCAATGACAGGCTCTCGAGTAACGAAGTCTCATCACGGTTACGCGACATCGAGTCGAACACTTTGTCATTCGACTTGTCCTATCGTCCGTACCAGAATTTTGAGATGGGAATCAAATTCGACGTAGGAACATCCACGGACCGTTTTCAGAAACCGGAAGTGACTGCAGACCTCAACACGCAGTCGCTGCGATTCGTCTATGCATTTCAGGGAGCCGGTCAGGCGCGGGTAGAAACGGCGCGTGAAGAGGTGCTCTTGAACCGAGGGGGCGACACGTTTCCGTTTGAGTTGACCGGCGGACGCGTTGCTGGCAAAACATATGTTTGGCGCGCCGCGTTCGACTATCGCGTGACTCAGTTTGTTCAAGCGACGCTCAACTACGATGGCAGAACGGAGGGAGGGCGCTCGCCCGTGCACACTGCGCGTGCAGAAGTTCGCGCCTTCTTCTGATTCAAAAAAAATTTTGACGACACAGAAAGATTTTTGAGATTCCGCTTGCATTTTCTTTTTGCCTTCACTATACTGATTCCACTCGTTTGTAAATCCTCACCACGTTAAACAACGTAACTGCTGCACTATCCGATGGTTTACTGCACATCATTCGACTCCAAGATCGGGCTTATCTATGTGGCCTCCACAGAAAAGGGCGTCTGCAAGGTGAGTGTGCCGCGACAAAGCAAGAAAGATTTCTTCGGGTGGCTGCACGAAAATTTCGACAACAACGATGTTGTAGATAATAAATCTCGCAACAAAGAAGTCATGGACCAACTGACACGATACTTCAACGGCAAGCTTGCGAAATTCACCGTACCGGTAGATTTGCGTGGTACACCGTTTCAGTTGCGCGTATGGAAAGAGCTTCCGCGCATTGCATACGGCACGACGATCAGCTACAGGCAATTGGCAAAGCGACTCGGCACGAGCAAGGGCTTTCAAGCAATCGGCAGAGCGAACGCGGCGAATCCCATCCCGATCATTATCCCGTGCCATCGTGTCGTCGGCGCCGATGGGTCGCTTGTCGGCTACTCGGCGGGAATCAAGACCAAGGAATTTCTGTTGAGGCTCGAAGGCGCGCTCATGATCTAAGATTCGTTTTCAGGGATTCCCGTCCCGTTAGTGGCAACGAGACGGAGTCCGGTGCAACGAGCTTGCATGGGGCACAATGGTCTGTGCCCCTGCTTTTTTTCTGCGATGATTTTCTTATCATGGAGAAATCCTTCCCAATCGAATTGTTCTGAAGCTTGATGACTTCATTTCTCGATCAACTCAATGCCGTTCAACGTGAGGCAGCGACAACCATTGACGGTCCTGTCATGATTGTTGCAGGAGCGGGTAGCGGTAAGACGCGTGTCCTCACGTATCGAACTGCATTCATCATCTCACAGGGCAAACATCCCGGATCCCTTCTCGCACTGACGTTCACCAACAAAGCCGCCCAAGAGATGAAGGCGCGTATTATCTCGCTCGTCGGTCCGGAGTCGGCGGGGATATGGATGGGGACGTTTCACTCTCTCTTCGCGCGCATCCTCCGGTTCGAGTGCGTTCATCTAGGCTACGAGAGAAACTTTTCTATCTACGACACGGACGATTCGCAGCAGATGGTGAAGAGCATCATGAATGCATTCAACATCTCGGCGCAACAGTTTCCACCGAGTGCAATTCGCTCGCGCATCAGCACTGCAAAAAACCAAATGATTTCTCCGCGCGCGTACAAAAGCTCCGCGACCGACCCGCTGATGGACAAGACTGCACTGGTGTTCGAGGAATACGAGAAGCGCTTGAAAGCGAACAATGCAATGGATTTTGACGATCTCTTGTTGAAACCACTCGAGCTGTTCGAGAAGCACAAAGACGTTCTTGAGCGTTACCAGTGGCGGTTTCGCTATCTGATGGTAGACGAGTACCAGGATACCAATCGCGTTCAGTACAAGCTCATTCATAAGCTCGCTGCACGAGAAAAGAATATCTGTGTTGTAGGGGACGATGCACAGAGCATCTACGCGTTCCGCGGTGCAGACATCCGAAATATCTTGGATTTCCAGAAGGATTATCCAGAAGCAAAAGTCTTCCGACTCGAACAAAACTATCGCTCGACGAAAACGATTCTTGCCATTGCCGATTCCGTCATCAAGCAGAATCAGGATCAGATTCCGAAAACCCTTTGGACGGCAAATGCCGAAGGGGATGTCGTCACCCTGTACGTTTGCGATGACGATAGGGAAGAGGGCTACAAAGTCGTCCAAAAAATCGAGGAAGAATCGAAGAAGCGGAAGTTCGACCTGAAAGACTTTGCCGTGCTGTATCGTACGAACGCGCAGTCGCGCTCGCTCGAAGATGCGTTGCGTCGCAACGGCATTCCCTATATGATCGTCGGCGGCGTCGCATTCTATAAACGGAAAGAAATCAAGGACGTGCTTGCGTACCTGCGAGTGTTAGCCAATCAGAAAGATAGCGAGAGCATCCTGCGCATCATCAACACGCCAGCGCGGGCTATCGGCGAGACAACCATCGAGAAGATTACAGCATTTGCCCGGGAAGAGAACATCCCATTGTTCGATGCGCTCCACTCCGAGAAGCTCTCGGCAGTCGTACCGGACCGGGCGCTGAAAGCCGTTCGCAGTTTTGCGGCACTGCTCTCGAAGTACATCAAGTTGAAAAGTGAGATGGGCGTTGGTGAGTTGGCGCGCACTCTCGTGGACGAGTTGGGAATACTGCGGCAGTTCAAAGAGGAAAACACGATGGAGTCCCTTGCCCGGCGAGAGAACGTACAAGAATTGCTTTCAGCCTTGAGTGAGTACGATGATTTGCATCCCGACGCCGGTCTCGATGGATTTCTCGAGGAGGTCTCGCTCGTCTCAGATGTTGACCAAGCCCAATTCGGTCGAAATGCCGTTACGTTAATGACGCTCCATGCCGCGAAAGGACTTGAGTTTCCCGTCGTGTTCATCACCGGACTCGAGGAAGGCTTGTTTCCGCTTTCCAATTCGTTACTCGAGCGCAAAGAGTTGGAAGAGGAACGCCGACTCTTCTACGTCGGCGTTACACGCGCAATGACGAAACTATATCTGATGTACGCGCTCACGCGCTATCGCTTTGGTGAGTTCAGCTATTCCGTCAAGTCGCGATTCCTCGATGAACTCGATGAGTCCATGATGACTCTCGAAGGCAGCACGCGCCGTGCAGGCGCATCGTCTCTTCCCTCGCAACGCGGTGACGATGCGGTGGGTTTCGCAAGACCGCGCTCCCCGTATCGTCGGCGGGCCGTGAGCGAAGAAAAGAAATATTTCAGCGATACGATGCCCGACTATGAGAGTGAATCTCAAGTCGTCCCGCCACTTACTCATAAAGTCGGTTCGCGTGTCGTGCACGAAATGTTCGGCACGGGGCGCATCGTTGCAATCACCGGCAGCGGGCCCGAGGCTCGCGCTGTTGTAGATTTTGAATCGGTAGGGCGCAAGCACCTGATGCTGAAGTTCGCGAATCTGAAAGCGACCTAACTCATGTCCTCGTCTTGACCTAAGCCAGCTTCTTCCTCACGCAAAGCCGCGAAGGTTTTCCTGAAGATGAGAACAGACGCAACGTTTGGCATGCGACACTTGTGTTGCGGGATTGTTTTCTTTGCGTCTTTGCGTGAGACCTTCACATAAGTCATGATTGACTTCGTCATCACATCGGTCAAGTTCTCTCTTCGGTATCTCGAAACACTGTGGTTCTACGCTTCCCGCATTGCAAAGAAACTCTACGAAGAAGACATTCTCTTCCTCGCCTCAGGACTCGCGTTCAACGGCATCCTTACGATGATTCCGATACTCTTGCTCGCCGCCTCCGCGCTTGGTGTGTTTCTCAATTCATCGCAAGCCGGCATTGCACAGCTCAACGACGTACTCGATGCGCTGTTTCCGGCGCAGCCCTTCGCAACGAGCATCAAAGAATCTATCCTCACGGTCATTACGGACATCATTGAGTATCGCAAGACCATCGGGCTTCTTGCGATCATCGTCCTCCTCTGGACTGCAACGTCGCTCTTCGACGCGCTGCGGAGCGTGCTCCATCGAATCTATCACTTGAAAAAGACCCGCAATTTTCTTGTCAGCCTAGCGCACGACCTTCTCTTCATCACGCTGATTTTTGTGCTGTTTGTGGCAACGAATATTTCCATTTGGGTGTTCTCGCTCGTAGAGAATCTTGCTGCGCGCTTTCCTCCACTTGCCGCATTCGACCTTTCTCGATTCAGTGAAAGCCTGCCGACGACGATTGTCGTTGTTCTGACGGCAGTCATGTTCTACCTCGTCTATCGGTACATTCCCGACACGAAGCCGCCGAAAGTCGCGGGCATCATCTCTACCATTACGACGACGATACTCTGGGTCATATCGGGAAAAGTTTTCGCGTGGTATCTCTCAGGCTTCTCTGCAATCGGAAAAATCTACGGACCCTACGCTTTCATCCTCGTCCTACTGATTTGGATTTACTACTCGAGTATCATCTTCATCATTGGCGGCATCGTGGGGCAAGCGTATTGGGAACGCAACAGGCTGAAAGCGGCAGGAAAGCTGAGGCGGTGGGTGGAGATGTAGTGGTGCTTCATCTGGTGCCGACTCAACACGGGAGGCATTTCGGAGACAAGGGGCACCCTGAACCTGAAACCCGATTTAGCATCACGCAATGCCGCAATGCCGCCAAGTCTGTCTTGGAAAATTACTGAAAAGGAATTCACCGGGTAGGCGAAGGATGTGAAGTTATTTGTAAGGTGCATACAAGCAATTACTCTCAACCATTCTCCACTTCTTTGCGGCTTGGCGTCTTTGCGTGAGATTTCTATGTCAGATTTCAGGCTGAAGATGCGAAAGCCAGCGTTGCCAAATGAGCGATACTCTGGAGGCGAAAGACCGTCGCGACTATTGATACTATGCGGATTACTCCATATGTTGAAGCGGTCAGCCACTCGGAGTCCTGTTTACTCAACTACAATCCACTCAGGCTTACTCATGAAACACGTTCTCTTGCTTGCGCTACTTCTCCTCGTTTCACACCATGCTTCTGCTCAATCCTCCTCGCTCGCAAAGCTTCGTCTCGAACAACTCGACGGTTCGACTTCAAAACTCTCCGACTTCCTCAGCAAAGGTCCAGTGTACATTTCGTTTTGGGCGCTCTGGTGCGAGCCGTGTAAACTGGAGCTGCGCGCGCTCAAGTCGTTCGCGAAAGAACACGCCTCCGAGCCGTTTACAATACTCGCAGTGAATCAGGATTCACCTAAGAGTCTCGCAAAAGTGAAAGCGTATGTAAAATCGCAAAGCTATCCGTTTCCCGTTATTCTCGATCCCAACACACAAATCTTCCAAGCATTGAATGGGCAGAATCTTCCGTTTTCAGTTTTGATAGATCGCTCAGGAAAAATCGTCTCGACGCGAACGGGTTACCTCGCGGGAGATGAAAAAGAAATCACGAAGGAAATCCTGCAACTTGCACAAAAGAATAGTGCCGAATGAAATATTGGTTACTCCTTCTCTCGCTCCTTCCGACACATCTTTCGGCGCAGGTCAATATCGAATACTCGATCAGCAATCTACTTCGTTACGGCACGGGGGAGGAGAGAGTTGCGATGGTTGCTCAGCGGCGCGATTATTTCGAGAACCTGACTGAGGCTCGGCTGACGGTTGGCGAATTTCTCTTGGGATTCAGATTGCTGCACGATGCACCGCCGGAATTCGGTCAGGAATTCACCGGCATCAGAAAGCGCTATGTGGAATTTCGTCGCGATGACCTGTACATCCGCGCAGGGAGCTCATTCACGCTTTACGGACGAGGATTGGGATTGAATCTTTTCGAGAATCGAGCGCTTGGTTTCGATACCGGCGTTGACGGGGTGAAGATGGAATACGCGACCGGCATCGTCAAGTTGGGCATTACTGCGGGCGACATCAACTATCTCGATATTCTCGACCTCACGCGTCGCGAAGAGTTTCGTATTCGCGCCGGCTCAGTCGAGCTGAGTCCGTATCCGTTTTTGACTGTCGGGCTCAATTTTGTTTCCGGCAAGTCGCGGTTTCCGCCGCCGAGTTTTCCCGACATGCACGCGCAGTTCGACATTCCGGAGTTCACGGTCAAGGCTTCGCATGAGGGATTGGATTTCTATGCAGCCTACGCGGAAAAACGAACGTCGGTCTTTGGTGATACCGTGGGGACGCATCGCGGAACCGGTTTCTATGGGTCCGCCTCCTATAGCGCCGAGTGGTACGGCGTTTCGTTCGAGTACAAGGATTATCGCTTCGGCATTGCTGATCCGTTCGAGCGCAATAATCGCAATCGTGCCCGGCGTGCGCTCGCGTTTCAGAATGCGCCGATCGTGCACAAGGAACATTCGTTCACATTGTTGAGTCGGTATCCTCACGTGATTGATTTGAATGATGAAGTCGGATTTCAGGTGGATGTATTTGCAACGCCGACGCCGCAGCTAACGGCAACCGTGAATGTCGCCGCGTCGAGCAGGCATTACACATTCGACCCGACCGGCGATTCGATTCGGATTGCGGGCGTTCCATTTCCTGTGTACGGATCGAAGCCGAGGACTACGTCGTGGCTGCCGAATTTCAAGCCGGAGTTTTCGCCGTTCTGGGAGTTCTACGCCGACGTTCTCTATTACTTTGAAGAAGGCGGGACCGACAACATCGTTATTGGCATCAACAGGAGATTCGAATACACGGTGGATGAAGTGCTGACCCCAACAAAACAGCGGAAGTCGGCGTCTGCGCAGTACAGTACTGGAGTTCCACTCTCGCTACAGTACACACTCGCAGACGAATGGACGCTGAAGGTTACATCCGAGCGGCAATGGGTACACTCGACAAAGGAAACCATCGTTCCGGATTTCTCCAATCAGTTGTTCTCGATCGGCGTTGCCCGTTCACCGATTTTTTCTATGACACTGCGCTACGAGTTCACGAATCAAGTTGGGACGGTGGACGGACGAAAGGACTGGTTTGCGATTGACGGCTCGTACCGCCTGAGCAACCATCACACGATCACACTGACGGCTGGCGGCGATCGCGGTGGTCAGATCTGCGCAAACGGGATTTGTCGCGTTGTCAATCCGTTTCTTGGTTTTCGCGCAAGCATCGTCAGCTATTTGTAGCTGGCGTTTTTCATCAAGCCTTACGCAGGGGCCTCCAGCGGGGACAAGCCGCACATGACTCATTAGTTCGACACGCACTGTGTGCATAGATGGGCATTGCGATCCTATGTGGTCAATGAGCCGATTTAAGTTTTATGTAACATTGCCTTGGGAAGGGTGCGGCACTTTACAATCTCCAGCAATTACTATTGGAAGCGATGTGTGCCTACACGCCGATCATGGGTTGTGAGGCATGCGTGATCCTAATTTTCACGAGCTGGTCCTTCATGTGATGCTAAGTGAGCAAAGCTAGGTATGGCTGCAGGACGTCAAGTCGTAGGCTGAGCCTGATCCATAAATGAAAAAGTCTGTCCGGCGTTTGTCGGACAGACTTTTTGTTTAGTGAATTGTCCTGCCGCGAGATATTTTGTATTTTGTCAACGCAATTCAATCTGAATCATTCCGACAACTCTCATGGCGAAGAATCCAGTTGCGCATTTGAAGAACCTTGAAGCTCAGGCGCTGCTTGGCGGCGGCGAGAAACGCATCGAGGATCAGCACAAGAAAGGGAAACTGACTGCTCGCGAGCGCATCAATATCTTGCTCGACGAAGGAAGCTTTCAAGAAATAGATATGCTCGTCGAGCACCGGTCGAGCGACTTTGGTTTGGACAAGCAGAAAATCTTGGGCGACGGCGTCGTGACGGGGACGGGGACGATTGATGGGCGAACGGTCTGCGTGTTCAGTCAGGACTTTACCGTCTTTGGCGGCTCGTTGAGCGAAGCACATGGGCAGAAGATTTGTAAAATCATGGATCTCGCAATGAAGATTGGCTGCCCCGTGATTGGGCTGAACGATTCAGGCGGCGCGCGCATTCAAGAAGGCGTCGTCTCGCTCGGCGCGTATGCGGATATTTTCCTGCGCAATACGTTGGCATCGGGAGTGATTCCGCAAATCTCCGCCGTCATGGGTCCGTGCGCAGGCGGTGCGGTGTACTCACCGGCAATTACCGATTTCACGTTGATGGTGAAGAACACGAGTTACATGTTCGTGACGGGACCGAACGTCGTGAAGACAGTGACGCACGAGGAGGTTACAGCGGAGGAATTGGGCGGCGCCGTGACTCATGCCTCGAAGAGCGGTGTCGCACATTTTGCGGCGGAGAATGAGGTAGACTGCCTGCAAAAAATCCGTACGCTGCTCGGATTCATTCCCTCCAACAATGTTGACGACCCGCCGAAGGTTCTTTGCAAGGATAGCATCAATCGAAGGGAAGTTGCCCTCGATTCTATCATCCCCGAAAACCCAAACAAACCGTACGACATGAAAGAAGTCATCCGTCTTGTAGTTGATGACAGAACGTTCTTCGAAGTGCACGAGACGTTTGCCGAAAACATCGTGGTCGGATTTGCGCGGCTCGGCGGCATGGCGGTAGGCATTGTAGCGAATCAACCATCGGTGCTTGCCGGGGTGCTGGATATTGATTCGTCGCGCAAGGGTGGGCGCTTCGTCCGCTTTTGCGACGCGTTCAATATTCCCTTGGTCGTGTTCGAGGATGTGCCCGGCTTTTTGCCCGGTACCGACCAAGAATGGCGCGGCATTATCGTGAACGGCGCGAAACTGCTCTATGCGTTTTGCGAAGCGACAGTCCCGAAGATTACGGTCATTACGCGCAAAGCCTACGGCGGCGCGTATGACGTCATGAATTCGAAACACATCCGCGGCGATATGAATTTTGCGTGGCCCTCGGCGGAGATCGCAGTGATGGGCCCGAAAGGCGCAGCAGAAATTATTTTCAAGAAGGAAATCGAAGCCGCAGAGAACACGGAAACGGCGCTCGCAGAAAAAGAGCGGGAGTACCGTGAAAAATTTGCGAACCCCTATCTTGCTGCAAGCCGCGGCTACGTTGATGCGGTGATTATACCAAGCGATACACGCCCGCGTTTGATTGCTGCACTCACTTTGCTGGAGAATAAAGTGGACGCGAATCCCAAGAAGAAGCATGGGAATATTCCTCTCTGACGTGAGAGAGCGTTTGACGGTGTAGCTGATGACCTGTGCGTGGCATGCGGTTGCACTTACCACAAGCAGAGTATCTATATTCGTGGGACGGACAACTCTCTGGCTGATGCAGCGCGCTTGAAGCCTCCGATTTCGCAGAGGGCAAACCCAAAAACAATTGCGGTACGTAGAACGGCTTACAGACATGGTAAAATTTTCTTGCAACGAGAAAAAAAATCTTGAAACTCGCCGCGACATGGCGTATCTTGTTACCGACAACTTGGTTGTAGCAATCCCATGACCACAAACAACGATCGGAACAATGCGAAAGAATATTCTGTGCGGCGCGAGTACGTTCCTTTTACTGTTGAGTGGCTGCTCCACTGAGCAGTCCACGAAGGACGTCACGCCGGATTCGACCGCTGTCTCTCACGCTCCATCCCCGTTACCACCAATAGAAACTGTAGTCTCTGAACCTGAACCCCTCGCAGATGAGATTTTCGTTAGCAACGATTCGCTGATCGCGCTGCACTTAGAGCAGGCGCGCTTGCATTACGTTGCCGCAATGAACGCCGAAGAAACGGGGGACACGGCAAGCGTTGCGTGGCAATTCGAGCAGGCGCTGGAGTTGCTCAACGAGCTAAGTTATTATCCCGACATTGAGGCAAACCAAGATTTCGTTGATCTCAGCAAAGCGATCGTCGAGGATTACGAGCGCTACATCCGCCAGACAGGAAACATTGATGCTGCAAGCTCGATTGATGCACTGCGCGAAAAACTGAACCTGATCGCTGACCTCGTTGACACCGCAAGTGTGTCGCTCAAACCAAAACGCATCATCACGGGCACGACGATTCCTCTTGTCATCAATACGCTCGTCGAACAACATATCAATTTCTTCACCGGACGCGGGCGCGAGCACATGGAGAATTATCTGCGGCGCTCGGGGAAATATTTTCCGATGATTCATCGCATCATGCGGGAGGAAGGAGTGCCGGAGGAGATCGCGTTTCTCGCAATGATTGAGAGCGGACTGAACAATGCGGCGCGGTCGTGGGCGAGGGCGGTGGGGATGTGGCAGTTCATCCGTGGCACCGGAGTGCTGTACAATTTGCAGGGAACATTTTGGTACGACGAACGGCGAGATTTCGAAAAAGCAACACGCGCAGCGGCGAGACACTTGAAGGATTTGTATGAAGATTTTGGCGATTGGTATCTCGTGATGGCGGCGTACAATTCGGGCGCCGGCAATGTCTATCGAGCAATGCGGCGCAGCGGCTCGAATGATTTTTGGGAGATGCGACGCTATCTGCCGCGCGAGACCCGCAACTATGTGCCGGCGTACATCGCCGTCGCGATCATCGGCATGAATCCTGTCGAGTTTGGCTTTGGGAACATCGAGTACATGCAGCCCTTAGAATACGATTACGTTACGGTGAATGAGTGTATTGATTTGTCTGTGCTTGCACAATGTGCGCGCACCGACGTCGAAGCGCTGCAAGATCTCAACCCCATGCTGCTGCATCGCGCGACGCCGCCATCGGCGACGGGCTTTCAATTGCGCGTTCCGAAAACAACGGACAAGGAATTGTTCTATCGAGAGTATGCCGCAATTCCTGAACACAAAAAGGGCTATGTGCTGACGCATGTCGTGCGGCGACGCGAATCCATGCGGAGTGTTGCCCGGCGGTATGGAATTTCGCAATCGGTGCTTGCAGAAGCGAACGGCATCAGCATGCACGCCCGCCTGCGAACGGGAACGCGGTTGATGATTCCGATTGCACGCGGTGGAAGGTCGGACCGTTTGGTGGAGCGACTTGCTGCACACAGCCGGCCTGAAACAGAAACCACAGTCCGCACACAACCGCGTGTCGTCCGCTCGATGACGAGCCGCGCCGACAGGACGAAAATTGTGTACAAAATCAAAGCGGGCGATACCATCGGACAAATTGCGGAATGGTTCAACGTACGGGCGACGGATCTTCGAAACTGGAATAACTTGCCCTTCGGAAGAAAAATTCGTGCAGGGGCAACGCTGAACATTTGGGTGCGCAAGGAAGATGCTGAGAAGTTTGCGAGCATCAACTCGACATCTCACGCGGCGAAACATAACGATCTGGCCGTAAAGAAATCGGGCAGCACCGTAAACGAGTCACAAGATGATGAGGCGTTCTTCTATACCGTGCGCGCTGGCGACACGCTGGAAAAGATTGCTCAAGAACATGGAGTGAGCATCCGTCAGATTCAGCGTTGGAACAACTTGCGTTCGTCGCGCATCTCTCCAGGACAGAAACTCGCGCTGTATCCTCGTGTTGAGCCAGTCGGAACACAGCAAGAGAAGCTTGTGGCTGACCAGCGAGCGAAGTCGAAAGGCACATCGAAGAAAATTATTTACATCGTCCGCAGCGGCGATACCATTTCCGAGATCGCGCAAGCACATGATGTGCGCGTATCGGAGTTGCGCGCCTGGAACTCGCTCCGCCGTCGCAGCAAAATCTACGCGGGGCAGGAGTTGGTGATTCGCAAAGAAGCGAACTAAGCAGTCACTCGGTAGTCGAAGAGCGAAGCAGGAGAGCATCTGCTTCGCTCTTTATGTTTTGTGAGCGTCAAGTTCTTGTAAAGTACTGCTCATTCCTTGCTTTTCCCGACGGTAAGGCATATTTTCATGAGGAAGATTTTCAACCTATCCGACTCTTTCCTCAATTCATGCACGCAAGAAGTTCGATCACACTTGCCATCATCGCCGCCGTGTCGTTGGGATTCTACTCCGACAATGAACGCGGCAGCCTGCGCAAAACCGCAGACGATTCGGACCGGAATTATACAACCATCGGCAACATCGGGCTGACCGTTACGAATTTTGGAACACTTGGCACGCGGAACAGCTACTGGCCCGAGCAGCCTTCATGTGAATATCCACGCGGCTCACGCATCGAACATATTTATCAAGGCGGCTTGTGGGTTGGTGCGGAGTTGCGCTCCTCGAATCCCCTGCGTGACGGTCTGCGGGTTGTCTCCACCGGTTCCCACGATGGTGTTTCGACAACGACGGGAAAAGGTTTTGAGTTTACGTCCCTCCTGGGCTCATCCGTTATCCAACGTTCGACGCTTTCGGATTCCCGTTTTTTCGATTTGAATGCGATCAGCCATCAAGATTTCGTTTCTGAATACAACGACTTCGTTCCCCGCGATAGCACGGAGCCTGATCGCTCGACGCCGATGTTCATTCGCGTGAAGCAGGAAAGCTACGCGTGGAATTTCCCGTTCGCAGACTTTTTCGTCATTCTCAACTACACGATTTACAATGCGGGACGCGACACGCTCGATTCGGTGTATGTCGGCTTGTGGAACAACACCGTCGTGCGGAATACGAACAACGTCCGCCCGGGAACATCGGGCTACTTCAATCAGGGGGCGCATGGGTATGCAGATTCTCTGCGAATGATATACTCATTCGATTGGGACGGCATCCCCTCACCTCCTGCGGCAGACAGTTATGTTGGAATGAAATTGCTCGGCGCATATCCCTTTCCACGCGGCGTTGATTCGATTGGGAATCTCAAGAATCGAACGTTCGTCAACTCCTGGATTTTCAGAAGCACGAGCGGGCAGCCGGAATACTTTTCACCTCAAGACGATGCTGCAAACATCGGCGGAGCGCGCAGCAGATATGAACGGCTTGCCGCTTCGATGACACCGCAGCAAATTGCCGCGCTTCGCCTTCCCCGACCAACGGGCATTGCCCCATCGAACAGCACAATGCTTCTTTCAACAGGACCGTTCCACGCACTGCTCCCCGGCGATTCACTGCAAGTCGTCTTCGCAATTGTCTGCGCAAGAAAATTCGGCACGCAAGCGGCGAACCTCGATACACGCGAACAGCGTAAAACGCTCTACACCAACGCGGGGTTTGCTCAGCAGGCATACGACGGCGAAGATGTGAATGGCAACAACATTCTCGATCCGGGCGAAGACATCAACGGCAACAATCGTCTCGATCATTTTCAGTTGCCACAGCCGCCTCGATCACCGAAAGTACGAGCGGTTGTTGAAAACCAGAGAGTCTCTATTTATTGGGACAAAGCCTCAGCAGAGAATTCGGTAGATCCGATTACGCGGCAAAGAGATTTCGAAGGCTACAGAATTTTTCGCTCGAACCCGGGCGCGGACTTCACAAGTCCCGACGACTTCTTGTTGACCCTTTCGCTGGTAGGAGAGTTTGATGTTCCGACAAACACCATTGGGTACAACACTGGATTCAGCAGAATAGCATTGCCGCAAGCCCGCAAATTTGCCGGTGATACTGTTGACTACTGGTACAAGTTTCCGCCCGATGGCGAGAACGTTCCCCATCTCAACGGCTGGCAGTATCTCTACGGGGTTGCCGCATTCGATCGTGGAGACTCAGCCGCAGGAGTAACGTCGTTGCAGAGCAAGACGGAAATTCGGCGGGTGATACCCGGAACCAACGCCATTTCAGCGCGCAACGCGGAAGTCGGGGTTTACCCAAATCCCTACTACGCGAATGCGACCTGGGATGGCGGTACCGAGCGAACGCGCAAGTTGTATTTTTATAATCTCCCTGCGCGCTGTGAAATAATCGTCTACACGCTCGCTGGGGATGTCGTCGCAAACATTCAACACGATGGCGCGACGTACGACGGCTCGGACATCGAATGGTTTCAGCGGTTCGGCAATTCGCAAACGACGCCGCAGTTTGCGGGCGGCGAACACGCATGGGATTTGATTACGAAGTTCGATCAAGCTATTGCGACCGGACTGTATTTGTTCAGTGTTGTGAACAAGGACAACGGAGAAGTGAAGACAGGAAAGTTTTTGATCATTAAGTAAGTGCATATCCATTCGTAGGTGTTCGTAAGGAGGGTACATGCACTTCGGTGGGATGAATCGGGGATTCGTCCTAGAGCATTCATTAACACAGAGAGAGGAAACATGAAACGCTTTGCTTTAGTTGCGATGCTCGCACTGTTCGGTGTCATCGAACTGTTCGCGCAATATCCGCTGCGAACGATTCGCGAACTGCAACAGGTTCCGCTCGATTCGCTCCGACGCCTCGATACGTTGCAGCGGACCGTGATGAGCGAATGGACGAAACAACACTCACGGTACTATCGTGACACCGTGCGTGTGCGCGGCATTTGTGTCGTGCCCGCAAAAGTTATCAACTTCACGGCAAACGGATACAACTTGTTGATTGCCGATACGGCGACAGCAAACCGTACGGAATGGGGTGGTTTGTTTGTCAGGCCAAATCTGAGCACCGGTTCGCCGGATACGGTACTCGCGATTCAATGGGGAATCGCCAACGTCGCGCCGGGTGACTACATTGAGTTTACCGGATACATTGATGAGTTTCCCAGCGGTGATCCGGTGAGCGCGACCCAGATTGTTCCAATTTATTCTCAGCCGCTCATCATCCTGAACTCGTTACCGCTTTCGGCAATTCCACCCCACGTGCCGAAGACTGTGAGTGATTTCTACAAGGGACCTTTCCCGAGTCCGGGACCGAACGGCATTCAGTTCTCAACCGGCGAGCCGATGGAATTCATGCGGGTGCGGCTGACGAATCTCATTTACGTTTCGGCGCTCAATGCAACGAACGGCACGATGAACTTGCAAGTCCAGGCAACAGGCGACCAAATCTCGACGATGGACGCGTCGAAGTGGTTCACGACGCGCGGCCATCGAGACCCGAACTCGACGTACGTGCTGCCGCCCATCAACACGCGCATTGACACGCTGTGGGGATACATCATGACCAACAGCGGCAGTGAAGCGCCGCGCGGGTATCGCATTGCACCGATTTATCCGGGCGACATTCGCTACGGCGTTGCGTTGCCGTTCATTTCAACGCATCGGCGAAATCCTGTTGTCGTTACGCCCGATTCATCGCCGGTCATTAGTTGTCGTGTTACGCGCGGCGGCGTCGGCATTTCAGCGGTCCAGTTGCGCTACAGCATCAACAACGCTGCGTTCACCACAGTGGCGATGACGCTGAATCTCGCCGACACGACCTACCGCGCAAGCATTCCTCAACAAGTCGCCAACACGAATGTCCGCTACTTCATCAACGTGATTGATTCCGTTGGCAATGCGGTGAAACTTGCAAGCTCGGCAACCGATGGAACCCAAGCCGACACGCTGCGTGGGTTCTTCTTCTACAATGTCTTGAACCGTTCGCTGACGATTCAGGATATTCAGACTACGCCGTACTCGAATGGCCGCACGCCGTATCTTGGCGCGACGGTGACGCTGCGCGGCATTGTCACTGCCGACACTGCCAACATCAACATTGCGCCGTTGACTACCGGAGGCACATCTGCGTGGTATCTGCAAACCGGTAATGCCCCGTGGTCGGGTATATGGGTTGTTGATACGTTGATGCGCTCGGTGCGGAACGGCGATAGCGTGACGATCACCGGTGTTGTCGCAGAGAATTTCGACGTAACGAGAATCGAGCGTCTGACTTCATCGCCGATAGTCAATACCACAGGCGTCAGTTTGCCCGCGCCTGTTGTGCAAACCACCGGCGTGTTCGGTCCGGCTGCAGGCAACGGAACAATTGCCGCCGAGCGGTACGAAGGAATGCTCGTTCGCTTCAATAATGTGCGCGTGTCGAATTTGAATCCGACATTTGCAGACCCGACGGAATTCGAAATTGACGATGGGAGCGGACCTATTATTGTTCGCCGCGACGGAACGCATAATTTCTCCAATATCCCCGGCGACACGATCAACGGCAGAACGATTCTTCGCTTGAATGAAGTACGTTCGTTCATTCAAGGGATCATTTACTACAGCTTCAACCGCTACAAGCTTTGCCCGAGGACGAATGCCGATTGGGGGACGACCAGCGTCGAGATAGACCACTCGCCGCAGATTCCATCCGGCTATTCGCTCACGCAAAACTATCCCAACCCCTTCAATCCGAGCACGACCATCGAATTCACGTTACCGAAGACCGAAGCCGTTTCGGTGAAAGTGTTCAATACGCTGGGTCAAGAGGTTGAAACATTGTTGAGCGGAGAGCAAGCGGCAGGGAAGTACACCATACGCTTCGACGCGTCGCGCTTGACGACGGGAATGTATTTTTATCGGCTGCAAGCTGGAGAGTTTGTTGCGACGAAAAAAATGCTGCTCGTGAAATAGTCTGAGTGAGGGAGGGCGGCCGACTGGTCGCCCTACCCGGAATGCTGACGTGAACGCGAAAGTCCTTCATACAATCCTAACGGCATGTTTGCTCTTGTCGCTACGTTGCACCAAAGCGATAAATGACGCTCCCGTCGGAAACAAGCAGCCGAAAACATATCTTTGGCTCTTTCCCGATTCGACCATTGGCGTCGGCAATAGCCGGCAACAATTGCGATGGTGGGGAGAAGATCCGGATGGTGTGATTCGCGGCTACCTCTTCGCGTTTGTGTCGCGGCGGGCGTCGCAGGTGCCCAGTCCGGACACCCTTCGCTACACGTGGATAACGAAGAACGATACGCTGATGCAGTTCCCGCTCGATACATTGTTCCGATACTTCACGGTGTTTGTTCGCGCTGTTGATAATACTTTCCCGGGCTTGCCCACCCACAGCATTGTGCGATTGACGCCGCAGCCGTACGTTGACAACAATCGGAACGGCATTCTCGACGTCGGCGATCAACAGTTGACAGACCTTTTGTCCGCAACTGACCCTCTCGGTGCAACGCTGGCGTTTCCCATTCGCAACACAAAGCCGACAATAACATTCTCGCAAAATCCCAATGACCCAGCGAATTCCCTTCGGCTGCCCGATGTCACGTACACAAGCATCTCACTTGGATTCAAAGGCTCAGACCTCGATGGCGACAACACGCTTGCCAACTATCGCATAGCGCTAAACGATACGAGCAGTGCAAGCTGGCTCAACATTCCCTTGCGCGATACGGTGATAACACTTGTCGTTCCGCGAGCACGGAGTGATGCTGCACCGCCAACCGCGGGTGCAGTTGTTGCCGCAGATGTCTACGGCGGCCGGTTTGTGGGAAGGCAATTGCTCGGTCAAGTGCAAGGACTTCGTCTCGACACGACGAATATCGTCTATGTACAGGCAAAAGATGTGGCGGGAGAATTCAGCTCCGCAATTCGCTTGCCTCAAGGAACGCAGCGCTGGTTTGTAAAGCGACCCCGCGCAAGACTTTTGCTCGTTCAGGATTACACAAATCCCGTTGATGCAGATAGCGCTGTTGCAACATATACGCGTTCCCTCGCAGCAGTGCCGGGCGGGCAGTTCCAAACAATTGATATCCTGAACATTGCTGCCGGCTTGACGGTAGTGGACAAGACTGCCGGAAGAATCAGCACCTCTGTTCCGCCGTTCATTGATCCTGCTTTGATCAATACATTTCTGTTGTATGACTACGTGCTTTGGTACACCGATCAGGTTCCGAGTTTAGGCATTGCGCAATCCACGCTGTTCACGTATTTACAGAACGGTGGGAAACTCATTTTTTCAACGACGTTCTCGACAGCCATTGATCCACGGGGCGCGTTGAAGGATTTCGCGCCGATTGATAGCGTTAGTAGTGTTGCACTTCCCGCTTCGGTGTTTCCGGTTCCGGGCGACACGCGGATTCCGGCGAGTTACATTCTCTTTGCCGATAGCACTGATCCGACGAATGTCTATCCTCAGTTAGCGTTCAATGCACAACCTGCAAACCATATCATCTTCATGCGTGATGTCTATCGTCGTGCCGATGCACGAGTTATCTATCGGCTTCAGCCGGATGCCAGAAATCCTCGCAGGTATAATGCCGTTGTCCCCGGTGGCGGGTCCGACACGCTTCGCCCCAAGGTCGGCTTTGTTGATGGGCAGGGGAAGATCGTCTTCTTCGGGTTGCCACTTCATCTTCTCGACAATAGAGTGCAGGGAAATCCTGCTGGCCTGACTGCCTTTTTTTCCAAAGTGTTCACAGGCCAGTTCAGTCCGATGCAACGAATTGACAGAAGAAAATTCTGATGCCGCGTCTGCTGACATATTGTTTGTTTTGGATTTCTTTGTTGGTCTGTTCCGTCTATGCACAACCAGGAGGGAAGGGTCGCATCGAAGGCTCGGTTGTTGACGCGAAGACAAACGAAGAATTGCCTGGCGCGAATGTTCTCATCAAGGGCACATACTACGGCGGTTCCTCGAAGCTCGACGGCTCGGTGAAAATTGAGAATGTCAATCCGGGGAGTTACACGCTCGAAGTCACGCTGCTCGGCTACAAGTCTGTGCAGTTTACGAATTTCAAAGTCGAAGCAGGTCAAACAGCGCGCTTCACGGCAAAGATGCAAGAAACTGTTCTCGCTCTCGACAAAGAAGTTGTGGTCGTTGGCGAGAGACCCCTCTTCGATATTGAGGAGACTGCCAGCAGACGAAATGTTGGACAGGAAGACATTCAAGCCGCCGCCCTGACGAAAGTCGAGGCGATTGTCGCGCAGTCGCCGGGCGTGGTGTTCAGCGACAACGAAATCCACATCCGCGGCGGGCGAACCCACGAGGCGGCTCTGCTGCTTGATGGAGTCTCAATCCAAGACCCGCTTGCAGGGACAGGATTTGGTTTACAAGTAAGCCCACAATCCATTCAAGACGTAGAAGTTATCACCGGTGGTTACAATGCAGAATATGGTCAAGCAACCTCCGGTATCGTCAACATCACGACACGCGAAGGCTCGGACAAATACAGCGGCTCGATTTCATACAAGCTCGATCACTTCGGTTTCAATAACGATTCGCGCTCGAATTGGAATACGGACAATTTCGACGCAACACTGAGCGGACCGGAACCGATTACCTCATTCGTGCTCCCGGCGCTCGGTCTGGATATTGGTCGAGTGAGTTTCTTCGGCTCGGCATACGCGCGTCGCAGCGACGACTATTTGCGGTGGGTGGAAATTACGGGCACCGACGGACGTGTCATCGGTACGCGCGCGATCGCGCCGAACGGCTTGTTTTCTTCAATCTTCAACGGGCGCGACTGGGCGCCCCGGCGCAACAACGATTACTCGATGCTCGCAAAGCTGACATGGAAGCCGTCGGGTACGACGAAGCTCTCCTACACGTTCAATCAATCCGTCGCTATCAATCAGAATACGCAAACGATTCAGGCGACGCTCGAGCGTGTCGAACCGAATCCCGGCTATCAATATCTCTTTCAATTCATTCCCGATAGCGCAAACACATTTACACAACGGAACTTGCAGCACGCGATCTCATGGACACACACGCTCAGCAAGGAGACGTTTTACGAGCTGAAGCTCAGCCGCTACACAGCGCACATTCGCGGCGACGCGAACGGAAGAGACTTCAGTTTGTATATCGAACCGCAAGACATCGTGACGTATCCGATTCGCTATTTCAATCAGAATCGTGATACGGTTGGTGTAATTCCCGGTGATGGGTTTTACGATGTCGGCGCACCGACGTCGTATCGCGATCAGTTTGCGGTCGAACATACATTCAAATTCGATCTGTCGCATTACTTCAGCGAAAAGAACAAATTCAAGACCGGCGTCGAGATGCGGTTTCAGGAATTGCAGATGGTGGACATCTTCCGACCGTGGATCAAACCCCAGGGCTTCGATAACGACATCTACAGTGTGCATCCCGCGCTCGGTGCATTCTACGCGCAAGACAACATCACGCTGAAGGGAATGATCCTGAACTTCGGCCTGCGGCTCGACTATTGGCTGCCCGGGAAACTTGTTGACGATATCGCAAAGGACACGTCGAGTGCCTTCATTGTTTCGCCGGGATTGCGACAGGCATATCTCGATAATACCTTCGGCTTGGGCGGCAGACGAGTTAAGGCGCGACTCAGCCCGCGCATTGGCATCTCACATCCGATTTCGGACAACCAAACCCTGTTCTTTTCCTATGGGCACTTCTCCAAATTTCCACGTCCGCAGTACGTGTATTCGAAACTGACGCGCACGAGCGTTCGGTCGAATACTGCGGCTGTTGGCAACCCGAATCTCAATCCTGAAACGACCGTCTCGTACGAGCTTGGCGTGCGCAACCAGCTCTCCGGAAACGACGTGCTGACGGTGACCGCGTACTATAAAGACATTTTCGATTACATAACGGAGAAAACCGTTCGGCGCACGACCGGACTTGGCGGCTCGCAATTCTATTCGACGAATTTGAATCTTGATTACGCGCGTTCACGCGGTATCGAAATCGAGTACAAAAAGCGGATTGGCAATTGGTTCCGCGGCTCGCTCGCCGGATCGTACTCAACCGCAACAGGCAAAAGCTCCTCGCCGAGCGAAGGGGCGGTTCGCTTACAGCAAGGCGAGCCGGAAAACATCAAAGAGCGCTCGCTGATTTGGGATCGCCCGTTGCAGATCTCCATGAACCTGAATGTCACGGTGCAAAAGGGCGAGGCGCTATTCGGGTTCGGCAACGGAATCTTGGATGACTATAATCTCTTCATCCGCGCTTTCTATCAATCGGGTAAACGGTACACTCCTCAGAAGCTCATCGGCATTGATGCTGCGACCGGCAGACCATTGTACATCACGGACCTTGACCGCATCAATGAAGAGCTTGGCGAGAATTGGTTCTATGTGGATTTGAATTTCGAAAAGTATTTTGACTTGGGATTTGGAAAACTTGTTGCCTCGATTGAAGTACAAAACCTGTTCGACAACAAGAACTCGCAGATTCTAAATCCCGTTACCGGCCGAGCGTACGAATACGGTGACCCGACTCCACAAAGTTATAACGATCCTCTGTACCCGCAACTGACCGGCAGTGTCTCGCCATATCCCTACGATCCGGCACGGTACAAGGAACCACGCACGATGCGATTCAGCTTGGCGTTTCGTTTCTGATGAAGAGAGGTGTTTACATATTGGCAACCCTTTGGTTTGCTGCAATGCAAACCACTGCGCAGCTTGTCCCGAATCTCGGCGGACAGCGGGCCGGCATCTCCGCGTTTCAGTTTTTGAAAGTCGGAGTGGGCGCCCGCGGTGTGGCCATGGGAGAATCGTTTGTCGCAGTTGCGAACGACGCATCGGCGCTGTATTGGAATCCGGCAGGATTAGTGCAGTTCAATGAAAACCAGCTTATTGCCTCGCACACCGACTACGTCGTGGATATTCGGCAGGCGTTCTTCGGGGCAGTCTATCACCTTGGTGACGCGGACGCTGTCGGCGTTTCGTTCTCATCGCTCTCGATGAACGACATGGAGATTACCACCGAAACACAGCCGTTCGGTACAGGGCGCTTCTTTTCATTCGGCGATGTTGCGGTCGCCGTGACCTACGCACGAAAGATGACCGACCAGTTCAGTTTCGGTGCCACGGTTCGCTTCGCAGAAGAACAACTCGATGTGTTGAAAATGCGCTCGGTGATGATTGACCTCGGTACACTCTACTGGACAGGACTCGGCTCGACGCGATTTGCCGTCACGATCTCGAACTTTGGCTCCGACGTTAGCCCGAAGGGAACAATCACGCAGTTCAACGGAACAGCCAACCAGTTCCAATCGTACTCATTGCCGACCGTATTCAAGTTGGGCATCGCCATGGAAGCTTTCGAAGGCGAGGAGTCGAAACTGACGACATCGCTGCAGCTCAACCACCCGAATGACAACTCCGAGCATGTTCGCATTGGCGCTGAGTATTCCTACCGCAACGCGTTGTTCCTTCGCGGAGGACTCAAGCGTACGATCGGGCAAAAATTATTCGGCGAGGATCAAACATCGCCAGAAGATTTCACAATTGGTGCGGGGTTCGCCGTTACACTTGAAGGACTCAGCCGCGTGAATGCGGATTACGCCTTCGCGCGATTCGGCCATCTCGGCTCGGTCCATAGATTCTCCATTGCCTTTACTTATTGATGAAGAAGAATTCGTTCATATTCCTGCCGCTTGTTTGCGTCCTGATGGCATTGGTCGTTGGGTGCGAAGAGAAGCCACCCTTGCTGCAGCCGATTCCGGAAACGCAGTTCGATACTGCATACGTGCAACTCACGCCATCATTCACAGGCTTCAACCAACCGGAGGATATTCTCATCGGCAATGATCAGTTGCTATACGTTGCCGATACGCGCAACAATCGCATCGTGATGCTCAATCGTGCTGGTCAGGTTTTGAGTCAACGGAGGATACTCCAACCTATTTCCGTCTCACAGGACAGTCGGCTTGACCTTCTCGTCGGCGGAGTAATCGTCGCATCCAACGGGGATAGCGTAGGGGCAGTGTTCCGGCTGGACTTGGTGGCAGCGAATCACCATCTCGACTCTGCACGCATCGACACGCTGTGGACCGAACCAGCAAAGCCTGCGCGACGCTTTCCGGGAATAGCAGTCTTCAGCGACAACACCTACCTTCTTGTTCGCACCGGTCCCGACAACTCGAGTTTTGTTGACCCCGATGGTCGCGTCCTCCAATTCGCGTCGAACGACGATTTCATAACGCCCGTTGCCGCCCTAACGACCCGCGCCGGAACAGGGATAACAGACATTTTCAAGCCGACGTGCATCGCCGCATTTCCGAACTCGCGCGATTTCGTGCTTGGCCAAAGCGCCGACCAGGTTGCCTATGGAGCGCTCTGGCTCGTATATCAAAGCACCTCGGAATTCGAAGGGTGGCTGCCGCGCTTCGACCCGGCACGAACAGAAGATCGCTCACGTGACTTCATTCGTCCGAATCGTTTCGTTCGTCCGGAAGCGGTTGCGATTGACCGCTCGCGCCGCGATATCTTCATTGCCGATGCCGCTCTCGACAGCATTTTCAAGTTCAACAGCCGCGGCTCTTTCAAGTCCGAATCCTTCGGACGAATCAAGTCGGACAATGCGATGCGTCGCCCCACGGGGCTTGCCTTCTTCGAGCGCGTCCTCTACGTGCTTGATGGTGAGCGCGGGGAAGTGCTTCGCTTTCGCCTGACAACAGACACTCCCCGATAAGCGTCACACCACTTGGTCACCATACGCTCGACGCGAATGCAGAACTCCCGACGAGTGAGTAAACCTGTGGTTAGACCAGTTTACCCACAAGATTTTTTTTGGGGGCTGCAGACGCGCTACATCGTCCAACCATTTTCCTGCGCCGCTGGAGAGCATTCTTCTTCGTGTAAAGGTCAGCCGCCCCACTCCCGCATGCCGCCTTTGCGTGAACGCTGTTGCCGTGCATTTGAGAGACTGTGCGAAAAGCATGGAGAGCGACACTCCAGTGTCGCTCTGGCTCGCGACATGAGCGATTCTGGAGAATCGGTGTACGTCTTGAAGTCGTTTTCACACAGGCTCTCGATGGACGGGACATTTCGGATGAACTCGAAAAGCTGGTTGGCTGCCTTGCTTGGCTTCAAGTATTTTTCTAAATTCGTAGCACGAACCATGAAGGACACAAATGGAGAGGTGGGTGAGTGGTCCGAAACCAGTCCCGCTGTTGGCGGGACTAAACCGCCGTAGGCTGCAGAGTCAAGCGAGAGAAATTATCACAAAAGAAATTTCGATCAGTACATAACCTGTTGGAGAGGTGGGTGAGTGGCCGAAACCAGTCCCGCCATTGGCGGGACTAAACCGCCGTAGGCTGTAGAGTCAAGCGAGAGAAATTATCACAAAAGAAATTTTGATCAGTACATAATCTGTTGGAGAGGTGGGTGAGTGGCCGAAACCAG
>CAYUFU010000025.1:0-8180 GCA_964444145.1 uncultured Chitinophagales bacterium
TCCATAAACGACATGGTCAGGTATTTCTTCTCGTAGTCTTCCTTGCTCTCGCGAACCTTGAGAATCATATCTTCCTCGGACTTATACTTCTTCTCAATCATTGCGGAGACCATCTTTGCTTCATCATGCCCCACTTTGAGACAAGGTCGAACTTCTCAAGAAGAAATTCCAATTTCTTTTCGTCGAACAATCTGAGCCGCATCAACGTGCGTAAACGTTCAATGTACTTCTCCTTGCCAAGTTGAATCATAATTGCCATGCTGTACTCAATAGAGAAAATTTTGAACCGCATATTCTCGGAAGTAATCGGAATTGCGTTGGCAAAAGCTTCCTTACTCAACTCATCATACGGAACAAGGAACTGAATAGGAAAGTCATCAACAATGATGTACTCACCCTGGATACGGGTACTCTTCCTTGAGAGAAGATAATTGTAAATCGAGCTTACATCAATGAGTGAAGATGCAGGCTGCTGTTTCAAATAGACGAACACGTCAACGTCTTCCGTTATGAAATGCGGAATCGAAAAATACAGAACAGCCGTCGCCCCGCCGATGACGTAGTCCTCGATCACGCCATCGCGTACCATCTCATCGAGAGTTTCGATTACGCGTTCCATCCGTTGCTACTTCGCAACAACCATCTTCCGCGTCAGGGCCTGCCCACCCGCAACGAGACGATAGAAAAATACTCCGCTTGCGAGTCCCGACGCGTCGAACCTCACTCGATAACTTCCCGCCGTTAAGTTCTCATTCACGAGCGTTGCGACTTCTCGACCCAAGAGGTCGAACACCTTCAACGACGTGAACCCTGAACCTTGAACCGAGAAGGCGATGCGCGTGGACGGGTTGAACGGGTTCGGATAATTCTGCTCCAGCGAAAACTCAGCCGGACCTTCTCTTCCATCACTTTCCACGCTGGTCACCATCTTGGTTGCAAGCTGCAGTTGATCGAAAAAGAGTTGTCCGCTTGCGACGCTCGTCCCGGGCAAGTAGCGCATTTGGAAACTATCGAACCGCAACTCGCCATCGAGATTGCCGTTGCCATTCCATGTGCCGAGCGAGTCAAGCTCCGCGTCCCAATCCACTTGTCGCCAGCCGATCCAATCCACCGTGAACCATTTGCTCACCTCGAAGCCGAGTGAATCTTGGACAGCAAAGCGAAACTGATTCATGCTCCCGTCACCGTGAACGAACGTCGTCAACATGTTTCGTTCTTTTCTGAATCGGACGTTGCGCCCCGCGCCGCTCAGCATTTGTTCGCGCAAGAGCCACGAGGTTGCGCCTGTTTGCCACCGGTACGTGAGGTGTCCCGACCCGATGTTGTTGAGAATCGGCGGGACGTACCGGTTGGTTGCCAGAAAGAACAGTGCGCTATCGACACCGACGGTGCTTGTGTTCGAGAGCGGCTGTTGCCAATGCGCGACCGACACATCGAAAGAATCAACAGAGGTGTAGCTGAATGCATGCGGCGCGACGGAAAACTCCCATATGATCGGCGCCGAGTTGGGTATCGGATTGCCGACCAGGTCGGTGACTCCGCTGACTCGGATGCGATAGGACGCGCCCGCATCGAGCGGAGCGGCGAGATAAATATTCACACCACTCTTCAGTCCCGACTCCCAATATTGCAGTGTGCGCGAAAGCAGCGAACCGCCGATCTGCTGTACTGCGATATTCGTGAGGCTGACTGTGTTGGGATTGAGATATTCGTCGAAGGTTACATTCAGCACAGATGTCGGCGATTTGAGCTGCGTGTTTGCCGACGGGTACGACGCGATGATCTGGGGCGGGAACGCATCCACATCACGAGTTCTGAAGCGGAGAATGTACGGGTCGCCGGGAACACCGTTGCCGTCGCCGTCAATCTGCTGACCGCCGGCTGAGCGCGCCTGCGTGTCAACACGAACGGTGTAGTGCACGAAGAACGGAAGCACAGCATTCGGATCGAACGTTAAGAGCGAGTTAGCGTTCGACCAGAGCAGACGCCCTGGCGCGCTTGGCGTGATCGAAAATGCGGCGCGCACCGAGGCGGTGTCCATCGTTTTTGAGAATTGCAGAACAATCGAGCGGTCTGCAGAAAACATCGTATCGCCGTTTGCAGGAATGGAACTCACAACTGTCGGCGCGGCAAACGATTCGAGCTGCTTATCGAAAAAGACAAGCCCGCCTGTCCCGACGGTAATGGTTGCGGAATCTACGCTGAAGCCCGGCGTCTCGAAGCGAAGGCGCTTCGAACCCGGAGCGACGCGGTCGAACATGTAGAAGCCGTTGTTGAACTGGTCGCCATTATAGACGCGGTTTTCGGGAAGGAGACGAACACGGCAGAGATTGATCGCTCTCCCCGTGCCGATTTCACTCAGCAGTCCTGCTATGATGCCCATCGTATCGGCAGGAACAGCATAGTATTGCATGAACGAATTGCGGATCGCATAAGCTTCTGCTTTGTTGTAGCTCAGGTTTTGGAGTTTTCGATATTCCGAAAGGACATCATGAAACGACCCTTCGGAGAGTTCACCCGGCATCACCAAGCCGCGCAACACGCCAAGGTTGAAGCCGCCGTTCGGTCCACCGTAGAACGTATAATCGAGCGCGACACGCGATGGCGGCGGCGTGCGGAGAAATGTCTGAATCTTCGGTGCGATGATATTGGACATCACAAGTGCCTCGGGAAACGCAGGCTGCCGCGTAGGGATATCTTCTTTCAACAGCACAAGCGTATAGTTCGTCACGCCGTTGAACGCGTTGCTGTGAATCGAGTGAAACCAATGAACATTGTTCGCATTCGCAAGCTGCCAACGCTGCGTCAGCGTCGGTTCATCGTTATCGTTCGGGTAATCGTTCGTGTAGCGCGTCAGAATGACGAACGCTCCCTGTTGTTGTAGCAGCGTATCGAGCCGCAGCGCTTTTTGAAAATTCCCTTCGCTCTCCCAAAACACATTCCCCGGGTCCAGTTCGATGCGCCGATCATTCGCGGGATTGTGCCCGCCGTGTCCTGGGTCTATACAAAACCGTCGCCCACTCAATGTCTGCGCATTCACCATACTCACGATTGGCATCGCTGCAAGAAAGAAGAACACTACCGCTTTTTTGATCCTGTGTTTCATTTCCCTGTCTCCACATACGTCATCAACAAAATCTCGCCATCCAGCGAGTTGCAAACGATCTTATTCTCCGCAGGCGAACATTTAGGATTGAGCTCGATTGTGTTTTTCGTAAACGTCAGTTGTCGAACGGTTCTGCCGTCGGGAGAGATGCAAAACAGATCGGAAGACGTTATCGTGTGGCCATCATCGTTGTCGTTCATATAGACGAGCCACTTGCCGTTGCGTGTCCATGTCGCTGCGTTGCGTTTCCCGAGCCGGGCGACGATGGTACCGTCGAGCGTTGCAATGATAGTCCCTCGCGTCATCTCGCTCGCGACGAGCCTGCTTCCATCCCGTGAAGTCTCCGCCCAGATGTAGCTGCCGTTGCCGAGCGGATCGAGCAGCCGCTTCGCCCCGCCGACAATCGCGGCGATCTTTGTGTTCTCGATTGCGAGCACGAAGGGTTTCGCGCTCGGCGCAAGCGCGATGATGTTCTTTGCTTGAACATTATCGTTGTACACGACTGCCGCTCCTGCAAACACCGGTGCGGAGAGATTATCGCCGGTCCCTATGACCTGCATGGCGCCGGTTGCGAGTTCTTTCACAACGACTTCTTGGATGCGGTTCGCACCGTCGGCACGCGTTCGCCGGTACGCAATGCTTTTGCCATCGGACGAGAGAGAAAAATTATAGCCGCTCGCCGGATCAGCAACGATGTGCCGTTGTTTGCGCGTTTCAGGATTGAATTCCCAAATGCCGTTGAAGGAGGATGTCGTCACGTAGATCAGTTTCCCGTTGGGGGAGAACGTCGGATTACTCCACTCGTTCGATTTCGGAAGCGGGAGTTTTTCTGTTTTCGTGATGCGGAGTTGGGAGGATGCCGGGGAAAGAGTGCATGCGATCAAAAAAATATAGCCGATGAATTTCACTTGAGCCTCGTGGTGTGGTTTCGAGAGAATATACAGAAGCATTGCCAACAAAGCCATATCCGAAAACCAAGAGTCCAGCATGAGATTCTGGACGGTGGGTTACGCAATACCCGAGAGTGTCGGTACACTGCACATCAATTGTTTTGCCTTCTTTTGCAACTGCGCAAATAGACTCTTGGATCACTCGTTGCGTACAGATAGACAAAAGGCGAGGCTGACATCGCCTCGCCTTCTGGTTCAATGGCATCAGCCTCTGCTACTTGACGACGACGAATCTCTTCGCTTGTGAGAAGCCATTTGTTCTCAACGCATAAATATACGTTCCGCTGGGAAGGTTCTGGGCATCGAACGTCGCTCTGTAATTCCCCGCGCTCATCTGTTCGTTCGCGAGTGTTGCAACTTCGCGACCTAAAACATCATACACTTTCAAACTGACAAAGCCGGACTGCCTCAGCGAAAACTCGATGGTCGTCGTCGGGTTAAAAGGGTTTGGATAGTTTTGCTTCAATTCGTAGCGCTCGGGGAGTCCGGGAACCAGCTCCACTGAACTCGGTCCGAGTGTAAAGGTGACTGCGCTGCGCGTCGTGTATGAGACAGTCGGTTGCGTTGAAGGCGGCTCGATGTGAATGATTTCTTCATTCCCGTTCTCGAAGAAGACGATGTTGCCCGTTGGGTCAACAGTCAAATCGGCGCGCGAACTGCAATCACCTCCTCCGCCACCAGGCACATCGCTGGGACGAAAGAGATGCGTCCGCACAGGCGCCGTACCCGTCAGCGCAGTAATGTTGTAAACGCCCGGCAAGTCCGCCGTGCCGCCGCTGCGCTGGGAAACATACATGATATCGTCCGTCGCCGTTGTGGAATTTGCACCCGACCAATGTGCTATGCCGATAGGAAAACCGGTCCATTCCACTGACCACAGTGCGTCGAACTCCGTCACCGGCAGTGGACCGGTGATATTGAAGCGAAATGTTTTACCGCCGGCAGTCCCTTCGAAGCCGGTGCCGTTGCGTTGGTTGACGTACATGAACCCTTGATCGTCGAAGATCACGTCGCGCACACTGCCACCCAAATCTGCGATCGTATCGAGAGGCGCAGCAAGCGTATCGTTCGTTCCGATATTGGCTCGCACAACAAGCCCACCCGAAGCAATGTAGAGTTTCAAAGTCGAGCCCGAGCCCGTGATAGCAATTCCTTTGGGTTCGAAGACCCGTGGAATGACGCGCTTCGGTACGGCAGTATTGTTATCCATCCGCCACACCTGTCCCAACGGAAAATCGGACGCATAGACTCTCCCCAAATGATCTATGGTAGCATGCACAGGAGCTGACGGTTGATCACTCCACGGGATACCGTTGGTATTGACACCGGATTGCGTAAGGAAGGGATTCGGTTGAGCCGTTCCGGCGTGGCCACCGGAGGCAGTGTAGCGCGCAATGCCTCGTCCGATGGGAAGGCCCGCATTAGACGTATAGAAGAAACCGAAATTGCGATTCGTCTGGTCACGCACGACATCTACTCCGCGCGAGAAGATGCCGAAACCGGTCGCAGTGGTATTGGTCCATTGCGCCAGTCGGTATGCCGTGGATGAACGCGGTGCGCGCGAGGCAATGATCGTCACATAGTAACTTGCAGTTCCTGCCGGTGCGCCGGTGCCGTCCCAGATGGTATTGTTCCAGCCATGAGCACGATTGGCGAGATTGAGCGTCCTGATGACAGCGTTGGTGACGGAATTCTGTATTCGGATCTCGACCGCACTCGCAGTATCGTTGAGCACGAAGTTGATCCGCAAGCCCGTTCCGTCCGTTACACTACCATCGAAAGCAGTGCTATCGGGATTTGTGAAGTGAATCCCCGAAGCGTACACACCGGCGAATACCGTGTTTGGTATTGTAAGCGCGGTGAACAGGATCAACAGCATGAAGCAAGTCCTCATACGAACCTCCATAATTAGTGGGAAAAGGAAAGGGTGACGAACCCTGTTAGTTGAGTAGGCATCAACGTGCAGATGAAACGCAGAAGGATACTGTTCACAACAGTGGCACAACGGTCGCTGAGAACGGCAACCTGCGTTCTCAGCGACTATGCGGCTTGGGTTTTCTTTACGCTACTTGACGACGATGAGTTTCCTCGTCTGTGCAAATACTCCGGATTTCAGGGTATAGAAGTATGTTCCGCTCGGCAAATCTCTTGCATCGAACGTGACCCTGTAATTGCCCACGCTTTGTTCATCGTTCACGAGCGCAGCGACTTCCTTGCCAAGAACGTCATACACTTTCAAACTTACAAAGCCGGCCTGCCTGAGGGAGAACTCGATGGTCGTCGTCGGATTGAATGGGTTCGGATAGTTCTGTTTGAGGATGAACGATTCAGGGATAGCACCACCGATGTTTTCAACAGAACTGATCGTTGGGAGCGTTCCGTTGTAGCGCCATTTCTCAATAGTCCATCCGTAGTAGGATTGGGAATAAAGGTTTCTATTCTGATCGAACTTCACATCGTACGTTGATGTATAGCCCGAAGCGTTGCCGTGACCGCACGTGCGATTGTTATACGCGCCGGTGATGGCAAAATTCCACGCCGCAGCATCAATAATGGAAATGCTGGTGTCTGTGGAGACCAATGCCCCCGTATTCGGATTGACGAGATAGATCCTTCCATAGGTGTAGGAGGCGCTTCCGCCGAACAACGTATCGCACGCGACAGCGAGGATATTGTTGGGGGAAAGGTAGGCAAGTCCAATCGGTCTTGACCGACTGCCGTTGCCTGCCGCGGGAATAGTATCGCGCACGCCGAGTGAAAAGTTGAACGACGCTGATTGTGTATAGCCTGCAGCAACGGAGCCCGTGTATTTTAGAACTCGGCTGTTAGAAAAGTCGCTAATGAAAATGGTACCACCGTCAGGCGTGACAGCAATGCCCTTGTAGATGCCGTTCGGAAGGTCAATCGTCCGCAGCGGGGTTTCGGCATGGCTGGGTCCCCACGTCGAAGCGGGTGCATATATTCGTACGTCTTGCGCGATGCCTGTAGAGGTATCACTGCACACGTAGACCCTCTTTGAATTATCGAGAGCGATACCGTAGATACCGGTCAGCCCGGTGGCGGTCCGAGGAAACGGGGGCGGAACACTGATCGAATCATTCAGATACTTGAATACCAAGATGTTGTGTTCAGGATCGTTGTTGGCAATGTAGATGAAACTGTCGGGCGTTGCGACAATCGAGAAGGCATTGAACATTCCCACTTCATCAAACCCGCCATCACTCCAGCGCTGATAGATACCGTTGGTTTGACTTCCGTAGCCGAATGTATATCGTCTGCCGTTGGTTGAGTCGGCATCGCGGTATGGAATCATGAAACAACGGCGATTAGGAATCTGCGAAGCGTCGGTGACTCTTGTCGTCACGAGCGCAACGAACATATTCTCACGAATTACTCCAACGCCAATAGTGTTGTGACCTGTTGCGTTGGTTGTCACACAAGCGTCGTCATCGTAGGTGGAATACAAGCAACGCCATTGCGCTTCCGCTGGTGCAAGGATAGCAAGCGAGAGAAAAGACAGAGACAATAGAATGTCCTTCATAGGTGCCTCCACAGATAAATTGAGGGATGAGAGTAATGCGATATGCAACTGAATATTAGAAGATTGACTCTCAGAGTCAAGACTCTGAGGCTCGTTGTAACTAATGCACTGAATAGATATTTTGGATTGGGGATTGATGAACAAAAGGTACAGTGTGATGACGAGATTCCTTCTTTTCGTACTTGCGTCAGTTGCCGCGTGTGTGCTAAGCTGCAAAGACGAGAACAGTTGTATCGGACCCGATTGCAGTCCCTCCGACGTGATTTTTCCCGCCGACAGCGTCAGCTACTCGCGACAGGTGCAGCCACTGTTCAATCAAACCTGCGCTTTAAGCGGATGCCATAGTTCGAGCGAGCGCGATAGAGTGAAGTTAGACTCTTACGAAAACCTGATGTTCGGGGCGGGCAACCCTCCTATAAGAGTAGTTATTCCCGGTTCGCCCGAAACCAGTGAGTTGGTGTTCCGCATCGAGGGGCGCGCAAGCCAGCGAATGCCCATCGGACGCAACCCACTCAACCAAAATCAAATCAACGGCATCCGCGCGTGGATCGCCGAAGGCGCGAGAAGAAACTAACCGTGTTCT
>CAYUFU010000025.1:8280-31188 GCA_964444145.1 uncultured Chitinophagales bacterium
GGCAGGTCGTGCTTCGCAAGATTTCCGACGATGCCGAATTTCATTTCGCCTCTTCGTGATGCGGTGCGGTATCCTGAGCCGACTTCTGATCTTTGTTGACCTCGTCAACGTAATTCAATTTCAATTCGCGAATCAACTGCGTCAAAAATCTTTCCTCTTCCGTCGAAAGATTTCCTGTCGTCTTCACCTTGAGCATGTCGAGCAAATCAATCGTCTGCTGCGCAGCGGCGAGGTTGCGCTCGATCTTGCCCGTGATCGTGCTCTTCACTTTTCCCAGATGCTCCATGCACGCGGCGTGGTACATGAACACCATCTGAAGAAACAATTGGCTGTTTTGGTCGTGTGATTCCATTGCGCCTCCGAAAAAAAAGTTGCTGCCTTTAAAACATTTTTTTGATGGGGCTTCAAACGCTCTACAGCGTCAGAAGTGCATCCCGTGCTTGCCCGCCGTCTTTTGGGCGGGGCGCCAACCGGCAATCAGCGTCTCAGAAGGTGTCCTTCGAACGTGGAAAGAGTTGCCGCCTGCCTGCACACACGCCCAGGTCCCCTCAAACTGACGCTGCCTCTTTTCATAACAGGTTCCACTCAAACGAACGACGCGAGCGGCGTCCCTACAATTCCTCCTTGTGTAGGGACGGGGCATGCCCCGTCCCTACTGAAACGTGATTCAGCTCCCACAACTTCGCGTACTTTGCAAACACATATGCAGACGAAGCAACACACAGAATGAACCCCTGCATTCCGTCCAAAAACCCGCGCTTCAAGACATACATCTTCACAAAGGTAAAGAACGGACGGACGATGATGTCGGAAATCGTAAACTGCTTTCCCGCCGTTTGCAAATCCTGCGCAGCGAGTGTTGTATAGCGATTGAATTTTTGAAAGTAATGATGCAGGTTCGGATCGGTGAAATGCAGCAGGTCGTTCTTCAATTCACCAATCGTACCCTCTACGACAATCTGCTCATGCACATTGCTCTCCGTGAAGCGCGACTTTGATCTGCGGAACAGTCGCGTCACCCGCCCCGGATACCAGCCGCAATGCCGAATCCACTTGCCGAGAAAATACGCGCGCCGGGCAACGTTGTAGCCGGCGAACGCTGAATCGTTCGATTGAATCACTCGCCGCATTTCTTCCGCTAACTCATTCGGCACGCGCTCGTCGGCATCGAGCCAGAGAATCCAATCGCCTGTCGCTTGCCGCAGCGCGTAGTTTTTTGTCGCGCCGTAGCCTTTCCATTCGACCGTAAGCACGTTGTTCGTGTAGCGCTTCGCCAGTTCAACAGTGTTGTCCGTGCTACCCGAATCAATCACGAGAATCTCGTCAGCCCATTTCACACTTTCGAGGCACTCGACAATATTGTGTTCCTCGTTCAGCGCGAGTATTATGACGGAGAGCGTTGCCATCATCAAACACTCCGCTTCTCTGCTATAATGCGGAGCGCAAGTGTGAGTCCAAGCGAGGTCCAGAACACGAGCACAACTTCCTGATCGCCGAACGACCACTCGACAAGTCCGTTAGTTTGAAATCCTACAAACAGCGCGAGCGCGCCAAGCGAAAACGAACCCGCAAGCCAGTTCTCTTTGACGCGCTGATAGACGCGCCATTCGGTCACAAAGATTTTTACAAACAGTGCCATGACCACCGTGAACCCCACAATACCAAGGTTCACAAGAAACTGGAGAGGCACATTGTGCAGGTGACCCCACTGCAATTGCTCGCGCGGTACATGACGGAGGAGTTCTTCATACAAGTCAATATCCCCAACACCGACGATGGGATGTTCAGCAAAAATCTTGAGACCTGCCTCCCACAGCATGAGGCGCCCGGCGTTTTCCGGATGGCTAAGGTCCACAATACTCTTGATTCTGCTTTGCACAAAGGGCGGAGCGAACAGCACAATGAGCACAAGCAGGGCAAGCACCGGAACAATCAGCTTCTTGTTCCGAACGAACGCAATGAACAGCATGCCGGCAGCCACCGCCAGGTACGCGCCGCGTGTCACGGTCGCGTATAACGCGATCAAGAGTAGAAGCAACCCTGCGGCGCTGAGCAGGCGCACGCGGCGCGGCGCGGCGGAATGCAGCACAAACGGCGCAACGAGCAGCGCCGACATCATCATCAACTCGGAGGTCGTCATATAGAACTGGAAAATCCCGAGCCTCTCAGGGTTGGTGAGAATCACTTTCCCGATCCCAAGCGCCGCGACAACACTCGCTGATCCGAGCAGCACGCCGACATACCATTTCGCAATTCGTTCGGACGTTACGACGGAGGCAAAAAAATAAACTACGCCTATCAAGAGCACTCGTCGAGAGAAGAACAACGACTGCTCACGATTGACGGAGAAGAGCGTCGAAAGCATCTCGGCACAAACGAACGCAAGAAAATAGTAATCGAGCGGCGTTCCAACGACGAGCTTCCTGCGCTGGACAATCATGATGAGCAGCCACACGATCCCCATCAAGCCAAGCGCGATGGAATTCACCGCGATAGAAACGTAGAGCGAACATAGGAACACCGTCGCAACGGCTATGAGCGCGTACCAGAGGGCGCGCGGCTTGTGCAGTTCTCCGTCTTCGGCGTGCGTTGAAAGTATCATGTCGGTAACATCAGTAACCGTCACATCTGAAACTGCAAGTCGTACAGCCGCTTGTACGTGCCGTTGCTGTTGGCAATCAATTCGAGGTGACTTCCCTCTTCGACGATTTGTCCTTTTTCGATCACGATGATCCGGTCCGAATGCTGAATCGTCGAAAGCCGATGTGCAATGACGACGGATGTTCTCCCTGCCAGCGTCCGCTCGACCGCCTCCTGTACCAAGAGTTCCGATTCAGTATCGAGGGCGGAGGTTGCCTCATCAAAAATCAGAATCGGGGGATTTTTTAGAATCGCACGTGCGAGCGACAAGCGCTGCCGCTGCCCACCGGAGAGTTTCGTCCCGCGGTCGCCGATGCGCGTGTCGTAGCCGTTGGGCAGTCGCATGATGAATTCGTGAGCGTTTGCAACCTTGGCGGCGGCAATGACATCCTCCAAAGGTGTCTCTGCTCTGCCATAAGCGATATTGTTTCGCACGCTGTCGTTGAAGAGAATCGTTTCTTGGGTGACAATGCCCATGAGACCGCGCAGCGATGCGACAGTCAAATCGCGGATATCCACGCCGTCAATGGTGATCCGACCCTCAAGCGGATCATAGAAGCGCGGCAGGAGATCTACGAGCGTGGATTTTCCGCCGCCGCTCGGACCGACGATGGCGATGCGTTCACCGGCGTTGATTTCGAACGTCACATTGCGCAACACCACATCGCCGGTCTCGTACTTGAAGCTCACGTTCTCGTAGCGAATGGACCTGCGGAACGTCTCAATCGTGAAGGCATTGGGTTTCTCCACGATGAGCGGCTTCGTATCGAGCAGCCCGAATACTCGCTCACCTGCGGCGATGCCCTCCTGAACGCTGTTGAACACTTGTCCAAACTGCTTCAGCGGTTGTATCATCTGCGTAACGACAGTGATGTAGAGAATCAGTCCGCCGGGTGTCATCGAGTCTTCGCCCATGATTACTCCCTTCCCTTTGAACCAGAGAATCGCCGCAACGGCAAGGACGCCAAACAGCTCCGACATCGGCGCGGCGAACGCTCGTCGTCGCAAGATGGTTCGAACCAGCGAGGCAAAGCGCAGCGATTCCGACGTGAACCGTCGTTTCTCAAACTCCTCCATACCGAACGCTTTTACCACGCGCACGTTGGCGAAGGTTTCGTCCAACACCGACATCGTGTCCGCCATTTTCTCTTGAAGGTCTACCGAGTACTTCTTCAGTTGGTCTGCGATACGGCTGATCACTAAGCCAATGACCGGCAGCATCGTTGCGACCATGAGCGTGAGTTTCCAGTCGTACAAAAACAGCACGCCGGCAAACAACAAGATTTGCGGCGGGTCGCGGAAAACGCCGTTCATCAACGACATTGCCGACTCGTGCACTATGCGCGTGTCGTTCACGACGCTCGACATCAACCTTCCCTTCCGCTCACCAACGAAATACGAGAGCGAGAGGTCCTGTAGGTGAGAATACACGTCCACGCGAAGCTGATGCATGATGCTTTGCTCGAGCTTTGCCATGACCATTGTATTAGCAAACGAAAACAGATTCTTCAGCAGAAATGAAACGACGATGCCGATCGTCAGCCATAGCAACACGTCGAGACGGTTGTGCCGTGCAACCAAACCGGAAAGCCAGTGAGACACGTACTTGCTCAAATTCGTAATGCTGAACGAGGTGGGCACAGATGCATCGAGCACCGGCGGGTTGAACACAATGTCCACCAGCGGCATTATAAGCCCGATGGAAATGACGTTGAACACAATGAACAGCAGCATGAACACATTCGCCACTGCCAGCGCGCCGAAATGCGGACGCACGTAACGAACAATGCGAAGGAATGTCTTCACTGCATCCTCACGTCACGAAATGATCCCTTCGGGGCAGAGGCGCGAAGACGCCAAGCATTGTTTCATGGTTTTCTTTCTTTGCGGCTTAGCGTCTTTGCGTGAGAAGATCATTTTACGACAAGGTTGACGAGTTTGTTCTTCACGACGATCGTCTTCACGATCTCCTTGCCGTCGAGATATTTGCGGATGTGGTCATCGGCAAGACAGAGCGCTTCAAGCTGGTGTTCGGGCGTATCTTTTTCCACGGAAATCTTCGAGCGGATTTTGCCATTCAACTGCAGCACGACCTCGACCGTCGTCTCGACAAGTTTCGCAGGATCGTACACGGGGAACGGTTCGTACGCGAGCGAGTTGGTGTGTCCGAGTTTTTGCCAAAGCTCTTCCGCGAGATGCGGCGCGAACGGCGCAAGCACAAGAACGAAGTTCTCGAGAATGGCGCGAGGCTTGGTCTCAATCTTCATCACCTCATTTACAAAAATCATCATCTGCGCGATGGCGGTATTGAAGCTGAGCCGCTCGATATCCTCGCCCACTTTCTTGACCGTCGCATGATAGACACGTTCCACGTCCACCGAAGGCAACGTATCGTTGATGTCGGGATTCAAGTTACCGGATTCATCAACGTACAACCGCCATACGCGGTTGAGAAAGCGAAACACCCCTTCAAGGCCGCGCGTGCTCCACGGCTTCATTTCCTCGAGCGGACCCATGAACATCTCGAACATGCGCATTGCGTCCGCGCCGTATTCCTTCACAACATCGTCCGGGTTCACGACATTGCCAAGCGACTTGGACATCTTCTTGGAGTTCTCACCGAGAATCAATCCCTGGTGCCGCAGTTTCATGAACGGCTCTCTCGTCGAAACATAGCCGAGATCGTACAGCACCTTGTGCCAAAATCTCGCGTACATCAAATGCAACACGGCATGTTCTGCGCCGCCGACGTACAGGTCAACAGGCATCCAGTACTTTTCTTTCTCCGGCGAGAAGATTCTGGCATCGTTCTTCGGATCGAGGTAGCGGAGATAATACCAGCACGAGCCGGCCCACTGCGGCATCGTATTCGTTTCGCGGCGACCCTTCAAGCCGGTTTCCTTATCAACGACGTTCACCCACTCGGTTGCGAGCGCGAGCGGCGATTCGGTGGTGCCGCTCGGCTGAAATTTTTCAAGTTCGGGGAGCACAAGCGGCAGTTCGGTTTCGCTCAACGGCTTGAGCGTTCCATCTTCGAGATGAATGATTGGGATCGGCTCACCCCAATAACGCTGCCGCGAGAAGAGCCAATCACGCAGCTTGTAGTGAATCGTCCTTTTCCCAATCCCCTTTGCCGAGAGCCACGCAACGATTGTTTTAAATGCATCATCGAATTTCAATCCATTCAACGAAACTTCATCGTTTGCCGAATTCGTTCCGACGCCTTTCTCCTTATCAATGAAGGGGGCATCTTGAACATTTCCACCGGCAACAACCTCGACAATAGGCAGATTGAATTTCTTCGCGAATTCCCAGTCGCGCTCATCATGCCCGGGCACCGCCATGATTGCCCCCGTGCCGTAGCCCATCAGCACATAGTCTGCAATCCAAATCGGGATTTCGCTCTTCGTCGCGGGGTTGATGGCATAGCCGCCGGTGAAAACGCCGGTCTTGTCGGTCTCAATGCCGCGGTCACGCTCGCTCTTCAGTCTTGCTTGATCGCAGTAGCGCTCGACGGCGCTTCGTTCGTTTGCGCCGGTGATTTTCTGTACAAGCGGATGCTCGGGAGCGAGCACCATGTATGTTGCACCAAACACCGTATCGGGGCGAGTCGTAAAAACGCGGAGTGTTGTGCTCAAACCTTTCACACCAAACTCAATCTCGGCTCCCTCCGATCTGCCGATCCAGTTTGTTTGCTGCTCGATGGTTGACTGGGGCCAATCGAGTTCTTTGCTGTCTTCAAGCAATCGCTCGGCGTACGCGGTTATGCGCATCATCCACTGTTTCATCGGGCGGCGTTCGACGGTATAGCCTTTCTCTTGCCACTCCTCCACTTCCTCGTTCGCGAGAACGGTGCCAAGTCCCTCGCACCAGTTTACGGGAATTTCCGCGATGTACGCGAGTCGAAATTGCGCGAGCACGTCATGCTTTTCCTTACGCGACATTCGTTGCCAGTCACGAGCAGTAAAGCAGCAATGCTCGTCGCCGCAATACAACGAGCAATCAATCTTCGAGCAGCCGTCGCGCTCAAACTCGGCGATCAACTCATCAATCGTCCGAGCCTTGTTCTCACGATAGTCGTACCACGAGTTGTAGATTTTGAGAAAAATCCACTGCGTCCATTTATAGTAGTTCGGATCGGTGGTGTCAACTTCGCGCTCCCAATCGTAACTCAAGCCGAGCATTTTGATTTGGCGACGGAACGTGTTGATGTTCTGTTCGGTCGTAATGCGCGGGTGAATGTTGGTCTGCATTGCGAAACGCTCGGCAGGCAAACCGAACGCATCCCATCCCATCGGGTGCAGAACGTTGAAGCCCCTCATCCGTTTGTACCGCGAGAGAATATCCGTTGCGGTGTAGCCCTCGGGGTGCCCGACGTGAAGACCTGCACCGGAAGGATACGGATACATGTCGAGAATGAACGCCTTCGGCTTCGCACACGTATCGTCAGCGCGAAACGTTCTGTGCTCGTCCCAATACTGTTGCCATTTGGGCTCTATGTCTTTGAAAGGATACACCACTTCGTCTTGCGGATTGCGAACTGTAGATGTCGGACTGTTAAACGAGATGCAACGGGTTCTGCTGCTTCACCTGTTTCCTACTGGTGCGGGCATTGTAGATACCTCTTGCTTCCCCTTGTATTGCGCAAGTGAATATCACCATCCCATTCGACCCTTCAGCGCTTCAATCTGCGCACGATGATGCTTGCCATGCCACGCGTACAAGCCGAGGACTTCATCGAGCGAAAAGGGCTTTCCCAACTGAGGATGAATATAGCTGCGCTTGAACTCTTCAGGTTTGATAGTCTTCAACAGTGCGACCCAACGTGCATGGAGCGCGTCCAAGAGGTTCAGCGGAATTTCCACCGGTACACGCTGCGTGTCTTCTAACTCCGCCCACCTCTCCTCGAAGTACGCTTTGATTGTCGGCGTGTCCTCGGTCAAAGTCCACTTGAATCGTATGTACGCGTTCATGTGACTGTCGGGAAGATGATGAAGCACTTGCCTGACCGTCCAGCCCCCCTCGCGATACGGAGTGGACAGTTGTACTTCGTTCATCCCATGAACCGTCGTGCGGAGCTGCGATGGAAACGCGGCAATATCCTCAATCCATTGGCTTAGGTGCGTTTGCGCGATCGGCGAGGGCGCTTGGTATTTTCCGATCGGGTATTTGAGGTGCTCCTCCACAGAACTCCTTCAAAGATCGTGTCATGGTGTAATGCTACACGTAGGCTCGACGTGTCGCAAAAAAATCTATTCAAAACTGAATAGAGAAACAAACACGATTGGGAATCGCGTAACAAGGGTGAATTGAGCATTACCGTCTTAGGCGTATTGAACGGTTCACTACTGGAGGTAGAACTTGATTGGGAGCGTGAAGGTGCAATGGCGGCAGGAGCGATAGTGTAGGTTAATCCACTTTCACTACCATCATCGTAATGTCATCCGATTGATCGGCGCCATCGGCGTGGCGACGAATGTCGTCATGCAGCGATGCGATGATCTCTTGCGAGGACTCATGACGATGTTGTTGCAGCACGCGCAGGAGGCGCTCCTCGCCGTACTCGACCGAGTCGCGGCTCATCGCCTCGCTCACGCCATCGGTGAACAACAGCAGCAAATCTCCGGAGCACAGGTGTACACAATCCTGTTCGTAAGGAAGCGTCGTCTTCATCACGCCGAGAATCATCCCTCCCTTATCCAGCCGAACTATCGAGCCATCAGCACGGAGGAGAACAGGATAATTGTGTCCCGCGTTGACATACGTAAGCCGCTTCCCTGCCGCATCAATCATACCCCAAAAGAATGTGACGAACTTGCTGCCGCCCGTGTTCTCGCACATCAAGTCGTTGACGCGTTGCGTCAGCTCGCTCAATGGAAGGTCGAGCGGAACGAGCGCGCGTATGCTTGCCTGAATATTCGCCATCAGCAGCGCCGCCGGCGTCCCCTTGCCCGACACGTCCCCAATTGCGATGACATATTCGTTGTCGCGCACGGGAATGATGTCATAATAGTCACCACCGACTTGTTTGGAGGAAATGTTTGCCGCCGCGATGTCGAAGCCGGCGACGGTTGGGAGAATGTTCGGCAGCAAGCCTTTTTGAATGTCTCGTGCGATAATCAGTTCGTCTTCGAGCCGCTGCTTTTCAATCGCCTCCTTGAACAGGCGCGCATTTTCCAGCGAGATGATCGCGAGATTCGCGAGCGAGGAGAGAAACTCGAACTCCGATTCGGCAAACGGCTGCTTAGAAATTTTTCCGCCGAGAATCATCATCCCTTTATTCTCTCCCTGAATGTTCATCGGGACGACGATTGCCATGTTCAGTGTTGTGAGAACATCGCGCGCATCCTGCACACCCAATGCTGTCAAATTCTCGACGAGCGTCGTCGCTTTCAACGTGAAGAGCGTCTTGAGCAGTTCCGCTTGCGGCAGCGCGCCGTCCACTTTGGACGCGGCGACGCGCACGCCGCCTTGTTCTTTCAAACAAATGATGTATCTGTTCACGCCGATTTGACCGAGCAACGAGAAGACGAGAAGCCGCACAAGCTTATCGGCATCCAGCAGCGCGCCATACTCTTTGCTCAAGTCGAAGAGCGTGTTCAGCTCCTGCACTTTTGCGTCGAGTTTGCGATTGATGTGCTGCACCTGCTCGAGCGTTCGGCACTTCTCTATCGCCGTGGCGGAAATATTCGCGAGCGAGCGCAGGTAGGTCAACTCCCGATATTCGATTTTCTTCTTCGACAGTCTCGCACCGAACGCGAGAAGTCCGATCGGTTTGTCCGCAATGAACATCGGCAGCACGACTTTGGCGCCGTGTTTCTTGAAGAACTTCACCCACGGGAGCGCAGCGGGCTTCAGCTTGTCCAAGCCGAATGTCGAGGCAGGCAGTTTCTTTATCAAAACTTCCGCACCTACAAGATGGGAGGAAAATCCCTTCACCATCTCCACAACAAAGCGATGGTCCGATCGTTCGACGAGCACCATGCCTTTCGACGTGAGAAATTTTCCCATGATCGTGAGAAGGATATGGCTGTAGATGAACCGCGCATCGAGCGTCGAGTTGATGACCTTGCTGAACTCGAAGAGCGCAGCATGTTCGAAATGACTTTCGTAGGATGAGGGTGGAGAAGTCTCGTGTGAAGGCTGGTGTGCGCGTTGCCGTGGCATCGTGTTAGCGCGGAAGGTGCTTGACGAGCCTAACCTGATTGCTCTTGCCGGCTTGGATGTTATATTCCACTTTGTCCATCAAGGACTTCATGAGATAAACACCCAGCCCGCCGCGTTTCGGATGGGTGAGATATTCTTTCGGATCCGGAGTCTTTATGCTCTTCGGGTCGAAATGCCGCCCATTGTCCACGATGACGATTTCAAATTCATCGTCTGTCGTCGCCACCATGACTTTGATTTTTTTCGAGCGACTGTAGCGGTACGCATGCTTGATGACGTTGGTGCAGGCTTCGTCCACGGCGAGCGCAATCTTGCCAACCTCTTCATCACTGAAGCCCAACTTGACCGCGGCGTTCGAAACGAAATTGCGGACGACGACAAGCTGCTCGGTTTTGCTTTCTATGTTTAGCGTCTGCTTCACAAGAGCGGCGAGCTATTTCTTATCATTGAATTTTTTTACTGCTTCCGACTCGTCTTTGTAGATTTCGTAGAGAAGCGGAAAACCAAGCAGGTCGAACACGTTATAGACTTTCGAGCTCATGTTCGTCAGCTTGATGTCGCCAGCTTTGTTGCGCACGTCTTCAATGAACGCCATGAATACTCCCAGACCCGCGCTACTGATGTACGAAAGGTCTTTGCAGTTCACGACGATGCGCGTGCGATCTGCCTTCAGCAGGTCTTGAAACACCTCTTCCAGTTTCGGCGCTGTATGCGCATCGAGATAACCTCGCAACTCGAGCACGTTCACGTTGCTCGTTTCACGCTGGGCAATTCTGAATTCACTCATTTGAACATTCTCCTAGAGTTCCTCTTCTGAGCAGGGCGATGAATCTTGCTGTCTCGTGGGCGCACGTGACTGTTTCCTGCTTGTAGATTCAGCATCATACTATTCCTTTTGTACTCATCGGAGCGCGAGCTCCGCAGGTACAATAAAACTCATTGCAAACCTCTACGGAAAGGACGCTTCGCTGCGCTCAGGGCGGCGTGCCGATCCACTTCAACACCACAACAGTCAGATCGTCGTCCTTTTCCGGTTTTGCCGCGTGTGCCTTGACGGTGCGTAGGATCTCATCCTTCAATTGAGACGCCGACTTTTCGCGTTGCGCCATGATCGTATCGCGCAAGCGCTCGTAGCCAAACTCGTCATCCTCATTAAGACGTCCGTCGCTGGCAAACGCTGTGCGCGGCGGACGCGCCTCGGTGACTCCATCGGTATACAATACGCAGATATCACCTGGGCGCAACTGGATTGTCTCCTCCTCCATGTTGTGGTCGAACGCCGAGCCGTTAGTGAGACCCAAGCCCATTCCGTTGGGACGAAGATAGCTTGCGTGTTCCCCTGAGATGTGCAACAACGGACAATGCCCTGCGCGCGCAAGGGTGAGACGCCCACCAGCAACATCCACGACCGCATAAATTAAGCTAACAAAAGAATGTTTGTCAATAGAGCTGGAGAGCGCCTCGTTCGCTTTGATCATAAATTCACGCGGCGACGGATACAAACGACTGAGCGATTGAAAAATGCCCTTCACCTCGGACATGTAAAACGCGGCTGATACGCCCTTGCCTGAGACGTCGCCGACGACGATACCGAGCTTGTTATCATTCAACTCGACGACATCGTAATAGTCGCCGCCGACCTCGAACGCAGGCTCGGACACCGCATCGAGCTCCATCGTTCGGTATTGCGGCAGTGCTTGCGGCAACAGCTTGCGTTGAATCTCCTGGGCAAGCGTCATTTCTCGCATCAGGCGCTCGCGCTCGATGGACTTTTTGATGAGGCGAGAATTCTCGATCGCGATTGTTGCCTGGTCGGCAAACGCGGAAATCACATCCACGTCGTCTTTGAAAAAACCGTACGGCATATCTTTCATCGCATAGAGAATGCCGATCATCCCAGCGTGCGAAACGAGTGGGACCACGACGAGCGAGCCTGCGGGCCGCTTGTCAAGCTTTTTGAATCTCTGGTCACGTGCGAGATCGTCAACGACAACCGGCTTTCTTTCTTCCAACACCTCGTCGCGCAGTGTTCTTTCGCCCTCGGAAAGGAGCAGGGCGATCTCGAACCGTTCAATGTTTTTCCTCCCCGCAAGGTGCACGATATAATTACCAACGGCACTGTTCGAAACAAAGGCTTCATCGGCAGAGAGATTCGTGCGCTCTCGCTCATCTGCGTAATGAATCACTTCCAACCAGCAACTTTTCGCTTCGCATACTTGCAACGTCATTGCCGTTACGGTATCAACCAGCTCGTCGAAGTTGAACACTTGCGTCACGAGCCTGCTCAAATTGTGCAACGACGAGACTTCGGTTGTCTTTCTGTCGAATGCCTCAGCGGTCGGTAGATGAAAGAGCGTACTGATGAACGCCATGCCGAAATAGACATTCGCGAAAAGGCTTGTGAGGAGAATAAACTCTGCAAGGGGATAGGAATAATAGAGCAGCGAGTATTTGAGTACGGTCTCCCTCGTGGTGAGCATGGCATTCAATCCGCTGAGCGCAATGAACGCGATCAGTGCGTAGATCAAACTAATGATCTTCTCGCGCTTGTTGAGATAGACGATCCATGGAAGGCGGAAGGAATTCACGACGGCGAACAATATCGCAAAGCCAAAGAGAATACCTGCAAGGACACTCGACTCTAATGCATCCATGAAGAAGGCTGACGCGCTGGTTGCAAGCGCAAGCACAACGTAGATGAGGAGATTCCGCTCTGTTCCTTTTTTTCGCCGAAAGAGAATGAGTCCGCGCAGCAAACGAAACACGAGAAGGGAAAAAACGCCAAGCCCAATGCCAAACACCGTGGCAATGAAAATGGCGCCGTAGGTGAGCGGCCAGAGCGTGTCCCCCTTTGTGTCGAAGTTGTTGTCCGTTGCCGCCGCGATGAGCGCGCATGCAATCGAGGCGATCACGGAGTAGATCATAATCAGAGAGAGACGTTTCGTAGGAACGAGCGACGAGTAGAGTTTGCGCGTATCGAAGTACAAATACAGAAGGACGAATGCCGCTATCACAAGTGCGCTGCGCACAACGCCGATCCCTCCTCCGAGGTAGTCGGGATCAAACTCGAAGTTCTTCCGAATCAGATCGAGCGTAAGAACGACGAGGAAAGCGAGCGCGGAACCGCCGAGAAATATAAACTTGCGAACTTTCACTTGCAGACGTTATGAAGCTCTCGTGTGGCTGTAGGGAAAGGAACTGTGCACGGACTCCTTCCCTACTTCGTGAAAGGTGAACAAAAGTTTCATAGGACGGCAGACCCCTCTCGCCTCCTGAAGGCAACGAAAGAAAAACGGCGGCGACGGACCGACTGCTGTTCTCCGCTGCCGCCGAGGGACGTTTCCGAAACCGGGCTTACGAGCTTGTCAGTCGTTGAATGTGGCGGTCCGCTTCGCGTGCGAATTGAGAGGTCGGGAATTCCTTTTTCAATTTCTTGAACAGCTCGACGGCACGGTCCTTGTTTCCCGCAAGCATGAAATTGGCTGCGGCGTTGTTCAAGTTCGCCGCCGCATCTACATCTTTCGGGTACTTTGCAACAGCTTTCTCAAAAAACTCAGCTGCCTTTTCGTACTCACCTTTCGCCTCGTAGCAGGCTGCCAAGCCAGTTAATCGCGAAATGACAAGATACTGCCGCGACGCGCTGAAATCTTCGAAGTGACTCAGCGCCTCGTCGTACTTGCCGAGGTTGAAGTAGCAGTTCGCAAGATAGAAGCGTGCGAGGTTGCCGGAGGTGGTGCCGCCATATTCGTCAACGATGGATTTCAAGCCGGTCACCTTTCGCTCGGGAACACCGTCAATCGCGAGTTGATATTGATCCTTGTCGTAAAACGGATAGACCGTTGCGAGTTTCGTCGAAGCGTCGTCGTTCCGCGTGGCTTGGTTTTGCACGTACGCGTATCCACCAACGACAAGAACAACCAGAGCACCGAGTGCGTACTGAATAAACTTTTTGTTATCTTCGTAGAAGCTCGTCACCTTTCCCATCGACTCGAGCAAGGGATCGTGCTTCAGTTCTCTTTTGGAAATCTTTTTTTGTGCTTTGAGCATGATTGTGTCGGCATTTCTTAGACGTGTAAACGATGCGCTACTGTGCGCTTGTCGGGAGTCGAACCCGAAGCCTTTGGCTCCGGAGGCCAACGCTCTATCCAATTGAGCTACAAGCGCAGGATGCGTACATAGAAACACTGCACGCTCGATAATGTATCCAAAACATGAGTGCCATTCAACCGAATAGCCAAGATGAAACGCATTTCATCTGAGCGTCCTCGCCGCATGATCACTCCCGCGAGCATACGATCCGTGCAAATGCGTGTGGTGTTCGCAACGTTCATGGGTACAGCGTGCATCCTTTGGATTGGCGCGTTCAACAGCGCCATTGTGAAGCAACCGGTCTTCATACTTGGCGCTGCAATTGTTCTCACGCTCTACATCGCTGGTGCCATTCTCGCGCAACAGATTCGAGTCACATACTCCACTGCAGAACTTGTCGCTGCCTTGCACCTACCGCTGTTTTTGCTCTCGGCTCTTCTCACCTACAACCTCGTGTACACCATGGATGCATTGTTCTTCAGTATCAGTTGTGTGATCTTTTTCTTCGCCGGAGCAAAACTCTTCCACACAGCACAAGAACGGAATTGGCTGTTCGACAAAATTATTATCCTGAGCGGCGTGCTCTGCATAGTTGGCGCGGTCCAATATCTCTTCACAGCGCAACTTCCCCTCGATTTTTTCGTCGGCGTGGACAAGCGCGTGGGGTCGCTGCTTGGCAATAGCAACTTTTTCTCTGCTTACCTTCTCCTCGCAATACCGCTGGTACTCGAGAAAACGATGCGCACGCCCAAAGCCCAACGGTGGCGTTTCTATCTCTTGGCGGCTGTCATGACCGCTCTCCTGCTCGCTACCCAGGCTCGCAGCAGCCTCATCGGTTGCGGTGCCGCACTCATCACATTCTTCCTGCTGGCGCGCAAGAACGAGAGCAAAAGAATTGCAGTGGCAGCGGCAACCGCTCTCGTTGCACTAGTTGTGGTTGCAATGGTGATCAGCCCGACGATCGGCAAACGGTTGACGACGATGTTCGATCTTGAAGGAAGTTTCGGACGACGCACGTTCATCTGGTCAGGAGGTATGAATGCATTCTTCGCATCTCCGATTATCGGACATGGCATCGGCAAGTTCGAGCCTTCACTTTTTGAGTACCGATCGCCGAACTATTGGAAAACCAAAAGCGAAGATGTCGTAGCGCATGCGCATAACGAGCTTCTCGAGATCGCCGTAGAGTACGGCATCGTTGGGGTTGCCCTCGCTGCTGCGCTTCTTTTTTTCACGCTACGCCACGGCGTACGTCTCGCGCAATCAGAGAAGCGGTCCGAACATGTGACGGCGATTGCATTGGTCAGTGCCATTGTCGGCATTGCCGTTGACAATTTAGGCAACGTGTCTCTGCGTCAAGCGCCTATCGCCCAGTTTGTCTGGTTGCTCTTAGGAATCCTCTCATCCATCAACTATGAAAAGCAACGTACGCGCAGCCACACCATCTCGTTCAAGTTGCCTCCGCTTGTTGCAGTTTTGCCTCTCATCGCTTGTATAACATTTGCGTGGTGGTACGGTTCGGTGCAACTTAAGGTCTTCGAATCGAGTGTACACGTCATGAGGGGTCTTGCTTTACCAGAAGAGCGAACATCCGACCGCACTCGACATTTCACCGCCGCAACGAATGCAGACTCGCTGAACTTGCTTGCGCACTCACTACTGGCGCGCGAGTTCATGAAGGGGCAGCGATGGAGTGAAGAAGTCACGCGGCTCGAGCGACTCCTCTCCCTTTCACCGTTGTATCCAAAATCTCATCTGATGCGAGCCTACGCCCTGAATCGCATGGACCGCAACACTGAAGCACTCCAAGCGATTGACATGGAGTCCCGATTGCGAACCCATCCCGAAACATTCGAGGTTCGAGCTTTGGCATATAGGGGATTGAAGGATACGACGAGTGAGCGCCGTGCGTTATTGCAGACGATCGAACAAAGCATTGCGGGAGGAGTTGTCGCTCAAATACCGAGTGCCTTGCGGCGGCTTCTTCTTTTGGATCGCAACGCTCGAGAATCGCAAGAGACGAGAGCCACGCTTTCCGCAATCCGAGCTGCGTTTTCAAACAACGACGATTTGCAAAGATATCTCCAACACGTTGAATCGGGCAAGCAATAGAAAAAAAATCCGCCGGCGCTTTCAGCACCGACGGATTCTCTCAGCCTCGCTGCAGAATACGTCTATTCTAAGACGCGAAACTCAATGCGCCGATTATTGGCTCTGCCTTCCGGAGTCGTGTTTGTATCAATCGGCTCCGACTGCCCGCGTCCGATGGCCGTCAATCGCGAGGGAGCGATGCCGGCTCGAACGAGCCATGTTTTCACTGTTTGTGCACGGCGCAGCGAGAGCCTCTTGTTCGTCGCAGCACCGCCGCGATTGTCCGTGTGACCGATGACTTGGACTTTCAGATTCGGATTCGCGGCAAGTGCAAGATAGGCGCGTTGCAGGACTTGCTCGGAATTCTTGAGCAGCTTCGTGCTGTTCGTAACGAAGTTCACTCCGATAAGCACGACCGATTTTCCCGGCTCGAGAATAATCTCTCGCGTTTCACTTGGAGCCGGAGCCCCGCCGTCGTCGCGCGGGTTCAATGGATTTGTACCGCGAAGAACCTCCGAGCCATCGAAGGCGCCGCCGCCGTCCGTGTCTACCTTTGTCGGGTTGGTCTTGTGCTGGCGTGCTTCATCGCCATCGAGTAAGCCATCGCCATCCGTGTCGGCTTTGTTGGGATCCGATTTGTACGAGCGCACCTCATCCCAATCCGAAAGTCCATCGCCGTCGGTATCTGCTTTGAGCGGATCGGTGGTGTACTTCAAGATCTCGTCGCCATCGGTCAATGTATCACCATCCGTATCAAGTCGAATCGGGTCGGTGCCGTACTTGGTTTTCTCTTCACCATCGGTCAGTCCATCGCCGTCCGAGTCCGGCTGCCGTGCATCGGTGCGATAATTCAACACCTCGTCGCCATCGGAGAGTCCATCGCCGTCAGTGTCTGTTTTGCCCGGATCAATTCTGTAGCGGCGCACTTCTTCGCCATCTTTGAGTCCGTCACCGTCGCTGTCGGGATTGTCGGGATCGGTGCCGTATTTGCTTTCGAGCGACCTGGTCAAGCCGTCGCTATCACCGTCTTCAGCATCGCTTGCGCCGAAATAGAAATTGATACCGGCTTTCACGCTGCCATACCAATCGAACGTCTGGAATTTATAGTTGTCGGTTAGGTCGTTCATGCCCCGTGCGCTCGCTTCGAGAGCGATCGAGGCGCTCGAACCGATCATTGCCTCGAATCCCGCTCCCACCGGCACATGATACGTTGTGAAATACTTGTTGGCAGGGAAATGGACGAGGCCATCGGTTCTCTTGTATGCCATGCCGCCGCCGCCAAAGTAGATGTACGGAGCAAAAGCCCTGCCCGGCGCAAGATGCAACCATGCAATCAGATTGAGATTGCTCGCACGCAGTTTGAAATAGCCACGGGGAAGTTGCGGTATGTAAATCGGAGCTTGCGCAGCTTTCAACTCTTCATAGCCACCTAATAAGCCAAGCGAGAACACTGGCGAAATCCCGTAGCGAACAAACGCCTGCGCGCCTTCGCCAATTCTACGCTCGTTCATATCGTTCACCCAGAGATTGCCTCCGCCATGAAAACCGATAGACCATCGGCCTGCGGTGCTTTGCGCGTAGACCTCGGTACGCGATACAAACACCAGTGCAAGCAGTATGGTACAACCGATACACAAACGCATCATCTGAGGATCTCCTATATGTTTGAAAACAGTAGATATGAACGCATCTACAGAGCAGGGGAGGCAGGATTTGTCGCTCGCAAGATATTGCATTCCTCAGCAAATGTCAACGGACGGACGTCACACAGGTCACATTGTTGTAGTCGCAGAAAATCATGAGGAATAATCGCTTAGAAGTCGAAGCGCAAACCCAACGTTCCATAGACATAGCTTGGGTGTTCCCACGGTCGCGTCTCACGGAAGACCACAGCGGAGTACTTTACCTCTGCGTACACGTAGCTCGGAACCAACTCCGCCCAAGCCGAAATCGACGCCAAACGAGAAAACTGCCCCCGGACGGCAAACCAATCGGCACGCTGATGCCTGTAGGTCGCGACAATATTTGGATGCACGAATGCCGTTGCTTCATCAGCCTTGACGATGTCCAGATTGTCCACCTTGCTCACCGTAACACGATGATACCCAATGCCTGCCTGAATAGTTATCAGTTGCAGTGCATGATCGAATTGAAGGTCGAACGTGTAATGAAGTTCGGCAAGGTGAGAGATGGAGTAGAGTCTCTGCAGATCATTCGTCAGCACATCGGGACGCCGGTTGCTCAACCTCCCAATCGAAAATGAGCCGCCGAGTCCTCCGTAAGTGAAGTTGTTGGATCGAATTTTTAACGCATCCCATTCGATTTCAAATTCTGCCGCGAAACCTGTGCTGCCATTCAGCCGCCTTGTGCGCAAACCGAGTGCGAAATCATCCAAGCCACCGTGAACCGGTAACCGTGCGCCAAGAGCAATTGCCTTATAGCGAATCATGAGCCACGTTTGTCCCGATGACCAGAAGGGATAACCAAGCACATCATCGCCAACCTTGCCGACAAGCGCCCACTCATTGCCAAAGTGCACTTCGCCACCGAAGAGTGATATGTTAGCCGACACCCAATTGGGTGTGAGAGGGCGAGCGAATGACTTACGAGTGTGGCTTGCTCGGAAGTATCCGGGCGGTATTTCTTCTGCTATAGGGTAGTCATGAACGCGAAGCAGTTCTGTCTTCAACGATCGGTCAAGGATATTCCTTGTGAGCAATCTTCCGTACTTGCTGTCGCCAATATGGATATCAACAATCTCTTGTGTATCTGGAGTCGCAATCACGTATACCTCATCGCGTGCGTCGAATGCGATGTTCCTTTTGTGAAACGCTGCAAAGATTTTCAATCGCAGTGTCTGATCCAACACGCGCCAGACGGGAAAGTACGCTTCAAATGTACTGTCAACGCGGTCGAGAGAATTAACGACGCGTCGTAACGCTCGCAAGTCATCGCTGCTTCTGTCGAGTTGCATTTGCAACTCAGGCAAATCCTGCGCCTCCAGCTTGGAGGCAAGCACGAGGCAAAAGGCAAATGCAATGAAGAATAGTCGCCGCATCATTTAGTCAAACGAAAACGTTAAAGGCACATTGAGGAGAACGAAGTACCGTGGTTCCCACGGAAAGTTCTTACGCAACAGCGGAGCGCCCCCCTTTACTTCAAGTCGCATACGATCGCGAACTAGTTCGAGCCACGCCGAGAGAATACCCCATGAGTTGTAATACTGAAAACTTCCGCCGAACCGATGCTCGAATTGATTGTTCAAGTAGTTGACGTGCAAGTACGGGCTCCAGAAGGCGCGTATCGTTTCTGTCGGGACGATCTCGTCAGCAACGCGAGCATCGAATCCGATCTGATGAACACCGAGGCCGACTTTGAAGCGAAGAAGGTTGTGTGGTTTGTCGCTGCCAATCATGACGCCGTAGGAATACCAGAGTTGAGCCAGAGTCCGCAGCGTGCGAATGCTATCGGGGTTAGCAAATGTGCCGTCTGAGTCGGTCCGATGCAAGCCGACAAGGAAGGAGCCGCCGCCAAAGCCGACATCGAACGAGGCTTGTGCACCGTAGGTGCCATCGAGTTTGCGTGCGGGAAGAAATTTCGAGAACGTTTCGCTGACACGATGGGCGCCCGCAAAGGGGGCATGTAAACCGAATTTGATCTGTTTGTAGCTCGCCAGCAACGCCATATTGCCGGAAAACCAGAACGGATAAGCAACTTCTTCATTGCCTAACTTCACCTCGACTCCCCAGAACGGACCTATGTGTAACCTGATCGCGTCGGGGAGATTCAAAGCAACTCTCGTTGCTGCAACACTCGGCTGCTGCTCGATATCAACCCTGCCGAATTGGGTGAGGAGCACATCACTGTCGCGCGTCAGGCGCGGCTGCAAGCGATTCCTGATTCGGAGTCGTTCGTCGAGCAACAGGCGTTCCTCGCCATAGCGACCGCTGAGCAAGATTCGCTTGTACATTTGTCGTTCGGGCTTACGAGCAAGTATCTCGCGAAGCCGTTGCCCCTTCCGCTCCTGCTCGTTGCCGCTAAACAGAATTCCCACCAGCTCCGACGAATCGCCAGCAGTTGCGATAACCTGAATATCACCGCGCTGCTGGATGAATGTCGAGTCGCGCTCGGTTACTTCAAAGAAATACTCCGCGAGCGTATCATTGAACGCGTACGCGGACGGAATCACCCACGAACGAAGGTCTGTGAAATAGTATGAGGGAATGCCAAAGGTGCTCCGCTCAAGAACCGACTGCAGTTGTTCGATTTCGGCGTTGATCGCTTGCATCGAATCAAGCAGGACGCGGGCTCGATGGCGCTTGTACGCTTCGTACTCACGCTCGACTTCGGTTCGAGCGTTCTCCTGCAAACTCCCGCTTTGGGCATGCGCGAGGTACATACAACCGACCAGCGATAGCATCAAGGATCGAAACGATGTCATGGAACTCATCATTCAATAAAAAAGAGCAAACGTCTTGCGAACTTCGCGCGCCCCGCCGAGGCCGTGTACTGTGCCGCGAATTTCAATGTATGGCGGTTTCTTGAGTCCTACATCCACTATGGTCAAGACAAACGACTTTCCTTGGTTCGAAGAAAGCCGCGACTGAAACCCCTCGGGCTGCGAGACCTTCAAGTTCACCGTGACAGCGTCGCCATTCACATCATTACAATCGAACTTGACAATGTAGTTATTGCCCTCCAACGTCTGGTCCTTCCACCTTGGCTGCTGCGGCGGATCAGGTTTGCGCACTTCGATAGTTTTCGTCAAGAGTTCGCGACCATCGGCAGTGGCTCGCAGCGTTATGCTCGTCCACTGCGACGAAGGACGCAGCGTGTCGGGGAATTGCTGCGGCGTGAGTGTCTTGAGGAAACTCCCGTTCACGAGGATATCGAGGGTGTACAGTTCAGGACTCATCCCCGCTACACCGCTCGCGACCGGATAGGGCACACCCCAAAAGGCTTTGCTGACCGGTTCCGGATTCCACCGCGGCGGAACGATGTCGAGTGTGAATGTCGCTTCTGCAAAATCTTTCGCGCCAAATCCTTGCCCGGTGTTACCGCGCACCGTCACGCGCAAAGGAGTACTCGTTCGCGAGGGACTGCTCCATGTCAAGAGAATTTTTTCTTTCCCCTTCGTCAGAGCGAACTTCGATTGATCGAAACCGAAAAACTGCACGTTGGCAGGATCGGCACCGTTGACAAATACCGTCTTGGTGTACGGAATACCAATAAACCCCTTGTCGTTCACCGGCTTTTCCACGCTGAGCGTGAACTGCGTCGGCGAAGGTCCACGCGGGAAGACCCTCACGACGAACGACGTCTCCGCCCGCAAGTGTACGATCGAATTGCCGATTGCTTTCTCCAGGCGCTCGCGAATTTTTTCCGAAAGTGAATCGGGAAGGCGTCGCACAACATCGGCCACCACGGTAAAGGTATAGCGTCCCGCCTCGCTGATCGTTCCTGTAAACACTCCCTTACCGGCTTCGTCTGCAATAACCTCACGCTTGAACGTTCCCGCTACCTTGCTAAAGGGCTCAACGCGATACAACACAGATGCAACCGTCGCTCCCTTCTCAAGCCCTGTCACCGCAAGCGGCACGCTTCCCTGTTGGTTCAGCAGCCACTCAACCGAATCGGCGACGGCGATGAGCGGCTTTTCACGCATCGTGCCGATGAAGTTGGCGATGAGTTCCCTCTGCTCCTTCAACGCGATATTCCGCTCGTTCGTCACAGCAAACAACGCCGTCAGAGCGACAAGGTACAGCACGAAATAGAATGGAAGTTTCTCGCGCATTGCAACAGCACTCAGAGCATACTCTTAATGCGTTCGATCATCCGGATTTCTTCTACTTTTTTCTCAACGAGCGCCTGCAGCGCTTCCCTCGTTACTCCTTCAAGTCCCTTCGGCAGTGATCTGTTTGCCGTCAGCTCTTCACCAACGGAAGGTATCGTCTCTTTTCCGTTCGACTTTTTCTGTTCATCGGGAGTGAAGAAAAACAGGATCGCAAGCAGCAATAGGAGAAACAACTCGAGACACAACGCAGCAAACACGATTCCGCCACGCAGCATCCCATCGGCATCGAGCAGGATTGCCGGCACAATCCCGATGGGTCGCAGGTCTCCCAAGCCGCGCAACCCGACGATCATGACAAGCAATCCGGCGCCAGCGTAGACAAACGACTGCACATTGTTCGCAAATTGCGGAATGACGAAATCTTGCATCGCTTCCGTGAACCGCATGCGATGATCGTCTCCCAAATCGTGCAATCTGCCGATTGCCGATCGAAGCTCTTCGCGCACGGCATTCAATTGCGTGTGGTTGATTTCTCCGCGGCTGAACGAACGCTTCGCGGTGCGCAGCGAAAAGATCGCTCTCTCGTGTTCTTTTCCAACGTTCGAGCCGAGGGCATCCTGCAACTCGTTGTCGCGATAGTACTGTCGCTGCCGTATTGCCTGCTGGAGGACATGGTCAGCACGCTGCTTGTGGTAACGCCGGCGGAGGCGCGTTACGAATGACTCGCTCACACGCGGCTGCGATGACAGAGAAGAATTCATGACATGCTCTGAAGTGTTGTTCTTGAAAATCAGCCGTCCTGAAATGCGCCGATGACGGTCGCGTCGAAGAATTCGGATGTGGGGGTTACGAAGTTCGCTCAACTCATATAGACAAAACCAATGTAGAGAAATGTGAGGTGGGCTACAAGTAACGCAGTGAATGGAATGTGGTTGCGATTTTGGCTATCTTGCTTTAGGAATTCCAATGCGAAGGGCGCAACCCCGCAATTCGAGCCAGAACCGAAAGGGTTTGCTCCGCTCTGCGGGTAATGCCTCGTTTGTAGAGCCGAATCACTACCGATACACGAACCTGTGAAACCAAAATTTGATACAACAAAACCGATGGCTGTGGGCGGGCAGGCGGTG
>CAYUFU010000025.1:31288-36177 GCA_964444145.1 uncultured Chitinophagales bacterium
TGTGAAACCAAAATTTGATACAACAAAACCGATGGCTGTGGGCGGGCAGGCGGTGCTTGAGGGCGTGATGATGCGCGCGCCGGGCATGGTGGCAACGGCTGTCCGCAGAGCCAATGGAACAATTGAACTAAAAAAAGAAGCTCATCGCTCGCTTGGTGAACGTTATCCGCTTTTCAAATTTCCCATCTTGCGCGGCGCGGTTGGTCTTGTGGAGATGATGGTCATTGGCATTCGCACGCTGAATTTCTCCGCTGAGATCGCCACACGGGACAGTGAAACAGAACAGGGCGTGAGTAGCGCCAATGGTAGAACTCAAAAAGCAAGCCCGCCGCGCGAACGCCTCGCCCTCGCGGCAACAGTTGTTCTTTCACTCACGATTGGCGTTGCAGTATTCTTCGTGACGCCGCTCGCCGTTACGACGTGGTTCTTCGACGTCGAGCAAGAGGCGTTGTGGTTCAATATGATTGCGGGCGGCGTCCGCATCAGCTTGCTGCTTGCGTATCTCGCGGCAATTTCGATGATCAAGGACATTAGGCGCCTGTTCGAATATCACGGCGCGGAGCATAAAGCGGTGTTCGCATTCGAGAAAGGCGAGGGCTTGACCATTGAGGCATGCGCGCGTCAATCGCGATTTCATCCGCGGTGCGGAACGAGTTTTTTGCTTATCGTGATGTGCTCGGCAATCTTGTTGTTCAGTATCCTCGACGCTATGCTCATTCAGCAGTTCGGTCAAATCACGGTGCTGATGCGCATCGCGACGCATCTACCATTGATTCCGGTTGTTGGCGGAATCTCGTATGAGTTCATCCGCACGTCTGCCAAGCACAGCGAAACGGCAATCGGACGCATGGTCGTAGCACCAGGATTGTGGCTCCAAAAAATTACGACTCGTGAGCCGGATACAAGTCAATTGGAAGTTGCAATCGCCGCACTCAAAGCCGCACTCGGCGATACGGAGGAACAACAACCTGCATCTGCATTGATTCCAGAGGGTTCTGTCTCGTGAGCATGTTGGATCGCTTAGAAAAGGTTCGTACACGATTTGAAGAAGTGAGTCGCTTGCTGAGCGACTCTTCTGTTGTTGCTAACCCCGACAAATTGCGCGAGTTGAGTAAAGAGCACAGCGCGCTCACGCCTCTTATCAAGACCTACGAGCAATATCGCAAACTCAAGAACGACATCGCGGGCTTGAAAGAAATCACCGAAACATCATCCGACCCGGAGATGAAACAGCTCGCGTATGATGAGTTGAATGAGGGAAAAGAACAGCTTGCGCGACTCGAAGAGGAACTGAAACTCCTCCTCATCCCTAAAGATCCGAACGATAGCAAGGACGTCATCGTCGAAATTCGCGCCGGCACCGGCGGCGAAGAGGCTGCGTTGTTCGCGGCAGACTTGCTCCGCATGTATTCGCGCTACGCAGAGAAGCAAGGATGGAAAGTTGAGATTTTGGATATCAACGACACGGGACTCGGCGGCGTAAAGGAAGTTTCGCTGAGCGTAAGCGGTAACGATGTGTACGGAACAATGAAATACGAAAGCGGCGTGCATCGCGTCCAGCGCGTTCCCGAAACCGAGGCGCAAGGGCGAGTACATACCTCCGCAGCAACCGTTGCAGTGTTGCCGGAAGTCGAGCAGGTAGACATTCAACTCAATCCCGCCGACATCGAAATGGATACATTTCGTTCCGGCGGCAAGGGAGGACAAAACGTGAACAAAGTCGAAACCGCGGTGCGGCTCACCCACAAACCATCGGGCATTATCGTTGTCTGTCGGCAAGAACGCTCGCAACTACAGAATCGCGAACGCGCCATGAAGATGCTGCGCGCAAAATTGTATGAACAAAGCATTCTCGCACAAGTCGGCGACGTCGCTGCCGCACGAAAGGCGCAAGTGAAAAGCGGCGATCGCTCCGATAAAATCCGCACCTACAACTTTCCCCAAAACCGCGTTACCGATCATCGTATTGGTTTGACTCTGTATAATCTTGCGGAAATCATTGACGGGCGGCTTGACGAGTTGATCGAGGCATTGAAGATTGCCGATAGAGCGGAGAAACTGAAAGCAGAGGCAGTCTGAAGTAGAGGCTTATGCCCGCTTCGATTTGCCAACCTCGCTGGCGCGCAGATTAGCAAAGAACTCTTTCAAGATTGCTGAACATTTCGATTCGAGAATCCCTTTCACCAATTCCACACGATGATTCAGGCGCTTGTCCTGAACGATATTATACAACGTTCCACATGCACCGGCTTTCGGATCGGCTGCGCCGTATACAAGAAGCGGAATGCGCGCGAGCACGATCGCACCGGCACACATCGGGCAAGGCTCGAGCGTAACGTAGATGGTGCTCCCTTCGATGCGATGATTGTCAATTTGCGTCGCAGCGGCAGTAATCGCAATAATCTCGGCGTGCGCCGTCGGATCGCGCAGTGTCTCGATTTGATTGTGGCCCTTCCCGATAATGCGATTGTTCTGCACAATCACGCAGCCGACGGGAACTTCATTCCGTTTGTATCCGAGTTCGGCTTCTTTGAATGCGAACTCCATCCATCGTTCGTGTTCCGACATAAGCACTTCCTGATGCTGTGAGTCTTACGTTCGTAAATATACTCTTTTTGATTTGAAAAAGATTTCCCTCCTGAACTCTAGCTGCCGAGAAACCAATGTACACGTAATGACTCGCTCAGCTTGCGACCCGCAAAGACGTTCATGGGCAGACGAACTCCTCTCGTTTGATATTTGCGCAAGAGTGTTTATATTATCGCACCTTCAATCACCAACGCGCCCGTAGCTCAACTGGATAGAGCATCAGCCTACGAAGCTGAGGGTTAGCGGTTCGACTCCGTTCGGGCGCACAGAACACGTTGTCAATTGATCATTGTCAATTGACAATTTTGTTTGCACCCGTAGCTCAACTGGATAGAGTCGGAGCCTTCGAAGCTCAAGGTTGGGGGTTCGAGTCCCTCCGGGTGCACGACAACAGTCACGTCCCTTCATCGTCCAATCCGCACTACCCCCTGCCCGCTCGCCGAGTAATAGTCTGCGTTGTACATTGCTTCCGCTACAACGGGCGCATGTTGGAACACACCCGGCGTTACGGCACGCACCACATAATAGAACTCCTTCTCCCGCGTCCCGCCTATGATGCTCGTGTAGAGATTCATTCGATCGTCGCGAACATCCATATACTCCGGGGTTGCGGAATTCCTGACGAACGGGTAGTTCGCTGTTGCTGTCAGGCGCGGGTTCTCGATTTCGAATCCTGCCGGTAAGAGATCCGAAATCGCGATATTCTCCAATCGGTCAACGCTCGATGACAATGTGAGCCGCACAATCAGCAGGTCGTTTTGTTTAACCGAGTTGAGATTTATCTGGGCGCCCGAGCGGTCGAAATACTCACGACGGATTCTCAATCCCTTATCCTCAATACGCACCGCGCCGTCTTTACGAATTCCCTCGGTCACGATCGAATAGTACACTCTCCCGTTTCCTGCCATCGAAACCGTTAGTTGCTTGCCGAACGGAGCAATGTCGAATTTCTGATTGCCGCCCTTGTAGCTCAGTTCTTTCCCCCCCACTGAAATCGTTCCCTCAACCTTTGTCGCCGATGCCATGCGAGCTGCTTTGCCGAACGCGAGAAGCGTGAACGCATTATCCTGCGTGCTGAACCAAGAGGGTGACCTGTAGTTTTTCGACAAGTATTCCATATACCGTGGAATGTTCGGGTTGTTCAAATCAGTATCGAGAAGAACATTCAAGATGAGCGCATTTGCTCTCGTCGGCGAATCGAAATCGCCGCCGGATTCGCGCACCGATTGCTCCGCACCGAATTCCGCCGGCAGCAAATCGAGAAATGCCTTACGTTCGTTCGCGTGCGCATACGCACCTGCAAGCAAGAAACGCGTATCGTTCGTCAGCAACGATTTCTCGTTACGATAGAAATCCATGACTGCTCTTTCCGGTCTGCCCGCAAGCGCGAGAACATACAACGCGTACAGCGACGCCTTGTCCGCAATCCGTTTGACCGCCGTTTTTTTACCTTGATGCACGTAGTAGTAATAATCTCGGGTCTGCTTGCTGCGCGCGATTCCGGCTACGGCATTCAGCGCCGATTTCAGCGTCCCTTCAGGAACGGCATAGCCTGCCTTCTTCGCTTCGTACAAAAAGTGCGTCGCGTACACGGTCGTCCAATTGTTGTAGTACTGCTCACCGGGCCAATAGGTGAATGTGCCGTTCTGCTCCTGCATCGTTGCGACTTTCGTAATAGCCTCGTTCACGAAATACATCGGGCTGCCGGTGGTCAAAATCGTCGGGTCGAGCATCGTTGCAATGTCGCGCAAATATAGTTGCGGAAATGCTTTCGATACTGTTTGCTCCAAGCAGCCGTGCGGATAGCCAACGAGATACTTCAACTCCTTCGCAAAATTCGCGACCGGATAGGGACTCAAGGCAATGTATGCCTTGCGATGGAAGGAAAGATACTCGTCCTTCACAAACACCTGGGCGGTTTTTCCTCCGTCCACGTATCCGGCAATCGCATCCGATGTGAAGGGCGAGATGGGACGGACGGGAAGCTCGGTTGTCGTTTCAAACGTCTCGCCGAACGCGCTGGTTCTCACAGTCACGACGGCTTTGCCGACACTGCTCGACGACTTGAGCGCGACGCCAACGAATTTCTCCTGGTTGGGACCCATCTCCAGCGTTGCTGATTTGGTAACCGCCACGACCTCGCCTGAGGTTTGAATATCGAACGTTAGCGTCGTGGATCGCCCCGTCGTGTTGAATGCGGTGAGCGCCATCGAAAGCGAATCATTTGGGCTGAGGAAACGCGGCAGTGCCGGCGTGATGATAATCGGATCGGCAACTTTCATCGGCTGCTGTGCGGACCC
>CAYUFU010000025.1:36277-43373 GCA_964444145.1 uncultured Chitinophagales bacterium
TCGGGCGTTTTGTAATTCTTCACTTGGCAGATGCCTTCATCAACGGCGGCGAGCGTTACGAACACATTCGCCTCATTGGTCTTCACACTCACGCTCTGCTTCGTCTTGGGTCGGATTTTTTGCGGCGCCACAACTGCCACTTCAAGACGATTCGCCTTCTTCTCCACTATCATGGGTGCGAAGCCGTGTCCTGCCATGAGCGGAATGTTCTGCTCTTTGACCTTTCTAAACAGCACTGCACTCACGTACACGTTCGGTAAGAATTTTTCATCAACCGACACCTCCAACGACGCAGCGTTATCCTTCACGTCAAGATAACGGTAGCTGAACACTCGGTTGCGCTCGAGCGTCACGAGCATTTTGCCGTTGAACGGCGCCTGAAAGAGAATCTTCGCCTTGTCGCCGGGCGCGTAGACTTTCTTGTCGAACACCATATCAACTCGCGCTTCGGGATCAATTTCGAACGACGTTACGTCCGATGTCGCCCAACTGTACGAGTAGAAACTGAACTGGTTATAGCCGCTATCGCCATCCTTCGACACGCGTAGTGTGTAGTCGCCTGAGCGAGGAACGATGTATGTGTACTCGAGCGGTTTGTCGCTGACCGTTACGCGATCCGTTTTTACAGGAATCTCACGACGCTCGGAGACATAGCGCAGCGTTTTTGTCTGCTCATGTTGACGAAGCACTGAATGCCATTCATTCCGCACCAGCTCGATCTTTGCTTTGAAGTTCTTGATCGGCTTATCGTTCATGTCAACAGCGATGAGTTCCATTTTCTGCGGTGTGTTCGGACTGACATAGTACCTCCCGCTGTTCCGAATGCCGATGTAATACGACTTGGGGTACACCAGGGTTTGTGCGTATTGATAGACGGGCCGTCCCGATTCATCGAACACACCGACACGTGCCTGCGCACGAAGCAATCCTGTCGAGGTGAGATTCTGAGGGATAGTGAATTGAATACTCGCCTTCCCCTGCTCGTCGGTTTTGCCCGTGAACACTTCCGGTGAACCGGAATAATTCGTCGCCGCGTCGTCGCTGAACCGGAACTCGGGGAATCGTTCTGACGAGAACGGCACCGGCGTGAATGTCCCCTCGAACTCGTAATTGCGTCCTGCCGCCGGCGGACCGAAGAAGTTGAACGCCTGCACGTCATACGTAACCTGTTCGGTTGGCTTTGCTTTTTCCGCTGATGCCTTCAAATTCACGCGCAAGCGGTCCGGAACAAAATCTTCGACACTCACTACATAGGATGTGAGAAAGAGATTGTTGCCTGTGTACAACTCGAACCGGCAGTCGCCGGTTTGCATTGCGGCGCTGGTTTGGTAACTCGACTCGAACGAGCCTTCCTCGTTGAGCGTGTGCTGCGTTTCGCTCAGCAACGTTCCGCGCGGGCTGTAGAGCTTGAGTCGTACAGGCATTTGCGCGGGAAGTTTCTCCGTCAGGTTGCGCACGATTGCAGAGACGAAGATTTTCTCGCCCGGACGGTAGATCGTGCGATCACCGTACATGAACGCATCGTAGAGCTGATTCGCATCGCGCTTGCCGCCGACGTCGAACCGCGAAGTTTCGACTGCGTAATCAGCAAGGTTGATGAAATTGAAATCGCTCTCCAACTCGGCAGTGATCAGCTTCGGCACAAAATCTTTTGCTGTTTCGCGAAACCCCTCGAAGCGCGCAACACCGTCCTGGTCGGTTTTTACTGATGCCATCGTTTGATTGTTCGTTGAGATGACGGAGACTTGTACGTTCGCCAGAGGCTCGTTCGTCTCGAGGCTTGTTGCAAACACGAGCATCTCGTTCCCGCTCTGCTTGACGATAAGTCCGATATCGGAAATCGCAATCAGCTTCGAAGTCGAGCGCCACGCCTCCGACGGATTGGCGATCTCGACGAGGTAGAATCCTTTGAACCCATTCTTCAAATATGGATTCAGGTCTAAGAACGAGATCGTTTCTTCGTTCGTCCTGCCGCTGATCTTGATGCTGTCGTCGCTCAGCACTCTGCCGTAGTTGCCGAGGGTGTAGCGATACTTCGGTTCACGAACGCTTCCTTCGTTCTCGTAGTAGTAATCATAATCGTAGTAGCGGCCGTGATCCAAAAAGAAGACGATGTTGTTTTGGAAGACTTGACTAATGCGAACGTTAAGCGAACTGAGGTTGACTGTTTTGAGTTCGAGCGTTCGTTGACCCGAAAGAAGCATGTAGCTACCGCGGCTCGAACCAAAACGGAACGACGGCTCGACGTTGCCAATGACGACATCCGTTTCGTACTCATGCTGTGTCTTACCGCCAAGCTCGCTTTCTAACCCTTTCTTGATGACCAGGTGGAACGGCGTGCCGGGCTCGAATGTTCCCCGCAACACGAACCCATCAGGCTCATGTTCAACGACGTACTCACGCGACGGCTCGATCGAAAGATGCTTCTTCACCGCCTGGCTCATGACCTCTTGCGATGTCCTGATGCGAATCCAGCCCGTCGTTCCATCGAAACCGAATTCGTGTCCGTAAATCTTCAGCTCTTCTAAGCCCGGCATCTTGTACACGAAGGGCTTTTCCAATTTGATAGCCGTTCCCGTCTCGGACGAGAGCAGCGACTTGTCGAAGTCAATCGCAATCACGCGTTCTTTCTGCAATTCTTTGACCGTTCCAATGTCCAGTGCGATGACCTTGCTCTTCTCCGTCGTTGCCATCCTCGCGAATTGCTTCGGCTCGTCGTCAATCGTAATGCGGATGGTGTTCGCAACGTCGCGCGGGTCAACGGCGTAGGTAAATTCGAGATTCACTTTGATGCCGACTTGCCGTCGCTCTCCGAGACGATCATAGAAGAACTCTGCCGAGCGCAATGTGAAACTCTCCGTCGAGAACGCGAACGCATCATCGCCGTCGAATGCTTTCATACCAGCCATTGCTGTGAGAAGCGAGGTGTTCAGCTTTGCCTTGAATTTCGTATCGCCCGGGAATGGAGCATCGGGGCTGAACACCAACGTTGCCGAATCCGACCAGATGAATTTGCCGGGAATCGCCGGCGTGAATTCCACATACGGCGTCGCCGACCATTGTGTTGTCGAATCGCCTCGCGCAACTGCTTTGGAGAACTTCAGTGTAAGCACGGAAGTGTTCGGCACGATACCGCTCGGCAGCGGGGCGGAGACGCGCAACAACTCCGCTTCATTCCGAAAACATGACGAGAAAATGATTGCCAGTGAAAAGGACAATACCGCGATGACTTTTTTCATATGAGGAATCCTCTTAGCGGATGATATTCATCGAATGATGTTTGCACTACCAGGTGCACGATCATCGGTCGCTCCTCAAGGGGCGCCTACGGGGTTGAGTGTTAAACTCATCGGTCTTGAGAGTCCTTCAGTGGAGAATGGAACTCGCGCAACGCCATAGGCGTGACCTATTCGTAGATCCGATAATTCGAGATACATAGGAAGCTCCGAAGGAGCGACCTATCGCCGGTGATCTACAAAATATGTTTCACCTTGATCTGGACGGACGACATTCTTCCCTTGTCATCCAAACAGGTCAAGGTATGAGTGCCTTCGGCGAGTGAGACGAACAATTTCTCTCCTGCCTTGGTGCGACCAAACAATGTTTCGTTCACATACCACATCAACTCGCGTACATCAAGCCCCGCGTTTGCTTGAAGGGCAAGTTGTTGTTTCGTCGAGACAAGATAGTACGTCATTTCATTTGCAAGTCCCACAATCGTCGGGGCATCGCCGGCGAACATTTGTACGCACGCTGGATTGTGTGGCGGCGCTTTGGGGACGCTGACGCCCGCCGTCGTCCAAAACGACACGAGCTCAGCCGGGAAGACATTCTGCTGCACCGTCTGATACTGCCTCGTACCGACGCAGGACGGACAAAAACTCATTGCGCCGTCACGTGAGACTAACAGTTCGGTTTCCACTTCGCAGCGGCGAGTCGTACTTCGGCTGATCGAGTACAGATCGTCGACGCGATGGTTGCAGCGCGGCGTGGGCAGTAAGCCACTATTCGCACACACTTCACGAATGCCTACGTCTTTCGGGCGCGGCAGGATTGTTTTCTGATGACGCTTCGAGATGGCATTGAAAATATCAATAACGAGCGGGGCAGCAGCTTTGCTTCCGACAAGCTCGGGACTTCCCTTGCGCGTCACGTTGCCGATCCAAACGCCGACTGTGTATTCGCTGGAGTACCCAATCATCCACGCGTCGCGGCGACCGTAACTCGTCCCCGTCTTGAACGCGATCTTCGGCAGGCTTTTTGCCGACTCGAAATTATTCGGCAGGTCCGGACGATCGAGGCTGCTCAGAATATCCGTTACCATGAACGCCGTCGAAGACGAAAAAACTTGCCGTGCCGTTCCCCGCGCCGGTTTCGCTTGATGCACAAAACTTGGTGGGGCATACACGCCGCCGGAGGCAATGGTTGCATACGCGCCGACCAGCTCTTCAAGACTCACACCGCATCCCCCGAGCACGACACTCAAGCCCAGTTGGTCCTTCTGTGATTGGAGTGAGGCAAAACCAACCTGAGCCGCGAACTCGACAAACGGTTCGACGCGAACTTCACGTAACAACCGGATGAACGGCACATTGAGCGAGCGACGAAGTGCATCCTCCGCAAACACAAGCCCGGAATACGTGCCGTCATAATTCTCCGCGATGTATCCGTCAATGTCATAGGGGGTGTCAAGCATTCGTGTGCGGGGAGTGAGCATGCCCCTCTCCATCTGCATCGCAAACAAGAACGGCTTCAAGGTCGAGCCGGGCGAGGAGATTGCTTTCACGGCGTCAACCTGCCCGCGCGCGGTGGAGTCGTTGAAATCTGCTGAGCCGACATACGCAACGACTTCTTTCGTGACGTTATCGAGAATGAAGACCGCTCCGTTGTGCACGTCGAACTGCTTCCATCCGCGCACATGATTCGAGAGCAGGGTCTCCGCCGTTTTCTGAATTGTCAGGTCGAGTGAACTGCGAACGTGACTCGAATCCCGTTGTAGCGCTTGCAGGCGGAGTGCGAAATGCGGCGCGCCGCGAGGCAATTGCTTACGAGTTGCACGCGCATCCGTTTGCCAGAGCACGATGGAATCCTCTTTCGTGAAGAACCCACGCGCAATCCACGGCAGTGCCCGCCGTTTTCGGTCTGCCAACAAACGATCAGGATTTTTGTCGGGCTGGAGAGCATTCGGATAATTCGGAATAAGAATCAGGTCGAAGAGTTGCGCAATGTTGAGCCGCTCAGGCGGCGTTTGATAGTAGATGAGCGACGCCGATTTCAATCCTTCGATGTTGCCGCCGAGCGGTACCATCGAAAGGTACAGTTCGAGGAGCTCGTTCTTCGAGTAGCGCACCTCCAATTGCAGTGCATGCACCATCTCGATGAGCTTATTGATGTACGTGCGCTCTTTCCGCTCCAACATGCGCGCAATTTGCATCGTGATCGTCGAAGCGCCCGACTTTCGCGTCCCTGCGCCGATATTTTGAAACGCCGCTCTCGCTAATGCAAACGGATTGACGCCGGGATGATAGTAGAAATACTTGTCCTCTTTTTCGATGAGAATGCGCTTGAGCCTTTCGGGGATTTCCTGCGGCGACGTCCGCAGCCGCCACGCCCCGTCGTCCGTGAGAAACGCATGGAGGAATTGTCCGTTGCGATCCTCGATGACGAGCGAATAGGGTTTGAGCGGCGGAAGAGGAAAAATCGCTGCGAGAAGAACAAGCAGCGAAAGGACTCCAGCAAGGGATGCAGTCGCGACGAAGGCGACTTTTCGTCTTGCCGATGAATGGGAAAACCCACTGCCGAGAGATGAGAGAAGCAGACGCGGCTTGATGCTCATGTATTGACACAGAGGAATTGAGTGAAAGTACCCAACGAGGCGAATCTGTTCGACTCCGAAGTCAAGGTAGGCAAATGCAACTCGACATTCAATCTTTCACGGAGTCGCTATACGTTCACGTCGGCGATGAACTCCACCGCATGAATTTCGCTGAAGTGTCTGAACCACATCCGATCAAATCCGTGGGTAGCGTTGCGCTCGGAGCTGATTGCTTTGTTGCCAAAATGGCGCATAACGATTTCTATGTTCGGTGTTGTAACAGCGCATTGAATGCTTCTTCTTTTTCGACATGCATGTGTGCGCCGTTGAGTGAACACAACTATGTCGAGCGCGCGTGTGCAAGTGCGTAAGCCTTTCCCAAAGAGTGAGCGTCGCCGTTACATTTGTTATGTGAAGTGCGTTGCCCATTGACTTGATTATGATATTATTTGGTACTAATTTGTGCATAACCTCATGGAGGAACTGTGCCAATCATAAAACCGATTTCCAGCATCCGTCACCGAACGCGAGAGATTGCCGCCATTTGCCACAAGCAAGATGCGCCTGTGTATTTGACGACTAACGGCGAAGGTGATTTGGTCGTTATGAGCATTGACCATTATGAACGCCTCAGGGCACAAGTTGACCTGTTCGACAAACTCCGCGTTGCCGAAGCTCAGGCTGCCGCAGGAGTCAAAGGAATCACCCACAAGCAGATGATGACGAAGCTGCGACGACGACTGCATGCCCGCTAAATTCACCGTCCGATATCTTCCAGCCGCTGAAGAAGACCTGATTTCGATTCTTGAATACATCGCGAAGGACAGCCCTCGCCGCGCAGAGGCATTCGTTGACAAGTTAGACAAGCGCATTCGCATTCTGGAGACATTTCCTCTTGCGGGCAGAGTTCCTCTTCATGCACCCCTCAGGGAATCTTCGTACCGAGTGCTCACAGTTGAATCCTATCTCGTTTTCTACAAACTCCTGCGTCGCACAGTCCAAATCCACCGTGTTGTGCACAGCGCTCGAAACATCAACCTTCTCATTGATACTTTCGACCTGTAGTCCACCGGCAGCGGATTTCACATAACGATTCCTGTGTTCAATTCAAGGAGGAGGCGGAGAAACCGAAGTCACCCGCCATCCTCCAGTCACGGCTTGCCGTTACGAAGCTGCCTCTTGAACTTTGGATGTCCAATTCCATGCTATTATGGCAACGAGTCACGTAGAAGATATGTTGGGTCAAGAGGAAAGTCAATACCCAAGGCTCGGCGTTGCATG
>CAYUFU010000026.1:0-16504 GCA_964444145.1 uncultured Chitinophagales bacterium
GGAATCGAGCTGATCGGCGCGGTCGGCGTAATTGTCCCCTCGTCGTTTTCCGCGGGGGGTGCACCTCGAGCACGGTAGCCGGTCGGCGTGTCGCTCGCCGTTATTCCCCACAGTGAATCGCTGTAACCTGCATGTCTGCCCGGATTCGCAATTGAATACGCACGCTGCGCCAGCGTTGCGCGGCGCGAGTTTTCAAAATACGTCAAGCCATGCTGTGCCATGTACGGCTCGTTGATAGCGCGAAAATCAATCCAGCAATGCGAATACTGATGACCAAACAGCGGTGGAAAAATAATGTACGAGTAACCATAGTACGCGCCAGGCTGATAGCCTTGTGTCCACGTTTGCCATGCAGTGTAATCAACAGGATACGTCGGCGAGCCGAGCGCGAGTATGTACATGATGGTCGCTTCGTTGTAGCCAATCCATTGTGCGCGAATGAATCCCGTTTCGGGATGCCAACCCATCATGATTCCCGGATTGAAATTGCGCATCAGGTCCCAGTTCATCCGATAATAGATCGAATCGGCAAGTGCGCGAATCCGCGTTTCGATGGAGTCGCTGCCATTGAAATACTGGCGCGCATCAATGATACCTGCCAGCAACAAGCCCGTGTCAATCGTCGAAAGCTCGCAGTTCCACGTTCGCGTCGCGTCAATCATGTCGAGAAAATGATAGAACAAACCCCAGCGCCCGATGTACCCGCTCGTCCCGCCCCCTTGCGGTCCCGTCCAGAATGTAGTCAACGTCGTCAACACACGATCACGAGCAGCCGCACGCGTCACCCAGCCGTGATCAACGCCAATGCAAATCGCGCTCAAGCCGAAGCCGACCGATGCGATGCTGCTCGGCGCGTTGCCAGGTCCGCGGTCGCGTATCAATCCATTCGCCGGATTCGCTTCTTGCCAAAAATAATTGAATGCGGTATGCTGGATCGTATCCAGCAGGGCTTCGGTGGAGATTTGCGCGGAGGCGTGCGAGACGATGAGTCCGGCAACGAGAGATGTAAATATCTTGTGGTTCATGGTTCTTCTGCTCCTTTCAAGCAGCAAAGGCAACCGCAACGTCCGCGAAGAAGGCGCACAGAATCTCATGAGAATTTCTTCGCGACCTTCACGGTCAACCTAACTTGGCTTATTGGTTTCATGTCCTCGAGCCTCGTTCACGAGGCGTTTTTCGAGCGGGGTCAGTCTTCACGCTAAGCCGGACCCTGGCGCCCGAGAATAGCAACAACCTCATGCACGGTTCCCTTATCGAACGGCGGAACCACCTTGTCGCGTGGACCTCGGGTCACACAATGGCGGCTACCATCCACCCACAGTTCCCTCACTCCATATTCGACATGGTCGGGATTCCGCACTTCGATGTTGTACGTTGCGCCGCGAAACGTCCGACGAACTCTAAAGCCATCCCACGCTCGAGGAATGCAGGGATCGAGCAACAAGCCCTCGAACGTTGCCCGCACACCTAAAATCCATTCAATGCCGACCTTAAACAGCCATGCCGCCGAGCCGGTGTACCAAGTCCAACCGCCGCGACCGTAGAACGCCGAGTCGGGTCCTTCGATATTACCGGGAGTAACGTACGGCTCGGCAACATACCTCTCCGGCTTTCTCCCCCGATAAATGGGGTTGAGCTTTGCGTACATGCGATATGCCGCATCACCACGACCAAGCATCGCTTCCGCAATAATCGCCCATGTCGCCGCGTGCGTGTACACACCACCGTTCTCTCGCATACCGGCAGCGTACCGAGTCAAGTAGCCGACGTATTTGTCGGGGGTCTTGTATGCGGGATACAGCAGGACTGGACCGATCTCATATTCCAGCTTCTCCTCTACAACATCCATCACCTGATGCGCGCGATCAGCGTCGGCAACTCCGGCTATCACTGCCCACGTCTGGGCATTGAGCCAAACTTTTCCTTCCGTGTTTTCGCTGCTCCCTATTTTCTCACCGGAATCCTTTGTCGCTCCAAAATAGTATTCGCCGTCCCACGCCAACGCGTTGATTGCATCTTTGAGCGTTGAAGCACGCAAGAGGTACCTCTCTGCTCGCGTATCATCATTCCTCTTTCTCGCAACCCACGCGAAGTCGAGAAGAATGCGATACAGGAAATGGGCGAGCCAGGTAGATTCGCCCTTGCCATCAAGACCCACGGCGCTCAATCCATCGTTCCAATCACCGGCGCCAATGAGGGGAAGTCCTCGCTCACTGAAACGATCAAGAGAACGATCAATTGCACGACAACAATGGTCATACAGCGTCGCCGACCTCTTCTCATCAACGAACGGTTCCCGCGCATCGAGAAGTGAAAAGTCATTCGTCTCGTGGAGATAGGCATTGGTTACGAATGGCAGCCAGAGTAAATTGTCGGCAATTTGATTACGCAGTCCAACCTCCGACATCGGGTGCCACCAATGATAGACGGAGCCATCGGCAAACTGATGACGGGCATGCAACAAGAGCTGCTGCCTCGTTCGTTCAGGATCGATGTAGAGCCACAGTTGGCTATCCTGCACTTGATCTCGGAAACCGAACGCTCCGCCGGTTTGATAGTATGCCGTTCGCCCCCACATGCGTCCGGAGATCGCTTGGTACTTCAGCCAGGTGTTCTGCATGATGTTCATTGCATCGTCGGGAGTGGTTATCTCCACCGTGCTCAACAGCTTACTCCACCGCTCCTGCACATCATCGAGCGCAGCGTTAACCTCATTGAGCGAACGGTAACGGATCATGAGATCCATTGCCTGCGCTGCCGAGTCGGCGCAACCGAGCGTGTACGACAGTGTTTTCTCCTCGTTCGGCTTGAGTGTGATGTGATGATGCAGGCTTGCGCTTGCATCGAGCCAGTTGCCTGATCTCATGCGGAGCTTCTTGCCGTTCACGGAGGCAGGCTTGCGAAGGTCGCCGTACCTGCCGAGAAACGACTCCTTGTCCGCGTCGAATGAAGCGGGCTTGAGGCTCGACCCATGAAAAGCAACGAACGGCCAGTCGGTATTCCAATGGCCCCGCTCGGTTGGTACTTCCCACAATCGCTTCGTCGCAATTATTGCAAATGCTTTGGGGTCGTAGTAAGTGTGAATGAAGGACTTGTGGAATTCACGATGCCAGTCGGGCGCTTGGCCAAGTCCCCATTCGAAAAAAGAGTAGAGATCGAGTGTGCGGCTTTTGCGGGACCGGTTCAGGACCTTCAGTTGCCATATTTCCAACGGCTCGTCATTCGGCACAAAGACGGTCAATTCAGTTTCGATAGCAAAGTTTCTCGACGTGATAACCGTATAGCCGATGCCGTGCCGGACGCAGTACGAGTCCGGCTCGCTGCAGACCGGCTTCCATCCGGCGCTCCAGACGTTCCCCTGCTCATCACAGAGGTAAATATACTTGCCCCATTCGTCTTTGATGAGGTCTTGCTCCCAGCGCGAGATGCGATTGAGTTGCGCGTGGGTTCGCCAGCTATAGCCGCTACCGTTCTGCGAAATAGTCAGACCGTAGTCGCCGTTGTTTATGACGTTAATCCAGGGCCGCGGCGTACGCGGTGTCGCGATGATGTATTCGGTGCCATTGGGGGAAAACCTGCCATACTTTGTTTTGAAGTTCTTCATCCTACATTCTTACTGACTGACGTTGCGCACATTCGGGTAAGATTAAGCATTTCTTCCTCATTCCGTTTTTTTTCGTAGGACATGCCTCCGGCATGTCCTGCTGTTGTTGCAGAGCCAACGCTTTGCGTTTCATCCAAGCATGACACGATTGAGTCGTGTCTCTAGAAAAAAATCTGAAAAGACTCCATTTCTCTCGTTGTGCTCACGGCTGTCTCACTCATGATGCGCAGACCACTTTGTTGAACTCTTTTGAGACGTCACTCGAACCATGAAAGAGTTCACTATCTCGTCTGCGTAACATCAGTTTCTGATTCTCTCAGAACTGCACGCCGAAGGTTAACCGTTGCGTATTCTGTAATCGTCCATGATCCGCCCATGCGTAATCGAACATAAAAACGAGAGCATCGGTCTCGTGCGCGATGCCTGCACCAAGCGTAAGGCCAACCTCCGAATCCTTCAAGAACAGATTCTGGTAGCCCGCCCGTACGGCAATGGAGCTCATGAACTTCCACTCCGCTCCGACGCTCATGCTCTCGGTATTGTCGCTGGGGTGAAACGCATCCACCGCGAGCAGCAGCGAGTTGTCATCGTCAATATGGAATGGCATGCCGATACCGACGCGAAAGAGTATCGGCAGCGGGAAATCGTCTGTGTGCAAGTTCGCAGGAATGGCGCCGTTATCACCGTAGATCGCGATATTCTGGTCGTACAGCACGCGGAGATCAGTGCCGTCGAATTTTGCCCGCGTCCCGAAATTCGAAATGCTTGCGCCGATGTGGAGCCCATTGTCCGACATTCGGTACAGTGTCCCCGCGCTCAGCGCAAACGCGCTCATTGAACTGTGCCAAATAGTCTCGCGCAAATACGTCACTTGCACACCCACGGAGAACTGTTCCGAGATTTGCCGTCCATACCCGATCCCGAACGCGAGATCGGAAACCGTGTAACGCTCACCGGTGCCCAGCGGCTTTTCGACGGTGCGAACGTCAATCTCCCCGGAATTAAGCGACGTGACGGTCGCATACATGTTGCCAAAATCGCCGAGCGTCAAGCCAACAGCGGCGAAGTCATACGTGATATCGGCAATCCAGGGGCTGTGCGTAAATTGCACGCCGTGTTTTGCAAACATGCCGGCAGCCGCGGGATTGTAGTACGCGGCTTGGACATCGGCAAACGCGGTCGCGCCCGCGTTACCCATTCCTGCCAGCCGCGCGCTCGGCTCGATCAGCAAAAACTGCCCGGCGCTCGTTCCGGTTTTCGATTGCGCGAACAGTGTCGTCGCGCCGATGCAACACACTGCTATCAAACGAATTGTTGTCATAGTCGTCCTCGCCTTATTTGATGATGGCGAATTTGCCGATGTACGTGCCGATCTCTTTGGCTTCAACATGATAGACGTACAAACCAGGTGCAACATCCAAATTGTCTTTCGTACGCAAGTCCCACGCTTCGTAACCCTCGGTTGTTGCGTTGTGCATCAACGTGCGAACCAATTCACCGCGCACCGTGTAGATGCGAATTTCACATTGCTGAGGCAAGCCGCGGAACTCGATACGTCGGTCGCCCCGTCCCGTGGTTGCGAACAACCCTGGCTCGAAACTCGCCGCCCCAACGTACGGATTGGGAACGACATATGGCGGCGTTTTGAATTCCTGCTTCGCTTTCGCATTCTCAATCCACTCGCCTTTGGTCGTGAAGATGAATTCATCGCCGACGGTGAATGGGTATTTGAGGCGGACGTGGTACACATCGCCGAGCGTCGGTGTTTGCACTGAATCGCGAAATGTAATCGTCCATGTCAATCGCTGGTTCGTAGGAAGGCTCTCCGGACCAGTCAGAACATCTACTTGCTCTGCTCGTGCGCTCGGACTGAGCGTAGAATCGCGATTGTCATCGAAGATGCGGCACCTGAGTCGAAGATCTCCATTCGGCGTATGCGCCACGACGCGGAATTTCACGGGCCATGGATCATCGAACGGTCGCAGCAGCGCAGTGTCAACGATGGTGTTGGAAAATATCACTGACCAATCGTAGGGGAAGCCGACCCGTCGCCGGGTGATTGGCTGAATGCCGACTGCGTTCGAGTACGCAACGCTCAACCGCGCTCGGGTCGGGCTGCCGGGAGCGTAGCCGGTTCGCGTCGTATCAACCACCACGGTCTTCAATGTCGAGATAATCGGTTGGATACCGGCACCCGCAATGCCGTTAACGAGACTGTCAAGATCTGCACCTGTAGAAAAGAGAACTTTGTTCGCGGTGCTGTCAATAAGATTGTATGAACTCGCCCGTACCTCGTCGCTCTTTGCATTGAAGCTAATCTTGAACAGATGATTTTCAGGAACAAGTTTCGAGTCCACTACTTTCAGAGTCACCGTCCCTGTCCCCGTGCCTGCAATACGTGTTGCAGCCGACGCTGTCGCGGGGGTGTATCCCAACACTTTGGGGTTCGGTCGTACTTGCACAACATTCTTGGGGAGAATCGTTCCGCCGCGCGGTGTGCGCGAAACAGTGATGGCGTTTTCCGAGGGATAATACGTGAACACCTCTTGGTTTTGCAACCTGATGTCTGGACCGTAATCGTATGCACAGACCGCGTAGTAATAGAGTTGCCCGTTGACCACGTTTGTATCGCGGAAGGTATGCGTGATTCCCGTTTCGCTGCCGAGATAATAGGAAATGCCCTCCACTGTCGTCGGCGTGAAGCCGCTGATACCATTCTTCAAGTCAAACTGTGCGATGGGCTTTCCGTTACCGATAGGTCCTGTTCCACGCCCCGTTTGAATGACGCGAGGATCGCGAAATTCCGGATCGGTGGCGCGATAAATTCTATAGCCCTCAAAATCATTCTCCGTCACGACAGGATCGGTGGCGAGTTCAGCAGCGTCGTCCCACGTGAGCTGCACATAACCATCACCTGCTTCTGCTTGGACTGTCGGAGTCGGGGGGGGTACCGCGAATTGGTAATTCGCATTGTAGATTGCTTGCACAACTCTGACCGTCCCGCGCAACTCGTTGAGATCTGCACCCCACGCAAGCGCGAGGCTGAAGCGTTCAGTCTTGTCGCGCCGCAGTGTGAATGGACCTGATGCAAAGAGAAATCCAATGTTCAGTCGTGTCCCGCCGGTCCGTGGATCGAAAGCGATTGCGCGATTACCGCTCGTCCATTTGTCGTAGAGTTCTTTGGGCCAATCCGGATGGCCATTTCCCAAATCCCTTTTATAGAAAATCACGTTATCCAACCCGCCCGTGATGACGCTGAGCTGAAACCCCGTCAACCCGATCTGATCGGACTCGTCCTTGTCCGTTTCATCGAAATGCGGTTCACCGGCGGTTGGCATTCCGTCTCCTTCACCTGCGTCGCTCGTGCCCGCCAAGCCGTCAGCGCCGACATCATCGGCCTCCTGGACCCAATCCATATCCTCGTCGCCGGTCCACCAACGTCCCGCAATGGTCGCGGGGCGGCGCCTTGGCGAACCGAGCGATGCGCTAAATCGTGTGGTGTCGTAGAGCGTTGCAGCCGCCTGCAAAATATTATCCAAACCTGTGATGAGCCTTCCCGGACCTCCATCGCGCTTCTCATCCGTGATGCCATCGAAGTCATTGTCCTGAAGGTCCTCCGGCTTTCCCGGCGTTTCGAGATAGGCGTACCCCAAGTACCCCGTGGGATAGCAATTGCTCGTCAAGCCAACACCATGACCGTTGAAGTCCCACGTGTACACGAGATTCAAACCGGTAGTTGTATCGAACTGCGCGTTGTCGTCGTCCGACTCGAAGATGCCGTCGCATCCGGATGATGAGCCGCCGATACCGGAATCCATATACAAGCCAAAGATGATGTTCTCGCGTTCACCTGTGCGCGGATAGTCAACCGTTCCTTCGTTGGTAATGTCGTAATGATAGAAGATGACGTTTCCCGCTTGCGGGTTCGACCATTGAAAGCCTCGCACTTCAGTCCGAAGCCCAAGTCCACGACGCGTCGAGTCTCTGCTGTCCGGAATGTACGTCCCGAACGACGAGCCGATTTTCCATTTGTCGTAGTATTCATCGTCCATGACAGTGAAACTTTCTTGATCGGCGGCGGGGACTTTGCCGAAGTAGCCGTTCCACGTTCCATCCCAGGTATGATCTTTATCGGGCCACGTTGCGGGCCACGTCCGCGCATCGTTGCTGATGGCTGGCGAGCGAGCTCGGTTTTTCGCAGGATCGGCTTCGAAATATCCGGGACGCGGCTCGAAACGCATCACATAGGAGCCGAATGGGCTGTCTTCCTGTCGCTCGCGATATCCCGTCTCCATCAGATGCACGGAGTCGCCGTTCGTGAGCCGGATCTTTGCTAAAACGAACGGCGTCACGCCGTCGCCGTAGTTCACACCGCTGCCTTTCGGAACTTCGAACGAGTGAAACACACTCACATCAACACCCGCCGGACGGAAATCGCCGACCATCCCGTAGTTGAGAAAGACCGTGCGAATGTTGTTTGCATCATGGAAGCCCTCGCGTTCAGCGTCAATCCGTCCTCGCTTTTCGCGCGGAACTGGCGGCACGATTTGCGCGGATAGCTCGGCAGTCGCAGCGAGCAACGCCGCCGTTGCAATGACGATTCCAAACAAATTCTTCATACTAACTTCTCCCTCACATCAAAACGATGAGTTCATGGAAATGCCAAGCTCGACTCGACGGGGCGCGTAGTAGCGTGTCGGTTGCGCCAGGGTGTTCTTGTCTCCCTCGGGAAACACGCTGTAGTCTGGACTCCCCGTGCTCGCGAATACTGACCCGTTGAAGAATCTCGTGTCGAAAAGATTGAAGACGCGGGCAAAAAAGCTCATGTTCACGCCGGCGAGCGTGAAGTACTTTTCCGCGCGGAGGTCAATCACCAAACCGTTCGGCTTCCGCTCGGAGTTTGTTTCGACCTGTGCGCGAAAGAGCGAAGCGATTTGTGGCGTGTACGGTTGTCCACTCCCAAATCTAATGATCGTGCTCACCGTGTATTGCTCCGGCTCGGAGAGCTGTACCGTCAGATTGAGCGTGTGGCGCTGATCCCAATTGAGAGCAATTTGGCGTGGTCGCGGGTCCTCTCCTGCTCTTGCTCTGTTCGCCGTTTCATTCGGATCGCTGGAGTTGCCTTGCGCCAGTTGCCATGTGTAATCGAGCGTCGAGCTCAGGATGCCGACGCGTCGTTGATCGAGCGAAATCGTAAAGCCCGTTACATTGCCAAAATCGGCGTTCGCTTTGCGCGCATAGGACGCGGCAGTGTACGTATCCAAGAACTCTGTGCCGAGCAGATCACGAATGTCTTTGTAAAAGAGATTGACGCTTACTCCGAGCCAATCTGTCACCGCGTTCTTGTACCCGAATTCGTACTGAACCGTTCGCTCCGGCTTGATATCGGGATTGGAGAAGACGCGGTCGTAGTTTCCTGTTCCCGCCTGAAGGTCTTTGAGAACACCGTAATTTGCATTGTCGAAAATATCGCGAAGAGGCGGAAATTGGTAGAAGTGCCCGTACGAAAAGAAAATGGATGAAGTCGCAGTGATCGGATACGAGATGCCGACACGGGGCGCGAAAGAAATCTTCTTGCTCGCCCGCTTCGGCGGTGCAACTTCCGGGATGTTGTCGCCATTGAGATCAATCGAATTCGCGGGGTTCTGCAGATCGCCGGGGATTGTTGTCCGCGCGTCGAAATACTCGAACCGCACTCCTGCGCGGATCGTCAGTTCGTTCCATTCCATTTGGTCTTGAACATACGCCGCCATCGACGCGGGATAGTAGTATTGAACGCCGGGATAGACTGTATCGTCAACAAACCGGAACAGCGTATCGCCTTTGATCGTGAGCGTTCCTGCGGAGCCGAACTCGAGCGCCGATGTGTGGAGTTCGAATCCCGCCTTCAACTGGTGCTCGCGGCTCACCTGACTCGTCACCGCGCCCTTGATAACAAGCGCGTTGGTCTTTTGCCGAAATCTTCCGAAATCAACCCCAAGCACGCTTGCACCAAACTCGTAGTCGCCAATGCCCCTGCTCGGTCCGGCTTGGTCATAGCGAGGATCGTAGAAGTCATCATACACCCAATCGTGATAGTTGAAATAATTCTGGCGCACACTCAGCGTGTAGTACGTTGTGGGTGAGAGGGTATGAGTCCAATCCAGTCCGTGGACGAACGACGTGGTGACCTGCTTTTTCTTCCCATCGGGATTGAAGCGAAACGTAAACGCGTCGCCCAGCCCACTTGCCTCGATGCGGTTGGCGAGCGCCTGGTAGCTGATCTCGATTCCCGCCAACGAGCGATTCGTGATTTTGGCAAGGCCCGACCACTCACGCGTGTAGGCGATATTCGCCACGCGTCCATCTCCATTGGGTATCGGTGTAATTGTCGGTGGATTGGTGGTGGTATCTACGTTGCTCGACAAGGGAGCGAGTGGATTGAACCGACGCTCGCCAACAAGATAGTCGTTGAACACGAATCGCCGACCATTCACTAGAAAGTACGTTTGAGGAATTCCCGTCGGTCCGCTTATGCTCAACTGATAATTTTGATTGAGAAACTCTGGACGGAATTTGTAAGTGAGCTTTCGGAACCCGCCGCTCTCATAGAGAAACGACCCCGCTAACACCTCCGCGTTGAAACCAAAATTGTCGGAGCCGGACTTGAGCACCGTGTTCACTACTCCGCTCATCGCCTGCCCATATTCCGCGTCGAACGTTCCCGTGATGACTTGAACTTCTTGAATCAGCGAGCGGTCAATCCTTATTGTCGAGCTATTGTCGTATGGATTGTTGACCGACACTCCATTCACTTGATACTGCACTTCACCTGAGCGTCCGCCGCGAAAGTGTCCGTCAACAACACCGGCTTGAAGGTTGACAATGTCCTGAAGATCCTGCACCGGCAAGGTGGCAATGTCCTTGTCCGTCACGGTGGAAATGCTGCTTGTCAGAGTTACATCTACCACAGGCTTAGTCGCTGTCACAACCACTGCGTCGGTGGTGATTGCGTCCTCCTCCATGCTTGCATCGAGCTTGGTCGTCTTATCCGCTGTTACTTGCACCTCGCGCACGGAAACAGTCCTGTAGCCGACCAAGCGAAACTGCACCTGATAGCGCCCCGCTGGTACGTTGAGGATCGTGTAGTAGCCTTCGAGATCCGTCACTGCGCCAAGCGCCGTTCCGACCACGACAACGTTGACACTAACGAGCGGATCTTTCCCTTTTTCGACCACCCGTCCTGCAATTTTTCCCGAGGTGCCGGCTACGACCGATGGCGATAGCCCCAGCAATACAAGCAAAAGCGCAAAAGCTCGTTCGGTTGATTTGTGTAGTGCTTTCATTTCTTTCTCCAAAAATGAACCTCACCTAACCGCAACTGTTAGTCTGAACATAAGATCGTAGGCTTGTGCAGCGAGCTAACGTCTCCCAAAGGGATTGATGGTTAGATGGATACATGGATTGATGGATGAAGCTTATCCAACTTTCCAATTATCCATCCAACTAACCACCCATTCATCTCCACTACGCGTCAAGAAGGATTTCTAAAAGTGCTCCTTCACCCCGCGGAGGCCCCGGCGGGGTGAAGGAATCTTTGCCGACGATTGGACGGCGGCAAAAGAAACACTGAGCGGATTCTCTTTCTCATCTTTTCAGACTCGAAAACGAACCAGCCCAGAAGTGTTATTTCACGAGCATCATCTTGCCGACGACAGTTTCATTCGTGGCTGACATTCGCAAACGATAGTTGTACAAACCCGAAGCGAGATTCGCGGCGTTGAACTGTACGCTCTGCTCGCCTGCTTGCCGTTCTCCAAGTTTCTCCGTCGCGACGAGTTGACCGAGAATGTTGAATACTTCAAGAGTCACTTCGCTGCGCTGAGGCTGAATGAACTTGATCGTTGTCGAAGGGTTGAACGGATTCGGATAGTTGCCGATGAGCGTGAAGGCATCGGGGATCTGATTTCCCTTCTCGTCAACTGCAAGAGGACCCGCCGGATCCATGAGCGCCCAAATCACCGCATCGCTGCCGGCATTTTCCGTCATGAACCATGTCCGGGTTCCATAACTATCCGTGATAGGCGTGAATGAATCACCATCGTACAACGTTGCGCCGAAGAACAACACTCCGTCCCCTCGTCCTGCCGGGTAGCCAATTTGGCGCAGATTGATTACCATCTCAGCGGTGTAGCCGCTATCGGGAGTAGCTCCGAGCGTATCAATCGAGGTCCCACCTTTCAGTGCAACGGCAACCTGGACTTTCGTCCCCGCAGAATCCCATGAGCCACCGGTAGGAGCCAGATCATCCTCGCGACTTACCGTTACCGCAGTTCCACTCCCGTTGATTCTGAACGTCAAGCCTCGCGGCTGTAGCACATTGTCTCCATTACGATTGACGCGCTCGCGAATGCTGAAGCGGAAGCCATCCCAGCGGTCGCGGATGTTGATCGCCTGAACCACACGATCGTTGACATCAAGACCGACGTAGAGCGAGTCGCCTCGGTAGAAGAGCTTCACACTTGCCAGACTTGCATCGGTGACAGCCGCCGTGCCGCCATTGACCGTTGGTTGAAATTGTCCACTGCGATACGGAGCAATCGCAGGATACGCGTTTCGAATCGCGGCATTGCCGAATTGAATCTGCAGCGTTGCGATTCCAGGATTTCGCCAAATGGATTCGTTCAATCTACCGTCGAGTGTCGGCACAGGGTAGTTTGCACCAGGAATGCGAAACTCATGTGCTACAGTCGGTACCGCCCCGGATGTCGTGGTGACATCAGGTCGCACATGAATACGGATGGTGTTGTACGCGTTGTTATTTCCCCAGGGGCATTGATACCATGCTCGGTTCCCACCAAACCTCAGTGTGTCGAGTGGCCATTGCCAATCGGCATCGTAAATTGAGAGGCTATACATGACAATGTCCCCCGCCGCCGCCGTCACGTTGTAGCCGAAGGTTCTCAGGTTGATTCGGAATTCCATCGTGTAGCCGACATCGTTTGCAGTGTCGCTGTTCGAGATTCCTTGAACCGTTGTCGCAGCGAACCACGTTGCTCTGCTCAACGAATCAGACCTCGGAACGGACACACCACCCGATGTGGAACCCCAAAAACCAAGGAACGCAGGCAAGGCGCCTCGACGCTTGCAGGTGGTATCTGCCCAAGTTTCAGAGACCCATGCATAAAAAATTTCGCCGGCGCCAACTGGTCGTCCCGTTTGTTGTCGCTGGCGAATGTTCGAGAGAATACCGTCGAAACGGTTGAACAAGCCGCCGCCTACTGAACGGTCGAGCGCTCGAATGCCGACGTACAAACTATCCGCCTTGGCAAGCCACTTTACTGTCGCATTGGTTGAATCCGTCAAATTCACTCCCCCCTCCTTGAACCAACCACTGCCTGGAATGCCATTATCAACACCGTATCTGATCTTGACGGACTCCGCAACTGCCCAGCTCGCCTCAGTCATATTTCCGTCAATGACCATTACTTCGGTGGTGTTTCTTGCCCATTTGACGTCTGTGCGTTGCGCAAACGCCACGGTCACGAGCAACAAACTGACAACAATCATGAACTGTCGTTTCATGACGTGTACCTCCTATGATATTTGTGGATTGATGTGGATTGTTGTTCACGTTGCGCAGAAGTGCAACGCGAAAGGTGAATACTACAATTCGTGGATATGTCCGCTGATAATCACCTCCTTTAGTTGCGGACGTTGTTGATGTTTCAGTGAATTACGGTCGCACAACCTCAGTCGCATTCCAGCTATTACCCCATTCCCAAAGCTGCAGCAGCATTGGCTTCGCTAACATCATACCCCCAAAACCCAAGTACCGCTTGGTAATCATGTTGAAGGGCGTGACGGCGACGCGCTGCAACTTCTCGGTGTAGAATTGGACTCCAAATTTTCTCGCGAGACTCGCGATAATGCCGTCAACTCTTTGGGCGACTTGATTGACGGACAAGCTTGTCGACGTGCCGTGATCAGCGGTGGAATCCCCCACGCGTCCAAGCGAATCCACAATGCTCGCAAGAAGTCGTCCGGCTTGCAACGCGTCAACCCAGCACCTCATGTCGCGACGAACATCCTCTGCGTGGTGCAGTTGAAGCCGCATTGCCTTTTGTGATGCAAGTGCTGCATCAGCAACGGGCTTCAGTAATTGATTCAGTCTTTCGTGCACCGACCGCCGCTTCAACGATCGAAATTGCATCGGATGGTAGTTCATCTCGTCAATGATAGTTCCGAGCGACACCGAAGCGTTTTCGGAAGTGATGAAAGGTTCATTCGCTACTTGCACTACTGCGGCTCGCAATTCTTCGATGCCTTGCTGAGAGAGAGTCAATGCTTCCCCTTGGGGAGCGTGTTTCGCATTCTTCACAAGTAGCGCCACTACACTATCGGCAAGGGTGCGAAAGAGCACCGGGTTCATGTTTACCTTACCCGGAAAATGGTTCTGAATATACGTCGTCAGCGACGCATGCTCTTTCCGTTTCTTGGTTCTTTCACGAACCACATGCGCACGCTCATCGAAGTTCGCCCGAGCGAATGCCGGATTGATCTCCTTCTTTATAAACTGTGCGACGACCCAGCGCTGATCGGGAAGGTGCAACATCGTGCACCGATGCAAACTATCGAGCGAATAAATCGAGTCCTCACCAGCAGCCGCAAGGTCTCCGAAGGTAATCACAAGCGTGTCATGAACAAGAACCCCCTGAAGATCAGTTGACGCCAAGGGTCTATCGGTGAGCACCGCATGCAGTATGCGCGATGCATGTTCTTTCGAATCCACGCGATACGAATTCACGGTCATCTGCCACGCGTATCGTTCGAGTCCATATTCAACTTCCGACTGAGAAACGGAAATCTTGCTGAGTATTTCACGGCGATAGAGCTCGTCACGAGCAAGAGCTTTTTCGAGTGATGCCAACTCGGCAACGTTGTTCGGGCTGGCAACCAGTCCCCGTTCGACAGCTTCCATGGATAGCAGCGCTTCCGCAACAAGCGAGAGCAACGCCTTCCTCTTTGCGGAGGCAAGTGTGCCGGGATTGTCTTTTCCGGGCCAGGGCGTCAGCTCGATGCGATCGCGCAGGTCGCGAACTGTCACCGTTCTCGGCCCGATGCGCGCGAGTACTTCGTCATCGTCTTCTGTCTGCGCAGTTTGATTCAAGGACGAAACGGCAAACCCGTTTCCAACAAGGACGAAGACGGTAAGGCACAACCACAATTGTACTGACAGCTTCTTCACGGACAATACTGTATGAGAACGAGATCGGTTTAGATACTTCCGGCCTTTGAACACCCGCAGGACTCACGAATGCTCAACGATGTTGCGAGAACTATTTGTTGTTTATGATGTGTGTTCTTGTGGCGTACTGCGTGGAGCAGAGTTTCAATCGCTTTCACACCCAAATCCTGAATGCCAACGCGCACCGAAGTCAGTGCCGGAGTCAAGTATGGCGCAATCGGCACATCGTCAAATCCTGCCAACGCCATGTCTTCGGGAAGCTGGACTCCTTCGCTCCGTAGTGCTCTCATTGCGCCAATCGCCATGGAGTCATTACATGCGAATATTGCGGTTGGTCTGAACGAGAGGGAGAGAAGAGCGCGGGCGGCGTCAAAACCCGCGTCCTCTGTGAAATTGCCGTCGAGTTCCCACTGTGCGTTGAGTTCGCCGCCGTTGTCACGCATCGCTGCGCGATACCCACGCAAGCGCTCTGCCGCATCAAAGTTCGTTTGATTGCCCTTGATGATCGCGATGCGCTTGTGACCATGGCTAAGCAAGTGTTTCACCATCGTATACGCGCCGCCATAGTTGTCAATGTTGAGCGCATCGAACCCATTGGTCTCAGCGTAACAATTGAGAAGCACCACCGGCAGGCTCTGTGGGAGATTCTCGTTCAGCGTCTCTGCATCAATGTGGGGCGACATTATGACGAGCCCGTCAACGCGACCGCGCATCATCGCAAGCGCTGCGCGGATTTCGTCCTTGTTGTTGTGTGAACTGGAAACGACCAGGTGGTAATGCGAGCGCTGCGCCGTCTGATCACTACCGCGAAGCACTTCAGAAAAGAATTCGCCGAAGAGGTCAGGCAGAAGCAAACCGAGCGCATCGGTGCGCCGCGTGCTCAGCGAGCGTCCGATTGCGCTTGGTGCATAGCGCAGTTGTCGAGCTACTTGGCGGACGCGTTTGCGTGTCTCTTCATCAACTGGGCCCACGTTGTTAAAAACTCTTGACACGGTCGCAGTCGAAACGCCAGCTTCTCGTGCAACGTCCTTGATGGTAACCATGTTGGCTGATCGGGTGAGCTGAACGAAATCAATGTAACCGATTACATTGAGGGGCAAAAAAAATTACCCCCCCTAGAATACCGCCATGTAATCGTTTACAAGATGATAAGACATTATGAGTGGAATGTCAAGAGTTAAGTTGCTCAATCGCAATTTTTTTTGCGGCATTCTGTCTTGGCACGTTTGAAGAAAGCCCGCTTTGGCGCAACTATCGCACGAGGCGCTTCAGCAGTTCGATCCTCTGCGCGTGACTCACCTGCTGCATCTCAAACACTTCATCCGACTGCATTGCATCACCAATAAAGAATCCAGCAACGCTACCGATCACGACACCGAACAATGCGCTGTACACATCTGCCTTGCCTTGCTCTGTCGAAACAGGCTTCAGCGCGTAGCCGATGACGCCGCCTCCTGCACCGCCGATGAGCGACGACGGAAGAATCGCACCGCGGCGTAATCGTACAAGCTGTGCGAGCGAATCAATTTCCACGCGATCGAGATAGTTTGATTTGTGCCGGAAATAAAGCGTGTCGTTACTGACTCGTTCGAGCACAACATCCGCATAGTGATCGCCGTTGGTGAGCGTGAGGCTCCATTCCCGCTCCGACGCCGCAAAACAAGCGGACGCCG